>JBGUQD010000139.1:0-2990 GCA_045130755.1 Candidatus Limivicinus sp. | reverse complement strand
ACAGGGAACCTTTTTCATTATGCGGCTTTATTATTCCACCCAGAAAACGCGGCCGGGTTTGCGCGGTACGGGTTTCGGCTCGTCACCTTCGGGGACACCCACGATGCAGTGGCCGATGCCCTCCCAATCGCCTTCGATGCCGAGTTCACGCAGGATCGCCTTGCCCTCGTCGGAGTCAAACTCCTCCCGGGCGCGGTTGATCCAGCAGCTTCCGAGACCCAGCGTGTGCGCGGCCAGCATCATGTTGCCCATGGTGAGGCTGCCGTCATATACGTGATTGGGGCTCGATTTGTCCGCCAGGACCAGCAAAACGGCGGGCGCGCCATAGAAGGGGTCGAAGCCCTCCTGCCAGCCGCCGATGAGCCGGTTCATCTCCATGAGCCGGTCGCGGAGCTTCTTGTCCGTAACGGTGACGACGATGGACGACTGCATGCCATGCCCGCTCGCGGCATAGAGTCCGGCCTCGATGATCTGCTCCAGGGTCTCCCGGTTCGGCATCTCCGCTTTGAATTTGCGGACACTGCGGCGGGTCAGAATATCGTCAAGTGTGGTGTTCATATTTTCATGCTCCCTTCGCTTTTATGCCTTATACTATTTCTTGATAAGAAGCTTTAATGGATTTCCGAGCAAAATTTGTGTCAGGCAAGGCAAAGTCCGCAGAGCATAATGGAGATATATGCTCAAGGACTTTAACGCAGCATGGCGCTAATTTTGCCGGGAAGACTTAAAGATTTCTATCAAGGGATAGTATTAATTCTGAGCCATAAAGTGCACAAATATGTGCCGACGTAAATGATCATAATGAAGCAGCAAGCGCCTCGTCCAGCGTGAGCTTCTGGCCTTCACGGAGCACATAGATTTCCGCGGGCTCGTTGTGTTCCTCGCACCATGCCTGATACCGCTTCACGATCACATCCACGAATTTCGGGTCCAGTTCGATGCCCCGGCAGACGCGGTCCATTTCGCAGCAGGCGATCAGGGTGCTGCCGCTGCCGAGGAAGGGATCGAGCACGATGCCATTGGTCATGGTGCTGCACCGGAGCGGATAGCTCATGAGCGCCACCGGCTTCATCGTGGGATGGTCCTTGCTGGAGCGCGGCTTGTCATACTCCCACACGGTGACCTGCTTGCGGTCCGAGTACCATTGATGCTTCCCGGTCTGCTTCCAGCCGAACAAGCACGGTTCATGAATCCACTGGAATGGCGAACGGCCGAGCACGAGCGCGTTCTTTTTCCAGATACAGCAACCGGAGAGGTAGAAGCCCGCGTCCCGGAATGCTTTACGGAAATTGAGGCCCTCGGTGTCGGCGTGCCAAACGTAGATCGAACCGTCATCGGCCAGATTGGCGTGCATGCAGCGGTACGCGGAAAGCAGGAAGTTGTAGAAATCTTCGTCGGCCATGTTGTCGTTCATGATCTTCCCGGCGGTTTCTTCCACATCTACGTTATACGGAGGATCGGTCAGTACAAGATTTGCCCGCTGCCCATCCATGAGCCGGGTGTAGATTTCTTCGCCGGTACTGTCGCCGCAGATAACGCGGTGCTTCCCGAGGCACCACAGGTCGCCGAGCTTGGAGAAGACCGGCTGTGCCAGCTCCGCCTCCACATTGAAATCGTCCTCGGCCACGTCCTTCGTGTGGACCTTGTTGAACAGGGTCTCGATCTCCGGAGGATCGAAGCCGGTGAAGCCCGGGTCAAAATTGGAATCCTGGATATCCTTGAGCAGATCGGCCAGCAGGTTTTCATCCCACGCGCCGGTGATCTTGTTCAGCGCGATGTTGAGCGCCTTTTCACGGGTCTTATCAATATCTACCACGGCACAGGGCACCTCGGCGAAGCCCAGGTCGATCGCCACAGTCAGGCGCTGATGGCCACCAATGATCGTCATGTCGGAATTCACGACCAGAGGATCGGCAAAGCCAAACTCCTCGATCGACGCCTTGATCTTTTCATACTCCTTGTCGCCGGGCTTGAGCTTTTTGCGGGGATTGTATTCTGCCGGTTTCAGTACGGTGACCGGCAGCACCTTCAGTTCAGCGGTTTTCATTGAGCCTTGCCTCCATTTCTAATTTCTCGGCCTTATGCCGTTTCTCGAAGTTCCAAAAGTCATACCGGCATTTATCCGAGCAGAACTTCTTCGGTCTGCCGTTTGGGTTTCTTCCCACCGGCGTTCCACACCACGGGCAGAACTGCTTCGCGCAGGCGGCCAGAAAACTGCTGATATCCTGATCTTCCATCTCATTCCTCCTGACACGAAACCTTCGCGGGGCACCTGCGGTTGACACGAAACTCCATGAGAAAAAGCAGCGGTGGAAACATCTCCATCACTGCCTGCGATTACACGGTTTTTATGCTGGAACCGGCTGCTTTCACGGGAGAACATACCGGTTTCTTTCATTTTGCGGGGTTTGCCGCGGGACCTTTGACCCCCGGCCTGCTAATTTTGCGGATTTTAACGCGAGAGGGGGCGGCGGTCCCTGGGGAGAAGCCCCGTAGAGATTTGACCCCGCCCCCGGTGGGCCTCCTCAGTAGTGGTAAACGGGGGTCTGATCCTCGCGCCTTGTCTTCTGGTCATGGCAGCGCTTACACAGCGCATGCCAGTTGCTCCGGTCCCAGAACAGCTCCTCATCACCGCGATGAGGAACGATGTGGTCGACGACGGTCGCTCGGGTATACTTGCCGTGCTTCATGCACTCCTCGCAGAGCGGATGCGTCTGCAGAAACAGCCTGCTGGCTTTCTGCCACGCCCGATTATAGCCTCGCCTCGCAGCCGACCGTACTTCTTCCGGATGCAATGGTCGGTGCAGGTCACAGTACTTGGTACCGGACGGGACCAGCGCAGCGCAGCCGGGATGTTTGCACGGCACCTTCGGTTTGGTAGGCATCAGCGCACCAGACCCCATTCGGCGAACTGCTCGAAGCCGCCGAGCTGGTTGATGTAGGCGCGTGCGGTCTCGACCATTTCGCTGAACGGAACACCGCCAACCTGA
>JBGUQD010000138.1:0-7367 GCA_045130755.1 Candidatus Limivicinus sp. | reverse complement strand
AACCGCCGTCTGAAAAGGCTTGAATTTCAAGGCTTTTCAGATAACAGCATTTTGCCTCAAGCAAAATGCTCGGCGGCGAAGCGCAGGCAAAAAAGTCCCAATAAGGACTTTTTTGACAAGCTGAAACCACCCCCGAGGCGTTCTGCCTCGGGGGTGGTCTTCGTTTACTGTGCGATCAGAGGTAGCTTCCGTCGACGCAGCCTTCACCGTAGGCGGTGTAGACATGGCACCAACGCACGCCGTCTCTCACGATGACCTGTCCGTCGGTGACCAGATAGTCGCCCATGGTCAGGTGGTAAAGAATGGGGCCGTTGGGGTAGGGCCGCACGGGTACGGGAATGTTTCCGATGTTGTATTTCTTGCCGCCGCTGACCTCGTCAAGCTCGCCGTCTTTGAGTTTTTCGATCTCTGCCATTGTTGATTCCCCCTTGTTCGTTGATAGCATCTTTTCCGGCTGATTCCAGTATAGCAAAGCGCAGACAGATATGCAAATAAAGATTGCTTAAGATTTCGCTTCGATGTCAAAGAAGCTGGCGGGAATGTGGCAGTAACCGCCCGGGTTTTTGTCCAGGTACTTCTGATGGTATTCCTCCGCCGGGAAAAAGTTGCGGAGCTTCTCCAGCTCGACGGCGAGCTTTGCCCCTGCCTTTCTCTCCTCCGCCCGATAGATTGCCTCGATCTCGGGCAGCTGGCTGTCATCCGTGTAATAGATCCCCGTGCGGTACTGAATGCCACGGTCGCCGCCCTGCCTGTTGACGGAGAGCGGATCGATCACCATGAAATAGTATTCCAGCAGCCGGGTCAGGGAGAGTTTAGCGGGATCGTAAACGACACGCACCGTCTCCGCGTGTCCGCTGCTTTTGCAGACCTCCTGATAGCTCGGCGCCTTGTCCGGCCCGTTGGCATAGCCGACCTCCGTCTCCGCTACGCCGTCAAACTGGTCTATAAACTTTTGCATCCCCCAGAAACAGCCGCCCGCAAGATAGATCGTGTTCATGTTTCACCCTCCGTTTCGGATGAGGCGGCCGTTTTTCCGGCGCACCTTTTTGATTCATATGCTTATTATACCGGATGAGCGCAGAATATACAACATGTAAAAAGCAGCGTGTTCTCATTCGGAAAGTCTTTGCCATTTTCCTTTCTTTGGGCTATACTGTGCATAATAATGCTTTTCAAAAACGGAACGTCTGCCGCCGCTTTATGATCCTTGAAGCACGCGGAAGGGTGTGACGGAAGCCCCAGACATTGCCGGAGGTGAGCGAAGGATGGACGACAGGAATATGGAAATGGCCCGCAGGGTAGCCGCGGCAGTCGCGCGTGAGGGCGGCCGCACCTATTATGTGGGCGGCTTTGTGCGGGACCGGCTCCTGGGCCGGGAGAACAAGGACATTGACATCGAGGTGCACGGTATTCCCGTACATGCCCTGGAAAGCATTCTGGACAGCCTCGGGGAGCGGCTGACCATGGGCGCAGGCTTCGGCATCATGGGTCTGCGGCACTATGAGCTGGATATCGCCATGCCCCGCTCCGAGACGGCCACAGGCCGCGGACACAAGGACTTTGCGGTCTTTGTCGATCCCTTCCTCGGGGCAGAGAAAGCCGCGCGGCGGCGGGACTTCACGATGAACGCCCTGATGGAGGACGTGCTGACCGGCGAAGTACTGGACTTCTTCGGCGGGCAGGAGGATATGCGGCGCGGCAGGATCCGCCATGTGGACGACATAAGCTATGCGGAGGACCCGCTCCGGGCGCTGCGGGCCTGCCAGTTTGCCGCCCGCTTCGGATTTGCGGTGGCGGAGGAGACAATCGCGCTCTCGTCTGCGATGGACTTAAAAGCCCTGCCGGGGGAGCGCATCATGGGAGAGCTGGAAAAGGCGCTGCTGAAATCGGAAAGACCGTCGATCTTCTTTGAGGAGCTGCGGAAAATGCGGCAGCTTTCCGTTTGGTTTCCGGAGCTTGAAGCTCTGATCGGTCTTGGGCAGAACCCAAGATTTCACCCCGAAGGCGACGTCTGGATCCACACCATGCAGGTACTGGATGAGGCTGCCGCCCTTCGCGCCGGGGCAAAAGAACCGCTGTACTTCATGCTGTCCGCCCTGTGCCACGATATGGGCAAAGCGGTCACAACGCAGGAGATCGGCGGCGTGCTCCACGCCTATCAGCATGAGCAGGCGGGCCTGCCGCTGGTGCAGACCTTCCTGGGGCGCATGACGCGGGAGGCAAAGCTCACGCAGTATGTGCTGAACATGACGGAGCTTCATATGAAGCCGAACATGCTGGTCGACTGCCGCTCCTCCGTCAAGAGCTACATGAAGATGTACGACCGTTCCCTTTGCCCGGAGGATCTGCTGCTGCTCGCCAGGGCGGATAACCTGGGCTGCGCCGGACCGGGCAGCGACCGGGAAGCCATGTGTGCGGAATACGCGCAGACGGAGAGGCAACTCCGGGACATGCTCGCACTCTATTACGAGCGGATGAGCAGGCCCTGCCTCATGGGCCGCGACCTGATCGAAGCCGGCTTCACACCGGGGCCTCTGTTTGCCGAGGCGCTTGCCGGCGCACACAAGCTGCGTCTTGCGGGCAGGCCGAAGGAGGAACAGTTCAAGTACGCGCTGTCCTTGTTTAAGAAGGAAAGCGAAAAGATGTGAAGACTGCTTTTCATCGAAAAACAGTATGAGATTCGTACGAAAGAGAAGGCAGGAGCTTCGGCTCCTGCCTTCTGCTTATCGTAATGAAGTTTTACTTTGCATACCCGGTGGTGAAGTCTACCACATTGCGCAGTTCCTTCCCCGCGAGGAAGGCCGCGAGATTGCCCGCCGCAATATCCACAATGCGCTCAAAGGTCTCCGGCAGATGGAAGCCGCCCGAGATGTGGGGCGTGATGACGAGATTTTCAAGGGCCCAGAGCGGGCTCTCGGCGGGAAGCGGTTCCACTTCCGTCACATCGACCCCGGCGGCGGCGATCTTGTGTTCAGACAGTGCGCGGTAAAGCACCTCGGCGGAAACGGCGTTGCCGCGCCCGCAGTTGATGAAGACGGCGCTGTCCTTCATGCGGTCAAAGCTTGCATCCGTATACAGATAGCGGGTGGCCGCGGTATTGGGCAGGATGGACATGACGACGTCCGCCCGCGGCAGAATGCTGTCGAGATCCTGGGTCAGCGCAAGCTCGTCCACGCATTCCGGGCAATTGCCCGCGCGGCGCTTGACGCCGATCACATACGCACCCATCGCCTTGACAAGGCGCGCATAGGCCCTTCCGATATCGCCGAGACCCACGACCGCGACAGTGCTGTCAGACAGGGACGACACCGCGCCGTGATCGCTCCAGCACGCTTTATGCTGCTCATCCCGGTAGAGGTGGAGCTTCTTGATGAGCATGAGGGTCAGGGCAAAGGCGTGCTCCGAGACTGCCTTGCTGTAGGCGCCGGTGGCGTTGGTGAGCACGGTTTTGGAATCCAGTACCCCCGGCACGATATAGGGGTCCGTCCCGGCGGAGGCAAGCTGCAGCCATTCGAGATTCTTTGACGCCCGGATCATGTCCGCCTTCGGCAGACCGAGGATGATGTTCGCCGCCTGAATCTGCCCGGCGGTGACGGTGTCGGGATCGCTGTAGACAAAACTGCAGCCCGCGCCCGCCGCTTCAAGCTTTTCTTTATGTCTTGCCTCCACAGGCAGGAGGACGAGTATATTCCTTTGCATAGCTGCTCCTTTTATTCTGTGATCTCATACATGGCGACTTCGTCTGTCTCGCGGTTGGCCGCAATCAGGACATCGGTGCCGTCGTGGTTTACATAATGTATAACATTGGCGGGCCCCCGGCCTTCATCCAGAACCGTTACGGTATAGCTTTCCGTGTCCCGGTCATAGCGGATGGCCATCAGGTTCTTCTTCCCGGCCCGGTGGCCCGTCACGAAGGTCGGCGCACCCGCGATCATGCCGCCGCAGATCGCGTGGGAGAAGGGCGCATCCTCCGGGAGGGTCCAGACCGGGACATAGCCGTTTTCGGTCTGGTGCCAGATGGCAACGTGCTCGCCGTGGAAGGGCGACAGGGTGCAGAGTTCTTCCACTCCGTCCCCGTCGAGGTCCAGCAGCAGAGCGTCGCTGGTGGGGCAATCGAGCAGTTGTTCGATCTGCCACTTCCCTTCCGGCGTCTCGGGCGGCGTCATTCTAAAAACGCCCTCGTCCGCCGCGACCAGGCCCGACGGGACGCCGCCGCGTGTACAGCGCGTGTAGCCGTGGTTACGGTGCAGGCCGTCCCTGATGACGCGCAGCTCAAGCGGGTGGTCATAGTCGAAGCCACTCAGATCCTCCGGCAGGACAGCCGCGTACACCTTGCCGGGATAGCTCCAGTCCCCCTCGGGGAAATCCTGCCCGGATTTGACCGTGCAGGCCAGCAGCCAGTTGACGCCGTTTCGCGTGAGGATATCGAAGCGGTGGACATGCGGCAGGGGCGTAAGCGTGCGCATATCCCAGCGGCCTCCCCCTTCGGGTGTCACCACCACAAGCTCCGCGTCCAAAGACTCGTCCGGGGAATAGAATTTTGCCGTGGAGAGAAGCTGCCCGTCCGTCCCCGGGACCTGCACCATGGTCATGACGCCGCCGGGCTCGGTCCAGAGCGCGTCCTTCAGCATCCCGCTCTCGTCAAAGAGGCAGCACGGGTCCGCCTTTTCCGACGCGGCCAGAAAGTGCCGCTTCCCCTGATAAAACAGCGGGGCGATGGCGTAGCACTTGTTGAGCCTTGCGAGAACTGTTTTTTTAACCTTCATCTCTGTTCCCCTTTTCAGCGGCTCATTTCCACGCCGGATTCCTCCCAGCAGCGCGTGAGAAATTCCCGCGCGATGCGCTCCTTGTGCCAGAGATTGTCCCCCTTGTGGCCCAGCACCTCAACGGAAACCCAGAAGCGGCGCACACCTTCCGGCTTGTCAAAGGCGGCCGCGCGCCGGATGATCTCCGCGCCGACTTCCGGCGTCAGGAAGCCCTCGGTTTTCCAGTCGGGGGCTTCGGCCGGGTCCATGTGCAGGTCGCCGAAGCAGGGGTGCGCGGGATCGTCGATGCAGTCGCACAGATGGATCTGGCTCATGTACGGCGCCGCCATCTCAAGGGTGTTGAAGATCCCCAGCCCGCCGAGCTGCTCATGAGAGCTGTCCCAGTGCAGGAAGAGATTGGGATGGGCCCTGTGCAGCGGTTTGAACCAGGGCACCACCTCGTCCATCGGGCCGATCAGCGCCTTTTTGTGCGCATAGCGGTCCAGCGGCTCGATGCTGCAGTTCATCCCCAGCAGCGCCGTATAGTCCGCGATCCGCGCGAGCGTGTCCGCCTGAACGGCCATGGCCTCATCGTGAAACTCATCGCCGGGGTAGGGTCCGCTCGGCACGCCGAAGGTGCTGTAGCCGCACTCGGCGGCAAGGTCGGCCTGCATTTTCAGATAGCGGATCGTCTCCGCGCGGCGCCGGTCACTCAGATCACAGAGGGACATGTCCCGCTCGTTGAGATACGGGGCGGCGTAGGTGGCGGCGGTCAGATCGTTGTCCCGGAGAATGCGGCGCACCGTGTCCCGGTACTCCTTGGTGGGGAAGGTCGGCAGTTCCACATTGCGGTAGAAGTCCATCTCCGCGATTTTGCGCAGAACTTCGATCAGGCGCTTTTCGTCGTGCAGATACGGCATGAACATCTCAAGGATGTGCGCCGAGGGATAGAGCTTCTGCGGCATGTGATGTTCCTCCTTTTTAGTTAAACCCGGCTGATTGCACTCATTTTGGACATTAAGCCCGAAGGAAGTCAAATTTGTTTTTGAGGCAGCTTTGCCGACTCAAAAACACTCTGAGCCGAGCTTAGCGAGGCCTCGCGCCGATCAAACACGGCGTGTAACAGTCCGCCGTGTGCGATAAGCGCGAGTACTTCAATTGCGAATCGCATTCGCAATTGATCAATTTTGGCAGTCGATAATAATCTTGCAGAGGTTGGTGCCGTCGATCATCATGTTGATGGCTTTGTCGATGTCGTGCAGGGTCAGTCGGTCGGTGACCATGCGGTCGAGGCCGAGCTTGCGCCAGTTGTCCTCGAGGAAGCGGACGCCGTTTTCAAAGTCCTCCTGGGAGTAAAGGCGGTTGCCGATGAGGGTGATCTCCTTGAAGGAGACCTTGCCGATGATGAACTGGTACGCGTCACCGGACAGGCCCAGTGACAGCATCTTGCCGCCGCAGCGGGTCAGGTCCGGCATCTGCAGAACTGCCGAGGCCGCGCCCGAGGTATCGTAGACGATGTCGAAGCCGCCGCCTCCGGTGACCTCACGCATGAGATCCATGGCGTCGGTCTGCGAGGGGTTGATGGTCTCGATGCCCATGGACTCCACAAACTGCCGGCGCGGCTCATTGATCTCGGAGATGATGACGCGCCCGGCGCCGAAGGCCTTGGCAAAGATCGCGATATAGAGGCCGACGGTCGCGCCGCCGGAGATGAAGATCGTATCTCCCGGCTGAATCTGGCTGCGCTGCATGACATGGTAGCCGACGGCGAAGGGCTCGCCGAGGATGGCGACCTCGTCGGGGATATCGTCATCGAGCGCGCAGAGCTTGTCCACACCCACCTTGGTATACTCCGCAAAGCCGCCGTCGACATGGATGCCCAGGAGCTTGAGGTTTTCGCACACGTGGCCGAGGCCGCGGCGGCACGCCGCGCAGTGACCGCAGGAGATGACCGGGTTCATCAGCACCCGCTGGCCCACTTTGAAGGGACCGTCGTACCCCTCGGGCAGGGAGGCGATACTGCCGAGGATCTCATGGCACAGCACCGTCGGCACCGTCGCCGTCATGTGCTTGCCGCGGTAGACGGTCATATCCGAGCCGCAGACCCCGCCGTAGCGGATTTTGATGAGGGCCTCTTTGTCATTCGGCACCGGCACGGGGATATCGGTCAGTTCAAGATCAAACCAGTTTTTCAAAACTGCTGCTTTCATACTATCATCCTTTCCGTATGATGGAAAGCGCCCCGAAGGTTTTCTCCGGGACGCCTGTAGATTTGTATTACTCCTGCGCGAAGGAGACATCCTCCGCAAAGGAAATCTGGCATTATTATATAAAGAATGCCTATAACTGTCAAGAAGGAAGAAGGAAAAATGGTAGTTTTTACTAAAAAACGGAATTGTTCAAACGTCAGAGAGTGGAAAAACAGTATTTTCTTTTCAGCGCCGGAAACGCACGCAGGCGCTGTCGCCGACGAGGGCCATACGCACAAAGCAAACGCCCATCGGACAAATCCGATGGGCGTTTGAGAATGTTTACTTGTTGTTTCTGTAGTAGTTGATGAGGCAGCCGTCGGTGATGATCTGGCGCTCCGGATCGGTCAGCGCGCCGACAGAGCAGTGGAAT
>JBGUQD010000137.1:0-39514 GCA_045130755.1 Candidatus Limivicinus sp. | reverse complement strand
TTCCAGATTACGTCAGGCCGATGCCCCCATCTTAAAGGAAAAGAGCAAGGCCGGATAGACCTTACTCTTACATTATGAATTCCAGTTCATCTTCCCTGAACTTTTCTGCACCCCACGGTAGTAAACCACCCTGATTTTTACTTCCATTTGACTGCCATTGACGGCTTTGACTTGCCGCATTTTGCTTTCTTCACGGCAAAGTCACAGAAAGCAGTCTAATAACAAAACCAGCAAGGCACTCTGCTGCAGCGGAGTGCCGTTTTTTATAGTGGAAAAATCCGTGGTGATGGTGTATAATAAATTACTTTGAATTTGATCTGTCAGCTTTACCACAGAAAGCATTTTAGTTTTTGACAGCTTGATAACTGGGGTTTTATGGAGGAGCCAGGATGGCGCTGTTTGAAGATAGAATTAAAGCTTTTTTTGCGGACTTCGGGAAAAGCAGAAAAATGGTGCTGTCAACATCTGAAAACGATAGGGTATCATCACGAATGATGAGTGTTGTACAGATCAATGGCATATTATTTTTTCAGACAGATAAAAAGCTGAAAAAGTATCGTCAGTTGTCAGCAAACCATCATGTTGCTCTGTGTATAGATAATATACAAATTGAGGGCATCTGCGAAGAAATAGGACATCCGTTGGAAAACCCCGCTTTTTGCAGCGCATTTCAGGAATGCTTTAAGGGTTCTTACGACGCGTACTCATCATTGAAAAATGAAAGTCTATTTCTTGTAAGGCCATATTATATAGAACGCTGGATATATAAAAACGGTATTCCTTATATTGAATCCTTCTGTATAGAAAACAAACAATACGTATTTGAAAAGTATTTCGGCGAGTGACTATTACGTTTATCTTTTTCCAACGGTAGTCACCCACCCCGATTTTTACTACCATTTGACTACCATTGACGGCATTGACTTGCCGCATTTTGCCGTATTTTGCTTTTTCCGTGACTTAAGTCACAGATACTTAACAACTTTTTCTGCCCGGCAAATCGCGGCAAATTGGGGCAGAATACGTCTTTTCAGGAGGCTGAACGCATTTGACTAAGATACTTTTTGTGTGCCACGGCAATATATGCCGCAGCCCAATGGGCGAGTTTATTTTGAAGGATATGGTTTCGCGCGCGGGAATGGCGGATGATTTTGAAATCGCCTCCGCCGCGACGAGTTCGGAAGAGCTGGGTAATCCCGTCTATCCGCCTGCCCGCCGCAAGCTTAACGTCCACGGGATCGACTGCTCGGGAAAGACTGCGCGGCGCATCCGGGCAGAAGACTATGACAAGTGGGACTTGCTCATCGGTTTTGACGGCATGAATATCCGCAACATGGAACGCTGTTTCGGCGGCGATCCGGACGGCAAGCTCCATCTCCTGACCGAGTATACCGGACGTCCGGAGGCAATCATTGACGATCCCTGGTACACCCGCGATTTTGATACCGCTTGGGATGATATTTACGAGGGTTGCCTGGGCCTTCTGAACGCGCTTACCCCGGAGCTGACGCTGGACTTTTCTGCCTGCCGGGAACGCAGTGAGCTCTACGACATTCTCACCTCCCGGATGCTTTGGGAAAAAGACTACGGTCGGAACCTGGACGCGCTGTATGACATTCTGACCGGTCTCCCCCATCTCGGCCGCAGTTTCAAGATCCTGCTCCCGGCCGAGGACGCACCCTGCCGGGGCTATGCCGAGATCATGGCTCAGGTCTTCGAGGACGCAGGCGCCGAGGTCACCTGTGAATAAGGACATAAAAATTGCGAGACCACAAAAGCGGTCTCGCAATCTTTTTACTTTGTAAGCAGCGCCTCATCAGAGTCGATACTGGCGCCTTTCTGGGCGAACAGATCAATAAGCTGCTGCTTGGTGAGCTTTTTCTTTTCCTCGCCCTCAATGTCGAGGATGATATGTCCCTCGTTCATCATGATGAGACGGTTGCCGTGGCGGATGGGGTCCTTCATGTTGTGGGTGATCATAAGCGTGGTGAGATTGTGATCCTGCACGATCTGGTCGGAAAGCTCCAGGACCTTGGCGGCGGTGCCGGGGTCGAGAGCGGCGGTGTGCTCATCGAGCAGCAGGAGCTTCGGTTCGCGCAGCACCGCCATCAGCAGCGTGACCGCCTGGCGCTGTCCGCCGGACAGGAGGCCCACCTTGGAGGTCATGCGGTCCTCAAGTCCCAGGCCCAGGATCTTCAGCCGTTCATGATATTCTTCGCGCTCTGCGTTGGTGACGCCCCACTTGAGTCCGCGTTTTTGCCCACGGCGCGCAGCCAGGGCCAGGTTCTCCTCGAGCTGCATATTGGGCGCCGTCCCCATCATGGGGTCCTGAAACACGCGGCCGATGAGGTGGGCGCGCTTATGCTCCGGCAGGACGGTGATATCCTCGCCATCGAGGAGAATGCGTCCCTCATCCACGGGCCAGACGCCCGCGACCGCGTTGAGCATGGTGGATTTGCCCGCGCCGTTGCCGCCGATAACGGTGACGAAATCGCCGGGCTTGAGGTGCAGGTTCAGACCGTTGAGAGCCTTCTTCTCATTAATGGTGCCGGGGTTAAAGGTTTTGGAGATGTTCTGTAAGTCCAGCATCGGTTCAGGCCCCCTTCCTCTTGAGCTTTGCAAAGGAGCTCTTCTTCTGGCCGCGCAGATACGGAACGGCGAGGAACAGCGCCACAACGATGGCGGTGAAGAGCTTGAGGTCGTTGGAGTTGAGCTTGAGCCAGAGGACGATGACGATAACGAGGTAGTACACGATGCCGCCCACGACCGTAAAGCTCAGCGTGCCGTAGAAGTTGAGGTGCTTGCCGAGGATCGCGCCGCCCACCACCTCGCCGATGATGACAGCGGCAAGGCCGATGACGATGGCGCCGCGGCCCATGTTGATATCCGCAAAGCCCTGATACTGGGCAAGCAAGCCGCCGGAGAGCGCGACGATGCCGTTGGAGAGCGACAGGCCCAGCACCTTCATGTTGTCGATGTTGATGCCGAGGGCGCGGCTCATGGCAGGGTTATTGCCGGTAGCGCGGATGGAGGAACCCTGCTCCGTGCCGAAGTACCAATACATCACGGAAATCAGTGCCAGGGCGATGATGAGGCCTGTCAGGATAGCGGCGGGGATGTTGCGCGACGAGAGCAGCAGATGGTATTTATCCACGCTGACGGCCTTGTTGGCCGCCATGCCCATAATATGCAGATTGATGGAGTAGAGAGAGAACTGGGTCAGGATACCGGCGAGGATCGCAGGGATGCCGAGCTTGGTGTGCAGCATGCCAGTCACAAAGCCCGCCAGGAGTCCCGCCAGAAGCGCCGCGAGCAGGGCTGCCCACGCAGGCCAGCCCGCGAGGATCAGCATGACGGTCACAGCGCCGCCCGTGGTGAACGAGCCGTCCACCGTCAGGTCGGCCACGTCCAGCAGGCGGAAGGTAATGTAGATGCCCAGCGCCATGATGCCCCAGATGATCCCCTGGGAGATGCCGCCAGGCATGTTGCGGAAAAGTTTTAAGACGTTCAGAGACGCGAAATAGCTTGTTAAAGTCACAGAATACACCTCAGTTGATGCCCCGGCAGGATAATCCCGCCGGGGCTTTGGTTACTTGTGCGGGGAAATTACTCGGCAATGGCCTCGTAGGCTTCGGGAACGGTGATGCCGAGAATGTCGCAGTTGGTCTTGTTGAACTTCTTGGCAAAGGGAGCATACTGGATCTCCATGGTGGAGACATCGGCGCCCTCGGCAAGGATCTTGGCGGCCATCTCACCGGTCACGGTGCCGAGATCATAGTAGGAGATGGACAGGGTGGCCACACCGCAGCCGGCGCAGAGGCCTTCCTCACCGGCGACGACGGGGATCTTCTTCTCAAGGCAGACGTTGTTGATCAGTTCCGCGTTGGAAGCGGCGGTGTTGTCGGTGGGGATGTAGATCACGTTGCAGTCGTCGCAGGCGTTATTGGTGACAGCAGCGACATCGTTGGAGTCAGCAAAGGTGAAGTCGGCGACCGTATAGCCCATGCCTTCGAGGACGGGGCGGATCTCGTCAGCCTGGAACTTGGAGTTGGGCTCACCGGAGCAGTAAAGCAGGCCGACATTCTTGGCGTCGGGGAAGAGCTCGTTCACAACAGCTGCAAGCTCTGCGGCAGGGACGCCGTCGGAGGTGCCGGAGATGTTGGTGCCGGTGTAGCCCTTCCAGTCGTCGATGTCAAGAGCGGAGGCGTAGTCGGTGACGGAGGTGCCGAGCACGGGGATCTTGTTGGTGGCAGCCTGAGCAGCCAGCAGCGCGGGAGTGGCGTTGGCCATGATCAGGTTTACGTCGTCAGAGACAAACTGGTTGCAGATGACAGCGCAGGTGGCGGAGTCGCCGGAAGCGTTCTGCTCGACAAAGGTGACCTTGTCGCCGAGAGCCTTGGTCAGAGCGTCCTTGAAGCCCTGAGTGGCGGCGTCGAGCGCCGGGTGCTGCACGAGCTGGCAGATACCAACCGTGTAGGAATCGTCAGCAAAGGCTGCAGGAGCTGCCAGTGCAAAAATGCAGGTAAGCGCGAGAACGAGAGCGAGAAGCTTTTTCATGTTCGTGATCTCCTTTATTATCGTTTTTTGCTTTCTTCCTGAATCCACCTCAAAAGAAAAAACCGCTCAGACAAGAGTCTGTGCGGCGCGTTGTCGGTATGGAAAACCTGACCGAACTTTCACTTGCAGCACAAACCGCTATTACTCATGCGATAATAGTAATAGATATAGCCGTATGCGCTTGCAAAGCGAAGCCTGGACATGACAGCGTCTCCTTTTTGGTGATGGCTGTACTTTAGCACTTTTTGGCGCTAAAGTCAACGTTGTTTTATGCACTGTCTTTCATTTCAGTAAAATCGACTGGAACCGGCGGAAAGTTAAAAAGCTCTTTTGTGAAAATTTGAAGGATTTTCGTTCTCCCCATGTATGATTACGCTGAAAAGGGGCAATACTCCCGAATGAACACAAACGCGCGGAAAGGGGCGGGAGTATGGATAAGAAAAAATGGCTGCGATGGATCGCGATCATCGGCGGCAGCGCAGCAGCGGTGGTCGCGGCCGTGCTGGGCGCATACTTTCTCTGGGAAGCACCGCCGGAAACAGCAGCAGGAAACCCGGTGCTTACGGAGATCAATCCGCCCCAATCCACGGCGTCAGACACCTCCCCCACTGCGTCCCCCACACCGACCCCGGACCGAGGCACGGCTTTTGAGACCGAGCGGCAGGACGGCGTATACACCATTCTACTGGCAGGCAGTGACGACGGCACCGGCAATACCGACACCATCATGGTCGGCAGGCTCGACACCGTGCGGCACACGGCAAACTTTGTCAGTCTCCCCCGTGACACGCTCATCAATGTGGATACCCCCATACGCAAATTAAACAGCGTCTACTGGACGGCGGTTTATGCCGGGGCCGACGGCAGTGAGGCGCTGCGGCGGCATGTGAAAAAGCTCACGGGCTTTGATGTGGACTGCTATGCCGTCATCAGCCTGGACGCCTTTGAGCAGGCGGTGGACGCACTGGGCGGCATCTGGTACGATGTGCCCCAGCGCATGTACTACGAGGATGGGCCGGTCATCGATCTGGAGCCGGGGTATCAGCTCCTGAACGGGGAGCAGGCCATGTGGCTGTGCCGCTACCGAAGCGGCTACGTCAACGGGGATCTTGACCGCATCGAGGTGCAGCACGATTTTCTCAAGGCAGCGGCAGATCAGTTCCTGCAATTGGGCAGTATCCCGAACATCCCGCAGGTAGCTCAGATCCTGGCCGAGAACATGGACACCAATATGACCGCTTCAAACATGGCGTGGTTTGCAAGGCAGCTTCTGCGCTGCCGCAGTGAGGACATCCGCTTTTACACGGCGCCCAACACCCCATCCTATGTGCACGATCTGAGCTATACCTTTCTCGATCTCTACAACTGGATCCAGATGATCAATGACTGTCTGAATCCCTCGGCCCAGCCCGTGAGCGAGGGGCAGCTTGATCTCGTTTATCTGCGCGGCGGGGAGGTCTGCTGCACGACGACCATCCAGGGAATCTCCTACTTTTCTCTCGGCAGGCGCACAGGAGATACGACAGAAGTTGAAGAAGAACCGGAGCTTGAGGAGCTGATCGAAGGACCGGAGGATGCGGAAGAAACGCTGCCCGCGCCGGAGGAATGGATTACCGACATCCCCGGCGGGAAGCCTGCCGTGACGCCCCCTCCCTTCACTATGCCGACAGACGACGACTGGCTGACGGAACTGAAAAGCGGCGGATAAATAAGAAGGACGCGTATTGGAAACGCGTCCTTCTGCTTATAGAAGCTTCAGCAGCTCATCCCTCACGCCGTCCATGCGGGCGTCAATGAGGCCGAAGTCCATCTGCTTCCAGCTCCACACGGCGTGGGCGATGCCATGGCGCGCAAAGACCGCATGCAGATCCCTGAACCACTTGACCGACTCCTCCGGCGAAACAATATCGATCACGCCGAACTCGCCGCAGTAGAGCTCGCAGTTTTCCTTCTCCGCCTTCTCGATGGCGGGAGCAAGGAAATCTTCGAACCAGGTCTCCCCTGCCCCGCTCTCGGCATAAGACATACGCTTGTCGATCAGCTCCGGCATCCAGTGGGCGCCCTGGTGGGTAAAGGCATGGGGTTCATAGAAATGGAAGTTATAGACCATTTTGTCGTCGTAGGGCGCGTCTAGCTCGGGAACGGTTCTGGCGCTGTTCCAGTTGTAGCTGCCCAGCAGGATGATCGTGTCCGGCGCAAAGAAGCGGATCCGGCGTACGCACTCGCGGGAGATGCGCTTCCATGCGGGGAGATAGCGCGCCTCGGTTACCTCGTTGAGAAGCTCGAAGGCTACTCGGTCAGACATGCCGGCGAACCATTCCGCCAGGGTCTCCCAGATCCAATAGAAGCGCTCCTGATAGCTTTCGCTCTCGAAGAAGCCCGCCTCCTTTTCGCCCGCATCAAAGGAATAGCCGGGGGTTTTGTGCAGGTCGAGTACTGCCTTGAGGCCGTATTTATCGCAGAGTGCCAGCGCTGCGTCGATGCGCCCGAGTCCGTCCGGGCGCATGGTGCCGTCCGGGTTCTGGATGACGTTATAGTCGATGGGGATGCGGACATGGTCAAAGCCCAGGGCGGCTATCTGACAGAAATCTGCTTCCGTGATAAAATTGTTCAGGCGCTCCTCGGAATAGTCGCACTGGGAAAACCAGCCGCCGAGGTTCACGCCTTTCTGGAAACCGAGTTCTTTTAGCATATTTGCTTCCTTTCCAAAAACGGCCCTCCCTGCGGAGAGCCGTTTTTTATGTATTTATATGTGTATTATCCCTTCACGGAGCCTGCGGTGACGCCCCTGATGATGGATTTGGAGAGGATGATGTACACGACCAGCACCGGCAGGATGGCCAGCAGGATGAACATATACACCTTGCCCATATCAAACTTGGAGTAGTCGGCAGAACGGAGCTGGGCGATCATGATCGGCACGGTCTTCATCTCCGCCTTGGTCAGCAGCAGAGAGGGCAGGAAGTAGTTGTTCCAGGACTGGACGAAGGAGAAGATGAGCTGCACGGCGAGGGCGGGCTTGAGCATGGGGAGGATGATGGTGTTGAAAGTGCGGAACTCCCCACAGCCGTCCACGCGGGCCGCGTCCACGATCTCCATGGGGAGGTTGGACTCCATGTACTGCTTGATGTAGAAAAACACAATGGGAGCCGCGATGCCCGGCAGGATCAGCACAAGGTAGTTGTTGGTCAAGCCGAACTTGTAGCAGATCTGCACGAAGCCGGACGCGGAGACCTGGGTGGGGATGACCATGATGGCCATGATGAAGCCGAACAGGATTTTTTTGCCCTTGAAGTCATACGCCTGAAAGCCATAGGCCGTGAGGGCAGAGAAGTAGGTGGTCAGAATGGCGGTGGCAGAAGCCACGAGGAAACTGTTCAGCAGACCGCGGGGGATGTTGATGGAGCTGTCCGTCCAGGCGTTTTTGAAGTTGTCCATCAGATGCCCGCCCGGGATAAGCGTGAAGCCCGCCTGGAGCTGGCCGTTGGAGCGGCTGGCGTTAATGAACAGCATCACAAAGGAGAACAGACAGAGGACAGACAGGAAAATCAGAATGGCATAAACGACGATGCGCAGCACGGTGAGCTGGATAACGGCTCTTTTTGCCTCTTTTGGGGCTATAGCGTTCATCTTTTGTTCCCTCCCTCAGTCCTTTTTATTCAGCGTACGGAATACAAACAGACTCAGTATGCCGGTGATGATGAAGATGATGACCGAGATCGCGCCGGACATACCGTAGTTCTTGCTGCCGCCGAGGTAATTGTTCAGGTACATGACCAGCGTCATGGAAGTACGGTCGGGCATGCCCTTGCCTTTGGTAAGTACCTGAGGCACATCAAACATCTGCAGACCGCCGATCATGGCGGTGATGACCGTGTAGACGAGGATAGGCATCAGAAGCGGGAGCGTGATCTTGAAGAAGGTCTGTATGGAACTTGCGCCGTCCAGGTTCGCCGCCTCGAACAGATCCTGGTCGATGCCCATGATGCCTGCCATCAGCAGGATTGTGGTGTTGCCGAACCACATGAGGAAGTTCATCGTGCTGATCAGGCCGCGCACCGTGCCCTTGTAGGCGAAGAAGTCGATGGGCACATCGCTCCAGCCCCAGTGCTGGATGAGCTGGTTGACAGGCCCGACATTGGAAAACAGCGTGAAGAACAGCATGGAAAAAGCAGAAGCCATGATGAGGTTCGGCATGTAGATGACCGTCTTGAAAAACTGCTGACCTCTGATTTTGAGCCGGTAGCTGGTGAAGAAGATCGCCAGCAGCAGCGCGATCAGAATCTGCGGAACCGCGCCCAGCAGCCAGAGGGCCAGGGTATTGCCGGTGTACTTGAGAATGTTGATGGTGCCGGTCTTGTCGGGCGTGAAAAGCTTGACGTAGTTTTCAAAGCCCACGAAGTTGGGCCCGACCTGCTTGAGGCCCTCGCGGTAGTTTTCAAAGAAGCTGTTGTAAATAGTCAGAACCTGCGGAGCGAAGTTGAAAATGAAGTAGGCCACGAAAAAGGGCAGGATAAAGAGATATCCCCACTTGGCATAGGAGACGCCCTTTTGATTGCGGCGAAGCTGCTTTTCGTTCACGGTTGCATACCCCCCTGAAATACTCACAATTTCTATTCTTGAAAGCGCATCGCAATGCACAGCTGCCTATACATTCCGATCTGGTTTCATGAAACCGGGGCGAGGCTGTTGCCTCGCCCCGGAAAAGCTTTGTTCTATGCGATTATGATTGGATCAATCAGATCACGGGGTCACGATGGTGGGGTACTTCTCGTTGACATAGAGATAGAAGTTCTCCATGGCGGTGTCCTGATCGACGGAGCCGCGGTAGTACTCCTGGAGGGAGTTCTGCAGGCCCTCGTTGAGCAGCTGATCGTAGATGGTGTGGTTCTCCCAGACGATGTTGTCGGTCATCTCAGAGAAGACAGCGACATCATTCTGGCCGCCGAGGAACGCGGAGCCGTAGTTGGGATCGGCAGCGAACTTGGCGTTGACAGCCTGGTTGTTGGAGAACTGAGCCTCGTCGGAGACGAGCTTGGAGCAGACTTCTTCATTGTTGATGAAGGTGTTCATCACGTCGGCGAGCATAGTGGGGTTATCCGTACCGGCAGGCGCGAGCAGCCAGGTGCCGCCCCAGAAGTGAGCAGCGGGGCCTTCGCAGATCGCCCAGTCGCCGGAGCAGCCCTTCTCGGGATCCTGAGCATTGCCCATGCAGAAGTTGAAGTACCAGGCCGGGCCGAAGAAGCACATGGTCTTGCCGTCAGCAAACATCTGGACGTTCTTCTCGTCGTCCCACACGCCGGCGGTCAGGGTGTAGCCGTTCTTGATGAACTCATCGGTCTGGGCCATCCAAGCCTCGATCTGGGGGTCAATCTGGAGGTTGTTGTCAGCGTCGACCCAGGGCATGGTGCAGTTGTTGGAGAAGGGGCGGAAGGTCTCGGCGAAGGAGGCGGTCATGTAGTAGCCCTTGGCCTTGGCGTCGGCAGCGACAGCGTTGAACTTGTCCCAATCGGACAGAGCAGCCTGAACCTCGGCGGGATCATCGGTGCCGAGCACGTCCTTGGCGATGGAGCGGCGGTAGATCAGGGCGGAGGGGCAGCACTGGAAGGAGACGCCCTTGACAACACCGGCAGCGTCGGTCGCGGCCTGAACGGTGTACTTATAAGCGTTGGAGAAATCGTTCACGCCGAGGGCGGTGACGTCCTGGGTGAAGTCAGAATCGACGTACTTGAGGATGTAGTCGGCCTCGGCAAGGAACATGTCGACCTTGTCGTCGTCCTTGGCATCCGCCTGGTTCAGCAGAGCTGCGTCCAGAGCATCCTGGTAAGCGCCGTTGTCAGAGGGAACGATGACCCAGTTGACGGTAACGCCTTCGGGAACGGTGTAGTACTTCTCAAAGAAGCCCTTGAACTCTTCGTTCCATGCGTAGATGTTGAAGACCTTTCCTTCAGATTCATCGGCGAAGGCGGCGGGGAGACCCAGAGCCAGCACCATGGTTAGAACCAGAAGCATTGCGATGAGCTTTTTCATGATCTTTCCTCCTAATGATTATGTGATTTAATATTTGCGGGTTTCTTCCCGCTGATCACCATAATGAAATCTGTCCCACCGTTCCGCCGACCTGCAGGGAGCCGGTCACGATCTCGCGGTCGAGGATTGCGGTGCGCGGATGCTCGATCTGTTCGATCAGGCGGTCGGCTGCGGTGGTGCCAAGCTTTTCCGTATCCTGCCGCCAGGTGGTGAGTACCGGGCTTACGATACGGGAAAGCGGGATGCCGTCATACCCGACGGCGGAGATGTCTTTCGGGACCTCAAGTCCCGCCTCGTGGATGGCGTTCATGCCGCCGATCGAGGAATAGTCATCCGGGAAGAAAATGCAGGTGGGTCTTTCGGGCAGACTCAGGAGCTCCCTCGTGATCTTGCAGCAGCTTTCCGGGTCGTGGTACACGCCCTCGCGGATCCACATCTCCGGCACATCGATCCCCAGCTCCTCGCAGGCCCGATGAAAGCCGGTCAGACGATTTTGGGTCACGCTTGTGAGTTCACCGTGGATAACGGCGATTCTGCGGTGTCCCTTTGCAGCCACATACCGCACCAGCTCTCCCATGCCCTGCAGATTGTCGGACATCACGGAAATGCGATTATTGAAGATATGGTCAATGGTCACCACCGGCAGATCCGACTGCACGAGCTCCGTCACCACTGGGTCATCAAAATCTGCCGAGGCGATCACAACCCCGTCCACCCCGCGGTAGCGGCAGTGCTGCAGATAGCTGGTCTGGCGCTGCCCGACACTTCCGTTGATGAAGGTAATGTCGTAGCCGTGTTTTTCCGCCTCGCTGCGGATACCGTCGAGCACTGTGGAAAAGAACTCATGCGCAAGGCCGCCGTGCATGGGGTCGACAAACAGGACGCCGATGTTGTAGCTGCGGTTGGTCTTGAGTGCCCGGGCGGCAGAGTTTGCCATGTAGCCCATCTCATCCGCCAGGCGGAGTATACGCTCGCGCGTCTCTTCGCCGATATCCGGCTGACCGTTGAGCGCTTTGCTGACCGTGGCCGTCGAGACACTGCAGCGTTTTGCGATATCTTTCATGGAAACCACGGAGATCAGCCTCTTTACTTAATCGTTTTCGTGGCCTTAATGTACCCCATTTCCTAAAAAATTGCAAGCACTTTCTTGCAGAAAATCCGGATTTTTCGAATTCTTGTTGCTCTTCCACAATTTAATGCTTCTGTTTTTGTGCAATACTACAAAAGCACAATTCAGTCTGAAACAGTCGCCTTTAATCAAGACAGGGTTTTTGCGTTTTTTAATAGAAAAATGGTTATTTTTCAAAAAAGTTCTTGCTTTTTTTGATGAGATGCGTTACTCTTTATTTAACACTTAAACGATTACGCGGAGGAAAAGGCTTATGCAATACGGACACTTTGACGACGCCCGGCGTGAATATGTGATCACCACACCGAAAACGCCGCTTCCCTGGATCAACTACCTGGGCAGCGAGGATTTCTTCACCTTGCTTTCCAACACCGCCGGCGGCTACAGCTTCTTCCGGGACGCGCGGCTGCGGCGCCTGACACGATACCGCTACAACAACGCGCCGCTGGATCAGGAGGGCTTCCATATTTATATAAAGGATGGAGACTCCGTCTGGAATCCCGGCTGGCAGCCCGTACAGGCGGAACTCGACGCCTATAAGTGCCGCCACGGCATGGGCTATACGATGATCGAAGGTGCGAAGGGCGGCGTGAGCGTATCGCAGGAACTGCTGGTCCCTGTCGGGGAGCGCTGCCTTCTCATGCGCGTCACGGTAAAAAATGAAAGCAAGGCCGCAAAGAGCCTGCGCCTGTTTCCGTTTGTGGAGTTTTGCCTCTGGGACGCCATGGACGACGCCTCCAACTTCCAGCGCAACTACTCCACCGGTGAGGTGGAGGTCGTGGGTTCCGCCATCTATCACAAGACTGAGTACCGCGAGCGCCGCGACCATTACGCCGTGTTCTGGGCAAACCGTATGCCTGACGGCTTTGACACGCAGCGGGAGGCCTTCCTCGGTCTCTACGGCAGCCCCGCAAAGCCCGCCGCCGTATTCGGTGCCGGCTGCACCGGCAGCGTCGCCCACGGCTGGCAGCCCGTTGCGGCGCAGCAGTTCAACCTGAATCTTGCCGCCGGAGAAGGCACGAGCATACTCTTCGGTCTCGGTTACATCGAGAACCCGCAGGCGGAAAAGTGGGCCGCTCCCGGCATCATCAATAAAACCCGCGCGGAGGCCATGATGGCCC
The DNA here is from genome assembly GCA_045130755.1 of Candidatus Limivicinus sp. Lineage (GTDB taxonomy): Bacteria > Bacillota > Clostridia > Oscillospirales > Oscillospiraceae > Limivicinus. Next base: position 26,677 of record JBGUQD010000137.1, on the reverse strand, counting down.
GCTTTGCCGACAACGCGGCCTTTGACGAGGCCATGGCCACCCTGCGTACCCACTGGGACAAGCTTCTCAATAAGTATCAGGTCAGCACCGGCGACGCAAGGCTCGACCGCATGGTGAACATCTGGAACCAGTACCAGTGCATGGTTACCTTCAACATGAGCCGTTCGGCCAGCTACTACGAAAGCGGCATGGGCCGCGGGATGGGCTTTCGCGATTCCTGTCAGGATCTGCTGGGCTTTGTGCACATGATCCCGGAGCGCGCCCGCGAGCGCATCCTCGACATCGCCGCCACGCAGTTCCCCGATGGCAGCGCCTACCACCAGTACCAGCCCCTGACCAAGAAGGGCAATCTGGATGTAGGCAGCGGCTTCAACGATGATCCCCTGTGGCTCATTGCAGGTACAGACGCCTACCTGCGCGAGACCGGTGATTTCAGCATTCTCGACGAGCAGGTGGACTTCGACAACGATTCCGCTCTGGCCCAGCCCCTGCTGGAGCACCTGCGCCGCAGCTTCAACTTCACGCGCACCCATCTCGGCCCCCACGGTCTGCCCCTGATCGGCCGCGCCGACTGGAACGACTGCCTCAACCTCAACTGCTTCTCCGAGCATCCGGGTGAGAGCTTCCAGATCACCGGGCCGAGCGAGGGTCCGGTCGCCGAGAGCGTATTCATCGGCGGCATGTTCGTCAAGTATGGCCGCGCCTGGGCGGAGATCTGCCGCCACGTGGGGCTGGACGCCGAGGCCGGGGAAGCCCTGAAGGCTGTCGCCCAGGTCGAATCGGCGGTCCTGGACGCCGGCTGGGACGGCGAATGGTTCCGCCGCGCCTTTGATGCTTTCGGCAATGTCGTCGGTGGCAGCGAGTGCGAGGAGGGTCAGATTTTCATTGAGCCCCAGGGCATGTGCGTCATGGCCGGGATCGGCAGGGAAAGCGGCGAAGCGGCAAAGGCTCTCAAGAGCGTGGAAGAGCGGCTCGACACCAAATACGGCATCGTGCTTCTCAATCCCGCCTACACCCGCTATCATCTGGAGCTTGGCGAAATCTCCAGCTATCCCCCCGGGTACAAGGAGAACGCGGGCATCTTCTGTCACAACAATCCGTGGATCGTGTGCGCCGAGGCCGAACTCGGCCATGGCGACCGTGCCTTCCAGGTCTATCGCCGCACCGCCCCCGCTTTCATCGAGGACATCAGCGACATCCACCGCACCGAGCCCTACGTCTACAGTCAGATGATCGCAGGCAAGGACGCCCCCAGCTTCGGCGAGGCGAAAAACTCCTGGCTCACCGGCACAGCTGCCTGGACCTTCCTGTCGATCTCCCAGGCGATCCTCGGCGTCAAGCCCACGCTCGACGGTCTGGAGATCGACCCCTGCGTCCCCTCCGGCTGCAAGGGCTTCACGGTCACCCGCTCCTATCGCGGCGCAGAATATGAGATTCATGTGAAAAACCCGGACGGCGCGCAGTACGGCGTGAAGTCCATGACTGTCGACGGCAAGCCCACTGACGGTAAAGTCATCCCCGTACAGCCCGCAGGCAGCCATGTGAACATAGTAGTTACGCTGGGATAAAGCGCCCGACGGCACCGCGGGGGGCAGCCTCCTGGATGCCCCCGCGATATCTGCCGGACAAAGAAAAGCCCTTCGGCGAAAACGTACCAGGTTACGGATTCGGCGAGGGGTATTCTTGTTCGTGTTTTCACCGTAGGGGCGTTATACTAATAATTGAATCCATTTAAAGATGAAACGCCCCTCCCGAAAGGGAAGGGTGTTTCTTGTCGGGGCATCAGCCCTTGACCGCGCCGGCGACGAAGCTGTCCTGGATCTTCTTGCTCATGAAGATATAGAAGATCAGCGTCGGGATCGTGGCGATGGACAGGGCGGCACCGATGGGTCCCCAGTCCGTCGTATACTGGCCGGACAGAGACTGCACGCCGACAGGCAGTGTCCGCCATTTGTCAGAGTTGATGAAGACGTTGGCAAACATCAGCTCGTTCCAGCACTGCAGGAATGTATAGATTCCCACGGTAGCTACGGCAGGCTTCATGAGCGGCACGATGATGCGGAAGAATATCCCCCAGGTACCGCAGCCGTCCAGCATGGCAGCTTCATCCAGATCGTAGGGGATATCGCCCATGAAACCGGTGCAGACCAGAATGCCCATAGCAAGAGAAAACGCGGAATAGGGAATGATCAGTGCCCAAAGCGTGTCCAGCAGCTTGATCTTGGCCAAGGTAGTATACAATGGTACGATCGAGGCGTGGATCGGGATCGTCAGGCCGAGCATGAAGAAGCTGTTCATGCGCTTGCGGCCTTTCCAGTGGAGTCTGGTGATGGCGTAGGTCGCCATGACGGAGGCCGCAAGGGTAATGACGATGGTCGCAATGGCGACAATCAGGCTGTTGAGGAAATAGCGCGGCATATTGCCCGTGTGAAACGCTCTCGTATAGTTTGCCCAGACCCATTCGCGGGGCAAGCCTGCAACGTTCTCGCCGAAGATTTCGGCGTTCGTTTTCAAGGAGAAGGTCAGCATCCAATAGACGGGAAAAATGCTGATGATCGCCCAGAGAATCAGTGCGATGTATACAAAGTACTTCTTCCAGCCGGACGTTCCGAGTTTACCGTACATCTCATTTTTCCTCCTTAAACAGAACATTGATCAGCAGCGCGAACACGAAGCAAAGAACTATCAGCATGACGGCAATGGCGGAGCCCATGCCATAGCGGTTTCGCAGGAAAAGCATGCTGATCATCAAGGTGCTCGGCACTTCTGTGGCATGGCTCGGGCCGCCGTTTGTGAGAACATAGATCAAATCGAAGGATTTGAGCGAGCCCGTTATGGCGAAGATGACGCTGACCCGGAGGATCGGACGGATGTAGGGAATAATGATATAGCGGTTGATCTGTGCATCTGTCGCACCGTCCAGCATGGCAGCCTCTGTCAGCTCCACGGGTACGCCCTTGATTCCGGCATACATGAGCAGCATATGGTAACCCACATACTGCCAAAGGATAGGAACAAAGGCTGCGCCCAACGCATATTTTTTGTCGCCCAGCCATATTTGCGTCCACTTTTCCAGCCCGATAGAGCGGAGAAAAACATTCAGGAGGCCGTAGTCGGGATTGTATATTTTCAGCCACAGCTGACCAATGACAACCGTGGAAATCAGTACCGGCAAAAAGAAGATGGAAAGGAATGCGCTTCTCCCCTTGATCGGGCGGGAAAGGCGCAGGGCCAGCCACAGTGCGAAGGGCAACTGAATGCAGCAGGAGAGCAGGGCCAGCAGGAAGGCATTCTTCAGGGCTCTGTTGATGTTGATGGATTTGCTGGTAAAAAGCTCTACATAGTTTTTGAAGCCGATAAATTCCGGGGTCGTAAACCCGTTCCACTTGGTGAGACTGTACGCAAAGGACATGATGATCGGGGCGATCAGCACAGTGACAAACAGGAACAGTGCCGGCAGCAGGAACAAAAAAATATTTATCTTGTATTGAAGCGATTTCTTCATTGTCTGTTACTCCCTTATGGTGCGGATAATGCCTGTATGATCCTTTTTCTGCGCGATAATCATGATGAGAAAGGGACGGCTCCCACACAGGGAACCGTCCCCCGTTCACCTATTGATCAATGAGAAATCCGGGAGTGTTTTGATTAGGCGAGATCGTTGTCCAGACCTTCGACATACTCGGTCGGGGAAACGTCGCCGGCCCAGGCCATCTCAATGTAATCGAGGTAAGTGTTCGCGGCATCGGCGCTCAGGAAGTTATCGCCGAAGAGCACCATGTCAGCCGCCTGACCGGCCATATCCGCAGCGACCTGAATAAGATCGTTGACCTCGGCATTGGGATCGGCAGCCCAGCAGGGCAGATTCGCGCCGCTCTTGTAATCCGCATCGGACATGAAGCGGGCCAGCTCAAAGGCAGCAGCAACAGCCAGATCCTTGTGTTCACAGCTCTCGGTCACGGCCAGAGTATTGTTGGGGCCGCCAATCATGGAATAGAGGGGGATGGAATCGTCAAGCACGGGGAAGGTGCCGGCCTTCACGGTAAACTGGGCCTGCTCGCCGATGTCCTTGTTGTTCCAGGAGCCGTTCTGATAGAAGGCGGTCTTGCCGGCGATGAAGTTGTTCTTCACCTCGTCGTTGCTGAGGGCGTTGGCGCTGGGATCAAAGTAGCCGTTGTCGACCATGCTCTGGAAAGCCTCGATGGCCTTGATGACGCCGGGATCGTTCCAGGAAGTCACGCCGTTGTACATGTCGCGCAGCTTCTGGCCGCCGATGGACTTGATGACCAGGGGTTCAACATACTCGGACAGGCACCACTTTTCCTTGCCGGCAACGCCGAAGGGGATGATGCCCTTGGCCTTAAGGGCCTCGCAGCAGGCCATCATGTCTTCATAGGTGGCAGGGATCTCGGTATAGCCGGCCTCGGCCAGAAGATCCATGTTGGCATAAAGGGTAATCAGAGACATGGTGTAGGGAACGCCGTACATCTTGTTGTCGTAGCGGACGTTTACGGTCATGGCCTCAGGCAGCTCAGCTTTGTAGTTCTCGTACTCGCTGTCCACGCAGTAGACACGGCCGGCATTGACAAACTCACCCAAGAAGCCCATGCCCCAGGTAAAGAAGATGTCAGGCAGGCCTTCGCCGGAGGACATAGCAGCCTTGATCTTGGTCTTGTACGCTTCATTCTCGGTGGTGACGTGCTCGATTTTGACGCCGGGGTGTGCGGCTTCGAAAGCAGCGATTGCGTCAACGAAGGCTTGGTGGCTGGAGTCGCTCTCAGTGGCGATAGACCACAGGGTCAGCGTTACATCATCGGCGTAGGCGGCCGCAGGGGACACGGCAAACAGCGCAACGATCATGCAGAGAGCGAGAGCAAGAGACAACATTTTCTTCATGATTATTCCTCCTCCTATTGTTTTGTGATTATGTCTTGCAGGAATTCCTGCCAATCACCTTGATGTGTGCGGACAGCAACTGCTGTCTGGTTTTGGTTAATCGTTTTCGTAGTTAAAGAATACTGCGTTTATCATATGTTTTCAAGATTATTAGCACATATTAAAATTTTTTGCACACTTGTACAGTTTTTCTCGTTTTCTTTGTCGATTTTGACGGTATTGTCCGGACAAAGCTGTTCAAAAAGACAGCGAAATTTTCAAAACCTCCTGTCCTGTCAGTTCTGCCGTCCGGGTATCCGGTCCACCGAAGCCTGCGTACAGCGTATGCTTCGAGCTGCCGGGAATGCGGCCGCCTTCCTCATTTACGACGGTAAAAGCGTTGGGATTGAGTGCGACAGAGAAGGCTGCTTCCTCACCCGCTTTGAGATGGATGCGGCGGAAACCGCAGAGGATGGGATTCGGCGGAGCAAAGGGGGAAAGTTCGTCACGCAGATAGAGCTCAATCACCTCGTCCGTGTCAAATGCGCCGTCGTTTCGGACACGAACCGATGCGCTTTCGCGATCCGCCTCGAGACCCAGAACCTCGCATTTGGAATAGCTCAGCCCATAGCCGAAGGGGTAGAGCGGCTTGCCGCCGTAATAGCGATAGGTGCGGCCCTTCATGGAATAATCCGTGAAATCGGGCATCTCGTCAAGGGCTGCATTATAATAGAACGTCACAGGGAGCTTGCCGGAGGGAGATGTCTTTCCGAAAAGAATCTCCGCGACCTCGCGGCCTCCGCCCGCGCCGGGATACCAGGTCAGCAGGATAGCGTCGGCCTTTTCCTGCGCGGCACTCAGATCGATGGAGCTGCCCGCCATCAGAATGACAACAGTGGGTTTGCCGACGGCGAGCACCCGCTCAAGCAGAAGGCGCTGGCTCTCAGGGAGCAGCAGGTCTGCCTTGTCGCCGCACAGTTCACGGGTGTCGTTATCATCCTCTTCACCCTCCAGGGTTTCGTCCAGGCCGAGGACGAGGAGCACGGTGTCACTGGCCTTCGCAACGGCGACGGCCTCGGCAAGCCGGTCACCCGGCTGAGCCAGATGCTCGACGCGATCCTTGCTCAAAGCGCAGCCCTCGGAGTAGAGCACGCGGCATTTCCCTGCAGTGAGATCCTGAATTCCCTCCAGCACCGTTACATAACGGGAGGCGGTGCCGTGGTAGTTGCCGATCAGGGCGATGCGGCTGTTCGCGTTCGGACCGATCACGCCGAGAGTTCCGCAGCTTTCAGGGCTTAGAGGGAGTAAGCCGTTGTTTTTCAGCAGTACGCAGGATTCAAGCGCAGCCTTGCGCGCGAGGGCAAGGTGCTCGTCACATTCAATAGCGGTGTACGGGATCGTGTCGTACTCGCTGCCCTCGTCACCGAGGGTGCCCAGCAGGTAGCGCGTGGTAAACAGGCGCACGGCGCAGCGGGTGATATCCTCCTCCGTGATCATGCCAGCCTCAAAGGCATTCATGATGTGCTGGTAGGTACAGCCGCAATTGAGATCGCAGCCCGCCTTCAGCGCTTTGGTGACCGACTCGATCGGTACGGAGGTAACCTTGTGGTTTTCGTGGAAGTCCCGGATCGCCCAGCAGTCCGAAACAAAATGTCCCTCAAAGCCCCAGTCGCCGCGAAGCTTTTTCATCAGCATGTTGCTTGCGCAGCAGGGCTCACCGTTTGTACGGTTATACGCGCCCATTACCGCCTCTACCCCGGCTTCCTGTACAAGGGCCTTGAACGCGGGGAGATAGGTCTCTTCGAGATCCTTCTCGGAGGAAATGGCGTTGAAGCTGTGACGCAGAGCCTCCGGGCCGCTGTGCACCGCAAAGTGCTTGGCACAGGCTGCCGTGCGCAGGGTCTCGCCCTCGCCCTGAAGGCCTCTGACAAAGGCTTTGCCGAGCCGGGCGGTCAGGTAGGGGTCTTCGCCGTAGGTCTCATGGCCGCGCCCCCATCGGGGATCACGGAAGATATTGATATTCGGGGACCACATGTTCAATCCGTGGTAAATGTCGCGGTCGCCCTCTTTTGACACTGCGTTGTATTTTGCGCGAGCCTCTGTCGAAATGGCCTCGGCGATCTTTTCAAGCAGCTCATCGTCGAACATGGCCGAAAGGCCGATGGCCTGCGGAAAGCTCGTCGCGGTACCGCCGCGGGCCAGGCCGTGCAGAGCTTCGTTCCACCAGTTGTAGGCCGGCACGCCGAGGCGCTCGATCGCCGGCGCGTCAAAGCGGAGCTGGGAAGCGCGTTCTTCAACCGTCATGCGCCCGACGAGCGCTTCCGCCAGTTTTCTTGCTCTTGTTCTGTCCATTATGAGCGTCCCTTCAGTTTATTACTCCGACCGTGCCGCCCTCCTGCAGAGAGCCGGTCACGATCTCGCGGTCAAGAATTGCGGTGCGCGGATGAATCAGCTTCTTTACTTAAACGTTTTCGCTATTTTAATTTAACCCATTCCCTCAAAAATTGCAAGCACTTTCTTGTTAAAAACCAGTTTTTTCGAATTCTTGTCAGCCTTTCACAATTCCACGAGCTTGTTTTTGTACAATACCACAGATCTTTGAGAGAAGCATGCATGTTCACTCACGCTCGTTTTTCATATTTGCAGCATTTTTACTGAAAATCCCTTCTTTTTCAAAAACGCTCTTGCTTTTTATGGCCAAATGTTTCCCTCTCCCCTTTTTACTTAAACGTTTACGCAGTGGCGTGTGTTGCCGGGCACACCAAGAAAATGATCCGCCGCAAATGCGACGGATCATTTCATATTACGACTCAAAACACTACCTGCACCAGCAGCATATAGATCGCCGTGCCGCCGAGGATACTGATCAGGGAATTGCGTTTCCATGCGTGCAGCACGACGACGCAGCCCGCCGCGATCAGCTCCGGCAGACCGTGTGGCGCGGACGCGAAGCGGACGTCCTTGAAGCAATAGATGACCAGCATGCCGATGAGGGCCGGAGGCAGGACTTTTCCCAGATACGCGATATAGGGCGGCGTGTGCCTGCGGAAGATCAGAAATGGTAGGAAACGCAGCAGGGCTGTTCCGACGGCCATGACGGCGATAAGTTCAAGCTCTTTCATCCCTGTGCCTCCTCTCTGGAGCGCAGGAGCGTGAGGATCAGCGTGATAAGCAGCAGGGCCGGGATCAGGAAGTGATCCGGTCCGAAAACGAGCAGGCACAAAAGTGTGCCGAAAAAGCCCGTCAGCGCCGGGATGTGGTCGTGCATGGTGATCCACTGCTCGGTCAGCGACGCGACAAACAGGGCGGTCATGGAAAACTCCAGGCCCTTCGTGGAAAAGGGCAGTACCTCGCCCAAAAGATTGCCGGTCACGCAGCCGATAATCCAGTAGCTGTGGTTGAACATGGTGACAAGAAAGCGGTAGCGGTGGGCGTCCTCGGCGGCAACGGGGAGATTGTCGTCGCTCAAAAGCGAGTAGGTCTCGTCCGTCAGGCCGAAGATCATGTAGGGTTTGTATTTTCCCGCGCCCTTGTAGCGCTCGATCATCGAGATGCTGTAGAACAGGTGCCGTGCCTGCACCATCAGGGTGGTCAGCGCCGCGGTGAGGATCGAGGCCCCCGATGCAAGCAGGCTAACGCCCACGTACTGCATGGTGCCGGCGTAGATTATGACGGCCATGAACAGGGCCCAGCCTGCGCCGTAGCCCGCGTCGTGCAGCAGCAGGCCGAAGCCCATGCCGAGCACGATATAGCCCGCCATCACGGGGATGGAGGTAGTGAATGCCTGTTTGGTGACTTGCTTTTTCATGGCTGTGGCGGTTCTCCTTTTGTGCAGGATCTCTGTGTTTATTCGTGCAGCTCCAGCGGCAGGCCGTCCGGATCGTGGAAGAAGGTCATTTTCCTTCCCGTAAAGGCGTCGAAGCGGATCGGCTCGCACGGAATGCCGAGCTCTTCCAGCTCCGCGACGGTATGCTCGATATCGTTTACGTGAAAGGCCAGATGCCTGAGCCCGCAGGCCTCGGGATAAGAGGGCCGCTTCGGCGGATTCTGCGGCGCGAAGATCTCAAGCTCGGTCTCATCGTTTACCTTGAGGTCCAGCTTCCAGTCCTTCTTCTCCGGGCGGTAGTTTTCCCGCACCATCGCAAAGCCAAGTTTATCTACATAAAATTTGCGGGCCGCCTCGTAGTCTGAGGCGATGATGGCAATATGATGAATGGCGTTGAGATTCATTGTGCGCTCCTTACGTATGTTTTACTGCTGTCCTCACATGGCCGCCGTGCCGCAGAGACATGCCGCGGCGCTCCAGAGTGTCTTGCGGTATTCTGCAGTCGTATAGTTCAAACCTCAATCCTGCGGAAAAGAATTGAACCAGGCTCTTTCTTCAAACGCTTTCTTCCTTGGCGGCACCGGATCGCCTTCCGCAATTCCAACCGGCAGAAAGCAGACCAATTCATAGCCGTCGGGCACATGGAGTATTTGCGCCATCTTGTCGCATATCCTGTCGTCATCGGTAATGTGGCCTTCGTACCAGCAGCTCTGGTATCCCATGTCCACGATGGCAAGGAGCATGTTTTGAATCGCCGCGGAATAGTCCTGTACAGCAAAGCATTTATCCCGGTACGCATGAATCCTCTGTGCGAGAACGCAAATGGCCGCGGGTGCCGTCTCTCCAACGGGTGGATCAATTACTTGATGAATCTTTTCCAAAATCTCCGGATCATCAACCGCGATCAAAGATGTCGTTTGCTTATTGCAACCGGAGGGAGCCGAGAGTCCGGCCTGCATGATTTTTGTCAGATCCGCTCTCGGTACAGATATGTCTTTATATTTTCCCCTGTAACTATGTCTGTTTTGTATAGCATCAATAACGTTCAATTTGTTCCTCCGCATATTTCACGCGTCGCTGCATCAATTACGCGACAAGAAGCATACCGTTTCAACTGGATTTCGTTTGTACCACCAGAGACTAATTTGTCACTCTTTTCGGAGCACATCCAACGTATGATGGGAAGCTCCGATCAGATCCTGCCGTTCGCAGATCGTGAAGTGATATTCCATCCATTTGCTGAACGTCTCATCGTCCATAGCGTCTATGTATTCTCGCATGTAATTCGTTGCACCATCTGTGGCGATCAGCTTGATCCTTTTGACAGGAACGGCTGCGTCCAGTTCCGCAATCTCTTCCGTTCTCACCATCTCAAATAGGTCTTTGGGCTCACTGATACAATGCCAGTCAGCGGTCAGCATATTAAGATCCATCACTTCGTGCAGATGGTTCAAACCAAATACATACTGAATGACGGTCGGTTCATTCATACAATATGCCACCAGAATATGACCGCCTGATTTTGTCACTCGCACTGCTTCGGAAAGAGCTCTAAACTTTTCTTCCTTCGTGTATAGGTGATACATCGGACCGAGCAGCATGGTCAGATCGAAAGAATTATCGGGAAATAGGGACAGCTCCAGAGCATTTCCTTGGATTGCTGTGATAGGCTCCGTACCATCTAATTTGGATCTCAGGATTCCTAGATTGTGCTCAATCAACTCAACCGCAGTCACATTGAGCCCCCGCTTTGCCAATGTCACACTATAGCGGCCTGTTCCTGCTCCGACTTCAAGGATGCTTGGATCTGAAATGCCTTCCAGACATTCTTCTATGTATCTCATTGTGGTCAGGTATTCCACCTGCCCATGACGGGAAAGAAGGCGCCCTTCTTCATCATAGTTGCTGTAATATTCTTCAAGATAACTCATGACTTCTTCTCCACAAATATATAGTCGTCATTCTGATTTATTCTTTTTCAGATAGTCCGCATTCCTCGGCTCGTAAGGCACTGAAATGAAGTCTCGTTTTTGGTGGTACAAGCAACATACCGTTTCGACGTGCTCCGTGTACGGGAACATGTCCACCGGCTGGATGCGCTGTACCTTGTATCCGCCGGCGGTGAGAACGTTCAGATCCCGCGCCAGGGTCTCCGGATCGCAGGAGACATAGACCACACGGGAGGGCGCGGTTTTAATCACCGCGTTTAAAAAGGCTTCGCTGCTGCCCGCGCGGGGCGGGTCCATAAACACCACGTCGGGCTTAAAGCCCTCGCGCACCATCCCCTGCATGTACTCTCCCGCATCCCCTGCGGTGAACCAGCAGTTTTTAAGCCCGTTGAGTTTTGCGTTTGCGATGGCGTCTTTAACCGCATCACGGTTTAGCTCCACGCCGATCACCTGTTTTGCGCTGCCGCTGGCTGTAATGCCGATCGTGCCGATGCCGCAGTAGGCGTCCAGGACTGTCTCGGTTCCGGTGAGTGCGGCAAACTCCACCGCCTTGCCGTACAGGACCTCAGTCTGCACGGGGTTTATCTGATAAAACGAGCTCGGTGAAATGCGGAAGCGATGCCCGCAGAGAGTGTCTTCGATCACGCCGGGGCCGTAAAGCACCTTCTCCCGCTCCCCCAGGACGACGGGACCAAAGCGGTCGTTGACATTGAGAACGACGGTTGTGATCTCAGGATGGAGTTCAAGAAGCTTTTTCACAAAGGGCTTCTGCGTCGGAAAGATGGGCGAGGCGGCGACCAGCACGACCATGACCTCACCGCTCGCAAACCCGCGCCTCACCAGCACGTGGCGCAGAAAGCCGCGGCCGCTGCGCTCGTCAAAAACCAGGATCTTGAAATCGCGCAGCATGTTCCGGATATCCACGATAATGCGGTCGGCGGTCACATCTTCGATGAGGCAGTCGTCCACCGGCACAACGCGGTGGCTGCCCGGCTGGTAGACGCCGGAGACGATACGCTTTTTCTGATCCAGCGCGAAGGCGGCGCAGACCTTATTGCGATAATGGGTGGGATCATCCATGCCGATAATGGGCTCCACGTGCCCGAACTTGCCCAGCAGAGCGATCTCGCGCCCCTGTTTGCGCCGGAGCTGTTCGGCGTAAGGAAGATGCTGAAGCTGGCAGCCTCCGCACTTTTTATACAGCGGGCAGAGGGGCGAGTAGCTTTGTTCCATGGCTGTTCTCCGTCAAAATCAAAGTTTCGTGGTTGAATATTCTATCATACTTTTTCGTGATTGCAATATAAATTGATGCGTGCTTGCATATTGGGTTTGTTTTTGCTACAATGCTTTTTACGATAATTCAGGTCCCCCATTTCCCCGGAGGCGCTTATGATCCGCAAATTGTTCAAACAGATGATGGTGACGCAGATCGTCTCGTCCATGACGGTGACGCTGTGCATGCTCATTGACAGCATCATGATCGGTCAGTTCCTTGGCACCGAAGCCATGGCCGCCTATGGCTTTACACAGCCGGTGCTGCTGGCATTCGCCGCACCGGGCGCGATGATTTCAGCGGGCGTGCAGGTGATATGCGGCAAAACCATGGGCAGCGGTGACAGTGACGGTACCAACGCCTGTTTCACCGTATCGGCAGCGCTGACGGCTGTCATTGCGGTGCTGGGCCTTGCGGTGGTGCTGTGCTTTGCCGGCCCCATCTCTACTCTGCTGGGTGCAGGTGAACCAGGGCTTCACAACCCGGTCTTCAGGCTCACGAAGGACTATCTCATCGGCTTTATGCTGGGAGTTCCCGCATTTCTGGCCGCGCAGATCATGGTACCCTACATGCAGATGTCCGGCTGCCGCAAACGTCTGGTAGCGGCGGTCCTGCTCATGACGGTAAGCGATGTGGTCTTTGATTTCCTGAATGTGCTGGTTTTTCACGGCGGCACCTTCGGCATGGGCCTGGCCTCAAGCCTGAGCTACTATGTGGCGGTGCTGGTCGGCATTGGATACTTTTTCAAAAAAGACTGTCTGTTCCACCTGCGCCAGAGCGGCCTTCGCCGCGACACGCTGCATGCCCTTCTTGTGGAAGGCTTTCCCACGGTGATCAATCAGTTCTCACTGGTGCTGCTGGTCTTCCTCTTCAACCGCATCCTCCGTGACGTGGGCAGCACCATGGCCGTGGCGGCTTACTCGGCGGTTTCCACAGTCAGCAATTTCTGCTATGCCTTTTCTTCCGGCATCGCCTCCGTTGCGCTGATGCTGGCCGCCATGTTCTCAACCGACGAGGACCGCTCCTCCCTGTATGCGCTGGTGAAGACCATGTGCCGTTACGCGGTGACGGTACTTGCGGTGGTGACTGTCCTGGTGCTGCTCACGGCAACGCCGCTTGTGAGCATGTTCCTTGACGACGCCCCGGCGGCTCTGCGTCTTGCCTCCCGGGGGCTGCGTCTGTTCTCCCTGTGTCTGGTTCCCTGCGCGCTCAATACCGGCTTTAAGTTTTACTACCAGGGTATCGGGCGCGTCAGGCTGATGGAGATTCTCTCCGTACTGCAGAACTTCGTCTTTCCGGCCCTGGCCGCTTCGCTTCTGAGTCCCGTGATCGGCACAAACGGCGTATGGCTTGCATTCCTGTGCGGCGAGAGCGCAGCGCTTGCGTTCATCTGCCTGCACGTCTGGCGTATCAACAAGCGTGTGCGCCTGAGCGCCGAGGACTTTGCCCTGCTCTCCCCTGCGTTCGGCGCCGCGCCGAGCGAGTGCTTTGAACGTGCGGTGCACTCTCTTCAGGATGCGACAGCCGTCTCCGAGGGCGCTGCGTCCTTCTGCCGCAGCCATGGCCGGTCTGAACGCCTGAGCTTTCTTGTGGGTCTGTGCATCGAGGAAATCTGCTGCAACATTGTGCGTTACGGCTTCCAGGACAGGAAACAGCACAGTGTCGATGTGCGTCTGGTATTTCGCGGTGAAACAGGCCTGATCCGCATTCGCGACAACTGTGCCCAGTTTAACCCCGTCCATTATATTGATCTGCACCGGCACGACGATCCCACCGCCCACCTGGGAATCCGGCTCGTGATGGCCGAGGCGAAAAGTGCCTCTTATCTCAATTCCTACGGGCTCAACAACCTGACGCTGCGATTGTAAGAAACCGCGCTGCTCCGGGAGATCCGGGCAGCGCGGTTTCTTGATATCAATATTATTACCATCCGAAAAGCAGCATGCAGATGCCCATCAGAATCGGCTGATGGAGCATATAGATCCAAATGGTCTTTCTGCCCACGGCGGACAGAAGCGGGATCTTCACACGCGCCAAACGCCGGAGGCGCTCATTCTGCGGGAGCAGTTTTCCCAGAAACCAACCGCACAGGAACAGCAGGTACCAGGGCAGCATGGGGAAATAGTCGCTGGAACGGAAGGCTGGGTCGGGAAAGCCCAGCGGGGCAAGGATGCGAAAACGGTACAATTCCGCAGGCAGACGATACTGAACAGGTCCCAGACCGACATAGCCGACGTCCACACGCTTTAATAGCAGGAACAGAATAAAACACACTACAAGGCCCCCGGTGGGCGGAAGCTTTTTCAGCCCCTTTTCCAGCGGGATCGTCAGCAGTACGGCGCAGCCCATGAAGTTCAGGATACCGAACCAGATCGCCTCATCCGGCATGACAAGGAGCGTTGCCAGCGTGATGATCAGGCCGCAGGCGTTGAAGAAGAGTCCCCGGCGCAGATTGTGTCGTCTGCCCCAGTGGAAGGACAGCCCCGCAATCAGGATGAACGACCAGCAGATATACTGCTGCCAGACGTATGCCCACGGGCGCAGATAAAACTCCGGGTCCCGCCCGTAGACCACATTCACATCAAACATAAAATGATAGGCCAGCATGTTCATGAGCGCAAGGCCGCGCAGCGCGTCGATGAAATGATAGCGACGGTCTTCTGTCATGCACACACCTTCCTAAAATTCAATCACCTGCGGCTTTACATCCGCGTCATGACTGCACAGGATTCTCACGCAGCCGGGTTCTTTTTCCACCTCAGCAAGCCAGCGCAGGCTTTTAAGCTGCTGCCGCCGGTCAAAGCCGTAGCCGGGCGTGATGCTTTCCCGCCAGTTTCGCGGGGAAAAGGCTGCGTCGGCTGCAAGGATCACAAAACGGGCGCCGGAGCGCACCACGACTGCGGCCTGCCCGTCCGTGTGCCCGGGAACGTTGACAAGCTGCAGGCTCTCATTGCCGAACACGTCGATGGCCCAGCGGTTCGGGCCGAGGGGTGAGCCGCGGTAAAACTCCCGCGTGATGTTCTCGCCCATCCAGAGCTTCCAGGGCTGGCGCATTTTGTACACCGTCCGGCACGACCAAAAATACTCATCTTCCGGCAGAAGGATCTTCTTTGCCCCGCGCAGGCTTCTCAGCCCCATCACATGGTCCGCGTCCAGATGTGTCAGCACGATCAGGCTGAGGTCTTCGGGCCGTATGCCCATGGCCTTGAGCTGTTCCGCCGCCGTCATGCCCGCCGGGACATAAGGATGGTAAAGCGCCGCAAGCTGCGGAGGAAGAACCGCGGCGGCTGCCTTCGCATTGTAAACGCCCTCCGGGCTCACTTCCCGGCTCAGGCCGGTGTCCACCAGCACAAGGCCGTGCGGATGTTCGATCAGGTAGCAGCTTACCGGGAGGGACAGACGCCGGCTGTCCGGGATCAGAAGCTGCCGTGCTGTGTTTTTGAGATCGACACGGTTGCCGTAAGCTGCCGTCTCGTCGAGCCGTATATAGCCGCAATGGAGCACATGGAGCTTCATGGTCCGTTCCCCTCCTTTTTCTTTAATTTACCATTCAGGGCGCATAAAGTCAATTGTATCCACGGCAGCATAGAATAAGAAGAAAACAGGGTGACAAGAAACTAAAAATCTGCTATAATGTTTTCGCTTTTGCTGAAGCTTGTATGTGAGGTAACCGGAATATGATTTACAACAACATCCTCGAGGCCATGGGGCATACCCCGATGGTCCGTCTCCATAAATTGCCCGCTCCCGACAGCGCCGAAATTCTGGTAAAGGTGGAAGCCCTGAACGTGGGCGGCTCCATCAAAAGCCGCACGGCGCTCAACATGATCGAGGAGGCTGAGAAAGCCGGGCTTCTGAGCCCTGACTCCGTGATCGTGGAGCCCACCAGCGGCAACCAGGGCATCGGCCTTGCGCTGGTCGGCGCCATCAAGGGTTACAAAACGGTCATCGTCATGCCTGACTCTGTGAGTCTCGAGCGGCGCAAGCTCGTGCACCACTACGGAGCGGAAGTGCGCCTTGTACATGACGACGGCGACATCGGCAAGTGCATCGAAGAATGTCTGCAGACCGCCCTGCGCATGCGTGAGGCTGACCCCAAGGTTTTTATCCCTCAGCAGTTTTCCAATCCCGACAACAAATATGCGCACATTCGCTACACCGCGCAGGAGATTCTGGAGCAGGTCGGCGGCCCGATCCACGGTTTTTGCAGCGGCATCGGCACCGGCGGCACGATCTCCGGCATCGGCGAGGTGCTGAAGGAGCAAAACCCCGATATGGAGATCTGGGCCGTGGAGCCGGAGAACGCCGCCATCCTCGCGGGCGGCTCCATTGGGACCCATATTCAGATGGGCATCGGCGACGGCATCATCCCGGAGATCCTGAATCAGGAGATCTACAGCGATATCTGTGTCATCACCGATGAGGAGGCGCTGGAAACCGCAAAGCGCCTGGCAAAGGAAGAGGGCCTTATGGTCGGCATCTCCAGCGGCACGAATGTTGCGGCGGCATTGAAGCTTGCAAAGAAGCTCGGCAAAGGCAAAACGGTGGTCACCGTCCTGCCCGATACCGCGGAGCGCTACTTCTCCACCCCGCTTTTCGAAGGCGAATAAAATTCGATCACGCAAAACACCTCCCGGTTCAAAAGGCCGGGAGGTGTCTGTCATTTATCTCGGTTTTCCATGGAATCGCGCAGAACAGTCTGCACGTCTTCGTACCCGGTGATGAGGAAAAGCTGCCATTGCCCGTCGTCAAAGCAGAGTGTGAGCACCGGGGGTGCCTGATCCAGACGATAATTTCGGAGCTCAGACAACGGCTTTGTCAGAGTCTGATACGGCCTGTTCCCCATTTGCAGCAGCGCGATCCGATCGCGGAAGATGTAAAGGCGCGCACCCTTCGGATCCTGTCCGGCGCGGTTTACCGCCTCGCAGGAGAAGAGCGCGGGCTCGGGAAAGGCCGCCAGTGCCCTCCGGTAGCGTTTTTCCTCCAAATACAATCCGGCCTGAATCACCGCGTGCAGGGCGACCGCACAGCCGATGCCTGTGGGGATGGCCATCCACGCATCCCCGGGGTAGATAAAGTGGAGGACTGCCCAGCAGATCAGGCCCATAAACACGCCGAAGAGCAGGCTTAACGTCTTGATGCCTTTCATTTTGCGATTCTGGCAAGAAGCACGGTCTCGTCCCCGCGGGCAACGCGGAGATCGGTGACGCCCTCGCTTTCCTTTCTGTAAAATGTCAGCTCCTCACCCTCGTAGCAGGGGGCGCGGAAAACAAGGTCGATGCTGCGCGCCTGCATGGCTTCCAGCTCTTCTGTGGAGAAGGCCCCGAACAGAGCACGGGGGTAGGCGGCGTTGTTCATATGACCGCCGAGGTCGATGTCCGTCGAGCGCACGGTGTAGGAGGTAAAAGGCTCCGAGCCGTCAAAGCGGGCGGGAATGCGGGCAAAGGACTCAGACACAGAGGAGCCGCTCATATAGTCCAGCTCAGCCGGGAAGAGGTCGGTGGCCGGGGCAATGGTGTTTAATTCGGTGTTCATGACAGCCCACTCGGTCCGGCCTGCGACCAGCAGCTCATCGCCGCGGCGGATCTCATAGCTGCGGTTGCAGCGCACTGCGCCGGGCTTTTCCGGCCAGGTGATGAGCCTTACCGCCTCGCTCACGGCGGGGCGTTCATAGAAGATTATCTTCGTTTTCACCGTGACCCAGAAGCGGTTTTTTGCTTTCATGGCAGCAAGTCCGATGCCGAGGCGCTCGGCATGTTCGGTGGCAAGATCCATCAGCACCGCGAAGGCCCCGGCATAGCCGAGCTTTCCGCTGTAGTCACAGGCGCTGGGCGGAATGAGGATCTCCTGTTCAAATCTTGGCTGCATCGTATTTCTTCCTTCTTCGGTTTATTCTTCGGGAATTTCCACTTTTGCGACGGAAGCTGACGCCAGCATAATGTTCCCGTTGTGCTGGAACATCACCGTCACGCTGCATGCGTCCTCTTCGGGGCCGAGGCGAAGCTTCAGGGTGTTGAGCTCGGACAGGGCCGGCAGATGATACGCGAAAGGATCGGCTGTGCCGTCTTCGTCAAATTCCGCCGCACGCAGGAGCACCAGACAGTCGGCCCCCGCCGGGATGCGGCTGCCGCTGTTTACGAAGCTCACGACCGAGCTGTTGAGCATGCCCTCTGTGCGGGCATCGCCGCAGGAAAGTGCAGAATCGCTGTCATTTCTCACACGCAGCCATACGGACAGGCCGTCCGAGAGATCGAGCCCGAGAAGCTGAATGCGCAGTCCTCCGGCCGCAGCCTCGTCAAATTCGCATGGCTGCAGCGCTTCGATTTTATCGGCGGCACAGACTCCCTCCGCGGGGTGAGTGCCGTATGCGCGTCCGGGATCGGACGCGGGTCCGACGTTGAGGGTGAAACCGTAGCCGAGATCCTCCGTTCCCGCAAAAGGCGTGTAGGCAAGGCCGGAGGCGTCAAAGACGAAGTCCGCCGCCGCGCTGCCGTTTGCCGGCGCTTTCAGCGCATCGGCCGTGAGGCAGGGCAGGGACAGCGCGTCCGCGTTCGGACTCACGCTCAGTGTGAGTGCTTCGCCGGTGAAGCTGCGCAGAGTCAGCGGCAGCACAGTGCGCGTGCCCTCCATGCGCTCCTCCCCTGCCAGAACCTCGTACCCGCCGCAGCAGGCAAGGCTCACAAGGCCGCTCTCCCGCACGGGCAGAACGGGCGCGTCCGGGTCGACTTCGAAGAGGGGCAGGCACTCGTCATAGTTGAAATTCCGCAAGCCCACGCGGGCGATATAGCTCTGGTCGTTCTCACTCTCCACCCCGTCGACTGTGATCATTCCCTCTTTCAGGGTCAACTCCGCCCGGAAAGACGCCATGTCGACCGGCGGCTTTTCCGTTCCGTCGGCGTAACCCGTGAGCGAGCAGCGGAGCGTGAAGCTGCGCCCGCCCGCCGAAGCATCTGCCGGGAAGTCCAGGCGAAAAACGAGTCGGGTGTGCGGCCGCGCCATACAGCCGGTAAAGAGCGCCCCCTCCGCGCTGCCGGCAAGGTGCAGGGGGAAGTCGTTGTTGTTTTCAAGCAGAAACCAGGCAGTGGAAAAGCGCCCGTCAAAGTCCGCGCCCAATGCGAGAACCCGTGCTCCGAAGCGGGCGAAAAGCTCGTCCTCCGTTCCCGTCTGCCGCTCCGGCTTTGGAAGTTCTCCGGTGTGCAGGGTGAGCGGTGCGGCCAATGCCACCGTCCCGTCCGCACCGGAGACGGACATCCGCAGGCGTATATAGTCCAGGAGGAAGCCAGACAAATCAAAAAACTTCAGCGCCGCAAGCGGAATGACCAGCATCGTCTCCCGGCTCTCCCAGGCATCGAGCGTCAGCGAGAGATTGACCGGCACCTCGCAAGGGCCGACAATACAGCCGTCGGCATGCACCTCGCGCGGCGAATCGTTCTTGTTTCCGGCAGAGAGAAAGAGCGTCAGCCGCGGCGCGCCGTCGGCCCCGGGGGTCGTGCAGCAGCCCGTAACGGTGAGCATCACATTGTCGCACTCGGTGCTTCGTTCGTCCGCTGCGGATGCCGTCACAGAGAGTGAAAGCAGCAGGGAGAGGATCAGCAAAAGAGCAAGGATTTTCTTCATGTCGACTCCTGTTTACGACAGGAACCGCAGCAAGGCCGCGGTTCCCGAAGTCGTTTATTTTACACTGAACAGAATATCCCCGTAGGAGGGGTATGGCCAGTATTTTGCGCCGCAGCGCAGCTCCATACCGTCCACCACATCGCGCAGGCTGAGCATGGCGGGAAAGACCCGGTCGCGGTAGTATCGTGCGGCGGCATAGGTGTCATGCGGGTTCCTGAGCCCGTCCATGGCGGCCTCCAGCGCGCGGCCGTGGATCGCAGCGGAGGACATGAGGGCACTGAGTTCCCCGGCGATCTTTGTCTCATAGCCCACATCCACCGTGGGCAGCAGAGCCTTCTTCTCATTGGCCGCGCGGGCCAGATCTCCGGTGCAGGCAGAGGCTGCGGGCAGAATGTCCTTCCACAGCATATCCAGCATGGTCAGCGCCTCGATACGGATGACCTTGCAGTAGGCGTCGAGCTTCATCTCGCATCTTGCGTGAAGCTCCGCTTCGGAGTAGATGCGGTGGCGCAGAAACAGCTCCACGTTTTTCGGCGCGAGGTACTCGGGCGTGCAGTCGGGGGTGGAGGGGTAGTTGCACAGGCCCCGGCGGGCGGCCTCTTTCGTCCACTCCTCGCCGTATCCGTTGCCGTTGAAGATGATGCGGCGGTGCTTGCGGATGACCTCCTGAATGAGGTCGTGCAGTTCGGCGTCGAAATCTTCGGCCTGCTCGAGCCGGTCGGCGTACTGACGCAGAGACTCGGCCACGGCGGTATTGAGCACCACGTTCGGCCCGGAGATCGACTGGGACGCGCCCAGCATGCGAAATTCAAACTTGTTGCCGGTAAAGGCGAAGGGGCTGGTACGGTTTCGGTCGGTGGTGTCCTTGGGGAATTTGGGCAGCACATGCACGCCCACCTTGAAAAGCTCCTTCTCCCGGGCGCCGTAGGGGGCACCCTTTTCGATGGCGTCGAGGATAGAGCTGAGTTCGTCGCCGAGGAAGATGGACACGATGGCCGGGGGCGCCTCGGCCGCGCCGAGACGGTGATCGTTGCCCGCGGAGGCAACACAGATGCGCATGAGATCCTGATAGTCGTCCACCGCCTGGATCACCGCGCACAGAAACAGCAGGAACTGCGCATTCTCGGCGGGCGTTTCGCCGGGCTCAAAGACGTTCACGCCGGTATTGGTGGTGATGGACCAGTTGTTGTGTTTGCCGGAACCGTTGACGCCCGCAAAGGGCTTTTCGTGCAGCAGGCACACCATATCGTACTTCTTGGCGATGCGCTGCATGAGCTCCATGGTGAGCTGGTTATGGTCGGCGGCGATGTTGGTGGTGGTGTAGATGGGGGCCAGCTCGTGCTGGGCGGGGGCAGCCTCGTTGTGTTCGGTCTTCGCCATGACGCCGAGCTTCCACAGCTCCTCGTCCAGTTCCTTCATGAAGGCCTGCACGCGCGGCTTGATGGAGCCGAAGTAGTGGTCGTCCAGTTCCTGACCCTTGGGCGGGCGGGCGCCGAAGAGCGTGCGGCCGGTGTAGATGAGATCCTTGCGCCGCTCATACACAGATTTGTCAATGAGAAAATACTCCTGTTCGGGGCCGACGGTAGTCCTGACGGAAGTAACGTCTTCGTTGCCGAAGAGTTTCAGAACACGCAGGCCTTCGCGGCCGATGGCTTCCATGGACCGGAGCAGCGGTGTTTTCTTGTCCAGCGCCTCGCCGCCGTAGGAGCAGAAGGCCGTCGGGATGCACAATACGCCGTCCTTGATGAAGGCATAGGAGGTGGGGTCCCAGGTGGTGTAACCCCGGGCTTCGAAGGTGGCGCGCAGGCCGCCGGAGGGGAAGGAGCTTGCGTCCGGCTCACCCTGAATGAGTTCCTTGCCGGAAAACTCCATGATGACCTTGCCGCCGTCCACTGGGGAGATGAAGCTGTCGTGCTTCTCGGCGGTGATGCCGGTCATGGGCTGGAACCAGTGGGTATAGTGGGTCGCGCCCTTTTCGATGGCCCAGTCCTTCATGGCGTTGGCAACGACCGTGGCGGCGGTGCTGTCGAGACGCTTGCCCTCATTCATGGAGCGCTGGACCTGTCGGAACACGTCCTTGGGCAAGCGCGCGCGCATGACCGAATCGTTAAAGACCATGCTGCCGAAGGTATCTGTGACTGTGTTCATAAAAATCCACGCCCCTTGAGTAAACTGAATATTTGTGAATTGAAAAAACGGCGGAAGCGTCGTGCCTCCGCCGTTCGCCGATGATAAATTATATGGTGTGAATCCCGATTTGTCAATGAAAATACAGGGCTTTTTACAGGCTCTGCCGGTCGGCAAAGGCGCGGTTTTTGTAGTAGGGATCGCCCGTGACCTCGCGGATGACCTCGATCTCCGGCGGCAGACTGACCGGATCTGCCCCGTAGGCAAAGAAGATGGCGCGGTCATTGGCGAAGGGATAGACATCCAGCTCCATGCGCCGGCCGCCATACTCGAAGCGGTATTTGAGCTTGCGCACACTCCGGAGACTCAGATCCGCTTCCATGAGATAGGACACATAGTCCTTCTCGGAAATGGGCCGCTCGGTCACCCAGCGGGTACCGTCCTCGCCGATACGCTTGGTGGTGTAGAAAAAGAGCTGGTCGTCGAGAGAAGACTGCTGGCGGATACGCCGCTCGATCTCCGGGTCGGAAGACAGGAGATAGGTCTGCATCATTTCGATGGGAAGCGCACCGTATTTGCGGCTCAGCTCATCCCTGTCGGGCATCTTTACGAGATACTTGTGCTTGCCGGGCTCCGGTGCGCTCTCGCCGAGAATGCGGTAGATCTGGGTGACGGCACGGTTGATCTTGTCCTCAAAGTCCACGGAGTTGTCGATCACATACAGAGCATGGTGTCCACTCCACGCGCGCAGGGTGTTGTCGTCCGCCTTGCGGGCATCTTCTATGCTCTCATAGCGGGCAGCGTTGCCGTAGTTGTAGGCGTATTCGGCCCCCTTGGCGCAGGTCACCAGATGCAGCACCGCGTCATAATGACTGAGAAGCTCGGCCTCGGTCAGGCCGAACTGGCCAATGAGGCTTGTGAAAAACTCGTCCGATACATAGGCCTTGTCGTCGAACACGGCCCGGTCATAGACGATGAGCACCTTTTCCTCCGGTACAGCCCTGGCCGCCTTCAGGGCAAGCTGCTCCTTGTGAAGCTGATCGGCCACCACATAATACTGGAAGTCCTCCATGGACATGCAATTGGGGAAAGGCCCGATCCCGAAGCCGGAGATCATCTCGGTCGCGGTCTCAGGGATGGTGATGACCTTCCAGCCGTCGTCGCTTTTGAACTCCTTGAGAATGCGGCTGATGAGTGTGGTCTTGCCCGCTGCAGGGCCGCCGGTCAGGACGATGCGCGTAATCTGCTTGGCCATGGCAACAACCTCCATATCGATTGATAAGAACAGTTTATCATGATTAATGCCTTTTTTCAATGAAAATACGCACACTCCGGGGCTCGAAATCTGCCACATTTTGTCTGATGCCACGAATGGGGAAAGATACTCCGGATTGGGGATACTAAGCGTACAGCGCCCGGACATGCAGGGACAAATTGTAGCCAAAGTGGGGAATTCCTGTCAAAAAGCAGCGTAAGATTGGGCTGCCTGGGCATGACAAGTCTTGACGAAAAGGAAAAATAGATGTATTATCTACGCGTAGCATTGTACCCTCTTGGAATTGAGACAGAACGGAGGAACCCGTATGCCCATGATCCCCGAAGTGAAGTGTCGTCGCTGCGGCGAGACCTTTTCTTCCATGCGCAGCCGCTGCCCCAACTGCGGCACCCGGCGGGTAACCCAGAGCAGCCGCACACCCAGTCCCACACCAGGGACGGTGAAAGGTACCGCCGCCTATGAGCGCGCAGAAACAAATACCAAATGGCAGATCATTTTCGGCCTGATCCTCGTCGCCGCTGTCGTTTTGGCTGTGATCGTCATGGTCACCACCAGTCTTGAAGGGGCTGACGTCAAACAGCAGCAGACCGTCATTACGCCCCCGGTCGTTACCGAGTATATCCCGCCGATCGAAGAGCCGCCCACGCCGCCTCCCACGCCCACGCCTACGGTCGAAGGCCTGCGAGTCATGTTCTTCACCAATGAGATCCAGTCGGACTTCACCATCTGGGTGGACGATCCGATCGATCTGACGGTCCAGGTCATGCCGCTGACACTGCAGGGTCTGGCGGTCGAGTGGAGATCCTCCAACCCCAGCATCCTGACGGTCGAGAGCACAGACGAGTACGCCGTGCATGTGGAGTGCCACGACGACGGCAGCCTGCCCAAGTCCTGCACCCTTACCCTCACCTGCGCCGGCTTTACGAAGGAGCTGACGGTGTACTGCCGTCCGGCCAAGTAAAAGCCACCGGTACACAAAGAAAGAAAATAGGGACTGTGAAAGCATTTTCGCAGTCCCTCTTTCTTTACACGGAGCAGCGGCATACTGACATATTTTTATTATTTACAAATCGCATATCTTTTCTGATAAATTTGGTATATAATAAGCGCAGAAATACATGCCTGTTGGCAGAGAGAAAAGAGACAGAGAATGACGGCAGGGACGACGAAAACAAGAAGACGGACAGGGCGGGGTCTCGTGGTTGCGCTCGTGCTGGTGGTATGGCTTTCGCTGACGGCAGCAGCGGTGCTGCTGGTGGACGACCGCACGGTGCGCTTTTACGTCTACGGTGACGAGGAACTACAAGTCGAGTACGGCACGGTCTTTAACGATCCCGGCTTATACGCTGTGTCAGCAGGCAATCTCTTCGGCGAAAGCGAGGAGCATCTGCCGATCGAGACCAGCGGCAGTGTGGATACCGGAAAGCTCGGTACCTATACGCTGCGCTACACAACGCGGCACGGCTTTTCGGAATACAGTGTCGAGCGTCATGTGACCGTCGTGGACACCACGCCTCCCGTCATTGAGCTCAAGCACATCGAGGGCTACTCCCCTACCTGGATGACCGGCTATGCCGAGGAGGGCTATACCGCCCGCGACAATGTGGATGGAGATATCACCGGCAAGGTGCAGCGTCTGAAACTTGCCGACCGCGTGCAGTACACTGTCAGCGACAGCTCCGGCAATGTGACCACGGTGGAGCGCGAGCTTTCGCACATGAGCTACCAGCCGCCGCAAATTACGCTTCTGGGTCAGGCCGACACCGTCATGCAGGCCGGCCTGTGGTATACCGATCCCGGCGTCACGGTGCGTGACGAGCTGGGCAACGACCTGAGCGCGTATCTTGTCACCGAGGGTGAGGTGGTTCCCTGGGTCACCGGGGACTATCAGATCTCTTACAGCGTCACGAGTGAACTTGGCGAGACCGTGAGCGCCGTGCGCCATGTGCAGGTGGTGCCGGTATCCATGCCTGCTGAGGTCACACCCTCGGAGAAGACCATCTACCTCACCTTTGACGACGGCCCCGGCCCATACACTTCCAGGCTTCTTGACGTGCTGGACAAGTATAACGTCAAGGCCACCTTCTTTGTCACGGCCCAGGACTCCAAGTATTATAACCAGATCGGTCGGGCTTTTCGCGCGGGCCACAGCATCGGCGTACACACCACCTCGCACAGCTACAACACCATCTATTCCAGCGAATATGCCTTTTTTGAGGATTTCTTCAATATGGAGGAGATCATCAAGGCCCAGACCGGCGAGTATACCCGCATCTTCCGCTTTCCCGGCGGCAGCTCCAACACGGTCAGCAGCTTCAACCCCGGCATCATGTCCCGCCTCACCCAGGCCATGAACAACATGGGCTACCAGTATTATGACTGGAACGTGTCCTCCGGCGACGCAGGCGAGACGACAAAGACCAGTCAGGTTATCAAGAACATCAAGGACGGCTGCGCGCAGCACAAGGTATCCGTTGTCCTGCAGCATGACATCAAGGATTTCAGCGTTTCCGCGGTGGAGAGTGTGATCCAGTGGGGACTCAACAACGGCTACACCTTCAAGGCTCTCCAGCTCGACAGCCCCAGCGCTCATCACGGAGTCAACAATTGATATCGAAACTCAGGTTTCGATATCAGGGACTCGCGCTTATCGCACGCGGCTTACGGGAGACAAGCCGCGTTTGGTCGGCGCGAGGCCTCACACAGTTCGGCTTAAGGTGTGTTTGTGGAAGCAAAGCTCCCGCAAACACGAATTATATTTTTTGCTAACACTTTTTCATCGGGAAAAAGGGGGGCTAAAAATGATACTCGCCATTGACGTGGGCAACTCCCACATTGTGATCGGCATGGTAGAAAACGGAGAAATCAAAAACATCGTCCGTTTCCATACGGACATGCGCGAGACCGCCACCGAGCATATCATCAAGCTGCGGCAGATCACGGATTTCTATGGCCTCGATCCCGCAGGATTCGAGGGCAGCATTCTGTCATCTGTTGTCCCGCGGGTGACGGAGGCGCTGAAAACCGCGCTGGAAAAGCTGATCGGAAAACGTGCGATGGTCGTCGGCCCCGGAATCAAGACGGGCATGAACCTTCGCGTGGACGAGCCGGGCAGCGTGGCAGCCGATCTCATTGTGGGCAGCGTCGCGGCAGCAGCTTACTACGGCACGCCTGCCATCGTTGTCGATATGGGTACCGCCACGACACTCACTGTGGTGGACAAGAACAACTGCTTTCGCGGCGGCGCCATTGTGCCCGGCGTGAAGCTCAGCTACAACGCTCTCTCTGCGGGAACGAGCCTGCTGCCCGATGTGTCGATCCTGCCGCCGAAGAAAGTGGTGGGCAGCAACACGGTCGACTGCATGCGCTCCGGCGCGGTATTCGGCACGGCGGCGATGATCGACGGGATGATCGCCCGCATGGAGGCAGAGCTCGGCTATCCCTGCACGGTGGTCGCCACCGGCGGTCTTGCAGCCCATGTGATCCCCTGCTGCACCCGCCCCGATATCATCGTCGACAGCGAGCTGCTGCTGAAGGGGCTGTGGTATCTGTATCAGAAAAACCGCTGATCACAGTACTTTTTGCACTTGGTACGGGATTCTTCGCTTTGCTCAGAATGACATAATGACAGTATAATACCCCTGTGCTTTTGAACCGAACCAGGAAAAACGGACAATAGACAAAAGCCCCCTGATGTAGGAAAATGAAAGTACTACATCAGGGGGTATCATTAT
>JBGUQD010000136.1:0-2321 GCA_045130755.1 Candidatus Limivicinus sp. | reverse complement strand
CGAAAGCCCTGCCGGTCGTGCTCCAGCAGGGCGATCTGTTCTCTTGTGTCATCCATGAAACGGTGGAGATCCACGTCCGTATGGATGTTGTATTTTCCGAGCAGCCGCGTTTCTCGGTCGATCTGATCGAGCTTCGCCAGCTCCATACGAAGGGACGGTGAGAGCGGACGCACCTTCTGCTTCTGTGCCTCCGGGTCCTGCGCGAGATTGAGCAGTTTCAGCACGGCATAGAAGATCACGTCCAGAATCACAACGTCCGCGCGCTTGCAGTGCGTGATTTCAAATCCAAGGCGCTGTTCGATGCTCAGCAGTGGAAAGCCCTTCGGCCGATACGGCAGATTGCTGTTCCACACGACATAGAAGCGGTTGGAATTGATGTTTGATACCAGCCGCTGACGAATGCTCTCCTTGGAATAGCCCATCCGATCCAGCCGGACGGCGCGCTCCCAATCCTTTGCCTTGACGGAGAAGCGCTGCCAGTCGATGGTGTAGCCGAGACCGCGAAGCTGATCCGCGAAATGATCCCATGTGCCTGCAATCGAAAGGCAGTATTCGATATCCTCATTGAGAATGTCCCGGTGGGTGTGCCTGCCATCTTTGTGTACCCAGTAGGCGCCCTTCTCCCCACCGTAGAAGCGGGCGTTCTGAATGACTGACAGGCCATGCTCCACGCAGATGTTGTCGGAGATCTCCCGCAAGCGGTAGTGATCCTTTTTATGATTGTGGTATTTCAGCCCTGTTTTGCAGGAGACGGAGTTCACGACGAAGTGATTGTGCAGAGAATCTGTGTTGAGATGGGTCGTGACGACCACCTCATAATCTCCCCACATCTCCCGCGCGGTCTCCAAACCGATCTGATGACATTCCTCAGGTGTGACCTCTCCGGGCCGGAAGCTCTGGAAGCCATGATAGGCGACATTCCGCCCTTCCTTGCCATACCGGCGCTTGGTCTCCTGCATTTGGGCGTAGGCGTCCTCCACACGGCAGTTGATGGCAGAGACGTACATCTGCTGATCGGTCTTCTCGGGATTCTCGACATAGCGCAGCGCCTGTGCCAGATCGTCGTCCAGATACCGGCGGTCGATGGTCTTATCCGGGTTCTCCGCATAGTCCAGCACGTCTTTGAGCCGGCCCTTCACCGGCCAAAAGCCTGTGGTCGCCATGCTCACACCTCCGACAGCTCCGAGCGGATCTCCTCCGGAGTCTGAACGCCGGGCGAGAAGAAGGTCGCGCGAAACCGATTCAGTGTGCTTTCCACCTCTGCCTCAAGTTCTGGGGACATGGGCTTTTTCAGCAGGCGGAGCAGGTCGTCATGGAGCGACCAAAACTGCTCCGGAAGCGGAAACGCCCTCGGCTCATAGCCGAGGGCGCGCTGCCGAAGATACTCACCCTGCTTCAAGCCGCAGGATTTGGCGAGCTTTGCGATCCGCTGCTTTTCTGCAGCTGAGACCGTAAAATTGAGTTGTGTGCTTTTCATTTTTCCTCCTAAAACAGCAAAAGACCGGCAGCATGAAAACTGTCGGTCTTTCAAAATATAACGGTATACCGTGATAGATATACTCTGATTGTATGCCAAGGGGATTGGGGAGTGCGCTCCCCAAAGGCTGCCGTACTCATGCGGCAGTGGAAAAGCCTATGGTTTTTCCCTGCTTGCTACGGTGACAGACACCGTTCTTCCGATGTCCGTGAGCGCCTCAAAAGCGCGCTTCTCCCTGCGGGTGTCAATTCCCGCACCTTTTGACGGCGCGGGAATGATAAGCCCCGTTTCTTCGGTTCCATTTCTCCCGGAATCTGACAGGCATACGACGGTCATTTTTCTCGGTAGTTGGCGGTCAGAAGGCGCTTTCGAGGAAATTATCCAACGCTGTGTCGTCTTCCTGTGCGCTTTCGATGGGCAGTGGCAGCGGATTTACATGCTGAGAAGAGAGTTCTGCCCGGATCACGCCGAGAATCTGCTGCCGGAAGGCAGCGCAGGCTTCCTCCTGCGTCAGCTGCCTGGCATATGCACACACAGCGTCGAGGATATAGGCGTTCCGGGAACCGGGAACGCTTTGCAGAATGTCCCACGCCTCCCGGCCGCGTTCCTTGTCCAGATTGAACCGGAGCTTGTGGAATCGGATGCTCATAATTTCACCCCCTTCTTCAGATACCGTTCGGCGAGATACTCATATCCCTTTGCCGTGGCGCAGATGTCGTCGAGGATTGTGACACGGCGGCGGTCATACTTGCCGAAGTTTCGGATCAGACACCCGCCGCCGCCAACCACATAGAGCTGCATCAGTGCCGGGTTGTACTCATGCTCCCGCAGACGCTGGAAGATC
>JBGUQD010000135.1:0-4656 GCA_045130755.1 Candidatus Limivicinus sp. | reverse complement strand
GATCTGGCAGGTGCTGTTCAACTACAACGGCACGGTCAACGAGTTTCTGATGCTCTTCGGGGCAAAGCGCATCGACTGGCTGCAGTCGGAATACAGCATGATCGTGGTGATGCTGCTGTTTCTGTGGAAGAATCTCGGCTACAACATGATCCTCTTTATGGCGGGGCTTGCCAACATCCCCAAAGAGCTGCTGGAGGTTGCCAACGTCGAGGGCGCTTCCCCCTTATACAAGTTCTTCAACATCAAGCTGCGCTACCTCTCCCCCACGGTTCTGTTCGTGACCATCCTCTCGCTCATCAACTCCTTCAAGGTCTTCCGCGAGGTGTATCTGCTCACGGGCGACTACCCCTATGAAAGCCTCTACATGCTCCAGCACTTCATGAACAACACCTTCCGCTCGCTGGATTACCAGAAGCTGTCGGCGGCGGCGGTGGTGATGGCGCTGGTGATGGTGGTGCTGATCGCGCTGCTGTTCTGGATCGAGGACGCCTTCGGAAAGGATGTGGAAGGATGAAGAAAAAACATCCGCGCAGAGGCAGAAAGCGCCATCTCTTCGGCCGCGGCATGATGTTCGTGCTGTGCCTTGTGTTCTCGCTGCTGTTCCTGCTGCCGACGGTGCTGACCATCACAAACTCCTTCATGTCCGAGGCGGAGATCAAATCCAACTACGGCATGGTCTTCTCCACCACGGAGGGCGGCTTTGTGTCGAAGACGGTGAACCTCAAGTTCATTCCCGACAAGGTGACGCTCTCACAGTACATAACGGGCTTAATCAAGTCACCGGAGTATTTGCTGAAGCTCTGGAACAGCATTCTGCTGGTGGTGCCGATCGTCATTCTGCAGGTCGGGGTCGCGTCGGTCGCGGCCTACAGCTTCACCCGCTGGCGCGGGAAGATCCGCAGCGGCATCTTTTTCTTCTATGTCATTCTGATGCTCATGCCCTACCAGGTCACGCTGGTGCCGAACTATCTGATCAGCGAGTGGCTGGGGATATTGAATAAACCCTGGGCGATCATCCTGCCCGGCATCTTCGCGCCGTTCTCGGTGTTCCTGCTGACGAAGTTCATGCGGCGCATCCCCTATTCGCTCATCGAGGCGGCCAAGGTCGACGGCGCGGGCGAGTGGGAGATCTTCACCCGCGTGTGCCTGCCCCAGTGCCGCTCGGCGCTGTACTCGATCGCGATCCTTGTGTTCATCGACTACTGGAACATGGTCGAGCAGCCGCTGATCCTGCTGCAGGACTCCGACGCCCAGCCTTTGAGCGTCTTCCTCTCCCGGGTCAACACCGGCGAGATCGGCCTTGCCTTCGCCATGGCCACGGTATACATGATCCCGTCCCTGCTGCTTTTCCTGCACGGCGAGGAATACCTGGTCGAAGGCATTGCCAATTCGGGAAGCGTGAAAGGATGATACACCATTTACCTCCCTTTGTGAAAGGGAGGTGCCCCAGTTCGCAAACTGGGGCAGAGGGATCGAGCCATTTGCGCAATATGTATTACAATCGATCCCTCAGTCACGGCGCTTGCGTGAGACACGCCGCGACAGCTCCCTTTTTCCAAAGGGAGCTAAAGGTATGACTGTTTTCCTTCGAGGTGCAACATGGAAACTGCTGTCAAAAAACGTGAATGGGTCAAGGACGCCGCCATTATCTTTCTGGCGGTGCTGCTTGTGCTGACCTTCTTCTCCAACACCATCATGAACCACTCCCTCCCCGAGGTCGCCACCTCAGCGGTGGGAAGCGGCAACATTGTCGCCAAGGTTCGCGGTACCGGCACCGTCACCGCCACCGGCAAGCATCAGGTCAAGTCCAAGGAGATCCGCACCATCCGTTCCGTCATGGTCAAGGTCGGCCAGGAAGTCAGCCCCGGCGACGTGCTCTTCGTCCTCGGTCAGGGCGACGAGACCGCCCTCGAGCAGGCAAAGGAAAAGCTGCGCACTTTACAGGCCAATTACCAGCGTTCAGCTCTCAATGTGCCTACGCTTAACTACAGCACCTATAACCGCGCCATAGAATCCGCGATCAATGAAGTCAACCGTGCAATGGAAAAACGTATAGAAGCAGAAAATAAGCTCTATGACACTACTTCTGATCCCATCACCAAAGCGGCTTTTCAGCGCTATCAAGATGCTGAGGAATACGTGCGTGAGCTTGAAACCGCCTATAACAATGATCGTGAGCAAGAATACCAGCGGTTAACAGAACAGATTGAAATAAAGGAATCTATACGCGACGAAAAACAGAGTTCTCCTGAACTGGATGATTACAACAATGCTCGTGTTGAATATGAACAATCCCAGGGAGACGCAGATTACTGGTCAAGTGAAGTAGCGCGAGCGCGCGACAATTACTCCATGATTTCGCAGATTGATACGCCGCTTGAAGACGAACAATATGACAGAGATGCTGCATATACTGCCTTGCTCGAAGCCCAGGCAGCATACGACGAAGCATCCCAGAGTGCAGCAATAGCCAAGAGCAAAATGGATAGCCTCGCTGATAAGGTTTCTTATATTCTGCAGGAGATTTCAACCCTTGAGTCAGAGATTGCCGATCTGGAATCCGAACGCGATGCTTTAGCAAATGACACTTCACACTACGAAAAAGTCAAGGAAGCCATGGCAAAGCGCGATGCTTACCTTGAGGAATACACCAGGCTTGCCGGTGGGCTTCAGAGCGAATATGAGGACGCCCTGTACGCCGAGGAGGCGGCAAATATTGCTTTGCAGGCAGCCTATGACGACCTCGCCTACGCACAGGAGCGGAACTCCATCGACGTGGCATCCACAGGTGTCGACCTCCAGGAGATTGCAGATCAAATTGCCGTCCAGCAGGAGAAAATTAAATCCCTCGCGGGTGATGAAGAAAACGTCATCACCGCCAATGTCTCCGGCGTCATCGACACCATCGACTGCACCGCGGGCGACACGGTGAACAAGGATGCGCTGCTGTGCACCATCGAGGTGCCCGACATGGGCCACACCCTCTCCTTCTCCGTCACCAACGACCAGGCCCAGCGGCTGCGCATCGGCGACACCGCCACCATCTCCAACTACTACTGGGGCAACAGCGTCACCGCCACCCTCACCTCCATCCGCACCGACCCCAAGAACCCCCAGACCAACAAGGTGCTGACCTTCGACCTTGAAGGCGACGTGACCAGCGGCGCGGAGATGACCATCTCCGTCGGCCAGAAGAGCGCAAACTACGACATCATCGTCCCCAACTCCGCCATCAAGAGCGACAACAACGGCCGCTTCGTGCTGGTCGTGCAGGTCAAGAGCTCGCCCCTGGGCAACCGCTACACGGCAAAGCGCGTGAGCGTGGAAGTGCTGGCAAACGACGACAACAACTCCGCCGTCGTGGCCGATCTGAATAACGGCGATTACGTCATCACCACCAGCTCCGCCCCCGTTTCCAGCGGCGACATGGTGCGCATCGCGGACAATCAGACATGAGAAAGCTGTTAAGGCACTGGCCGCTCACCCTGGCGGCGCTGCTCGCGGTCTGCTGCGGCGTGTGCGTGTGGCGGCTGTGGGCGGTGTCGAACTGCCTGCCGAGCCAGAAGGCCGCCCAGCGCTGGCAGGGCACCGGCGAACGCAGCTTCGCCCAGGTATCCTGCTACATGCCGCCCACCTTCAACATGAAGCTGGACGAGATCTACAAGTTCCGAAACGACATGGCCCAGAAGCTCAAGGGCGCCTCCTACGACCTGGAGCGCGAGAAAGGGCTTTATTCCGACGCCTGGAGCACCTCCGGCACCGTCAAGGTCGCAAACGGCCGGCGCAGCGGCGAGGTGCAGGTCTTTGCCGTGGGCGGGAATTTCTTTGACTTTCACCCCCTGCGCCTTGTCAGCGGCAGCTACCTCACCCCGAACGACGTGATGGACGACCGGGTGCTGCTGGACAAAGAGACCGCGTGGCTGCTGTTCGGCGCCTCGGACGTGGCCGGGCTCAGCTTTTCGCTTGAGGGCATCCCCATGGTGGTTGCGGGCGTCTATGAGCATGAGCAGGACGCCTTTTCCCGCGCCGCCTCCGGTGACACGCGCCGCATCTTCATGCACTACAGCGCCTTCCGGCGGCTCTACGCCGGGGACTCCAAGCTCACGCAGGAAATAATCGACAGCATCCTCGCCGTCTCCTGTTATGAGCTTGTGACCGCCGAGCCCGTCAAGGGCTTTGCCTACGGTTCGGTGACGGACAAGTTCCCCTACAAGGCGGGAAACAACGAAAACATCCTCGTCAACACCTACCGCTTTGAGCTCCCGCAGCTCTACAGGCTGCTGAAAAACCGGATGCAGCGCTCCATGCGCACGGGCGCCTGGGTATATCCCTACTGGGAAAACGCCGCGCGCGCGGCGGAGGACCGGGCCTCCCTGTGGCTTCTGGGCGCGGCGGTGACCGGGGCGCTGCCCGCGGGGCTGGTGCTCTACTGGGTGATCCGCTCGCTGGTGCGCGGCAAGAAGAAGCTGCAGGACGACGTGCTGCCCGACGCCACGGCGAAAGGCCGCGAGTTTTTCCGCGAGCAGTCCCGCCGCCGCTGGGAGAAAAAGCACCCCGGCGAATATTAAATACGGATATGAAAGAGGCTATAGCAAAATGTGCTATAGCCTCATATTTTGCAACTGACCGTAGGGGCCGACGCCCCCGGCGGCCCGG
>JBGUQD010000134.1:0-27701 GCA_045130755.1 Candidatus Limivicinus sp. | reverse complement strand
CGGCGAGAAAAAATAAAAAACAAACGGCGCCCCGGCGAATCCGCAGGATGGTACGGATTCGCCGGGGCGCTTACGATATGTTCAGTTTGTGCTGATCTTATAAGCTAATTTTCACTTTACCACTGCTCAGACGATGTGACCTGCGCAATGCGCCCCCCATTCTTTCTTTTCGCCTTGCCGAAAAGAAAGAACGTGCCGCGCCCGGTGTAAGAAAGAAAAGGGCGCCAAACGCGGGCAAGATTTGCTGAGTCCTGACATTTCTCCCGCGGATGACGGACAACTCTGTTGTCCGGTCAGAAGGACGATACATTTGTGGCGTATCCATCCGCGCTCTGCGCTGCCCGGGTCATTGTTTGAGCACGGCGAGCCGCGGTTTGGTTGCGTGGTACTGTGTTCGTCAGAAGTGCAACTTAGCGGATGAGCGGAAAGCGGTGCACCCAAACCACGCCTCACTCACATAGCGGCGACCCTGGTTTTGCCCTTAGACTCCCCCGATTGAGAGAGGAGTCCAGAGGATCCTTCCTCTGGTCGACTTTCTTTGGAGTCCAAGAACCGTTTCTTTCCTCGAACAGGAAAGAAATGGGTCTTGATCGGCGCAGGTAACATCACGGCGAACACGCTGGAACACTGTGCCAAACCTATAGGTTTTTGCTTCAGCTGCTTCCTGTATCAGATGACCGCTTCCCAGTCCTTTTCCTTAAAGCCCGGGATCACGGCCCTGTCGCTCACCAGCAGCGGGCGCTTGACCAGCATCCCGTCGCTTGCGAGGAGTGCAAGCTGCTCGTCCTCGCTCATGGTGTCGAGCCTGTCCTTGAGTCCCAGCTCCCGGTAGAGCATGCCGCTGGTGTTGAAAAAGCGCCTGAGTGGCAGGCCGCTCTGTTTCCACCACGCGCGAAGCTCGTCCACATTCGGGTGTTCCTCTTTGATGGGCCGCACGGTGTAGTCCGCACCCTTTAAGTCCAGCCATTTCAGCGCCTTCTGACAGGTGGTGCATCTGTCGTAGCACAGAATCGTCATGGGATCATCCCTCCTTTCTCGTCATTTTATCATAGAGCGCCGCACTGGACAATATGAAAAATTGTACTTACATAATCGCAAAAATGTGAAAAAAGTGTTTCCTTTTGGAATGACATATGGTATAATACAATAACAGAAAATCACTGCTCATAATTATTGCTTTGGAGGAATCGCCATGGCGACATCAACGAAAAAGGCGCTTGCGGACGCCCTCAAGAAAATGATGGTCAACAAGCCCATCGATCGCATCACCGTCAACGACCTTGTGGAGACCTGCGGGGTCAGTCGCCAGACCTTCTACTACCATTTCGACGATGTGTACGATCTGCTCGAATGGGTCTTTGAAGAAG
Source organism: Candidatus Limivicinus sp. (assembly GCA_045130755.1). GTDB lineage: Bacteria > Bacillota > Clostridia > Oscillospirales > Oscillospiraceae > Limivicinus. The sequence continues at coordinate 26,334 of JBGUQD010000134.1, read as the reverse complement.
ACGCGAACGCCAATCTTCCGAGCGAGGTGGTCTACGACAACTGGAAGCACGACGTGACCCTGTGGTTCAAGTACCTCTACGACAACTCCACCTTTGCCCTCAATGTCTATAATTCCAACAGCCGCCTGTACATGCTGCGCTACATCAAGGGCAGGCTTCGCGAGTGCATCCGCAGCTTCTCCGAGATCGTGGCGGAGGACCGCTCCATCGACCGGCAGGACTTTGAGTTCATCGTGGAGTTTTATTCCAACATCGTCGTCGGCCTCATCTCCCAGTGGATGGACCAGGGCATGCAGCTTCCCAAGGAGATCACCACCGACAAGGTGCTCCGGGTGCTCGACAACAGCATCGAGAACATCATGGAGCGCTTTGAGAAAAAATAAAGAGAACGGCTTACCGGGTCCTTCGGGACCCGGTTTTTGCGTTTCATAAAGATTTTACAGGATAAAACGCTTTGAAAACTTGAAACGGGAACAAAAATGCGCTATACTATACCAGTTACGAAAATTACGGCAAAGGGGTTCGGAAATGGCGGAACAGAAAACCAACGTCATGCGCGTGCTTGAACAGAAAAAAATCCCCTATACCGCGCATGCCTATCCCCACGGGGACGAGGCGGTGGACGGCGTCACGGTGGCAAGGCTCACGGGGCTTGATCCCGCGCAGGTGTTCAAGACCCTTGTGACGCGCGGAGCCAGCAAGAAAAACTACGTCTTCGTGATCCCTGTGGCCGAAGAGCTCGACCTCAAGAAAGCCGCGAAGGCGGCAGGGGAGAAGTCCATCGCCATGATCCACGTCAGCGAAATCAACGCCCTCACGGGCTATGTGCGCGGCGGCTGTTCGCCGATCGGCATGAAAAAGCAGTTTGAGACCTTTTATCACGATAGCTGCCTTGAACAGAAGACCATTGCCGTCAGCGCCGGGAAGATCGGCGCGCAGGTGGAGCTGGCGCCCGACGCGCTCATTCAGATTACCCGCGGCAAAACCGCCGACCTCATCGTTTAGGAGATACATCTATGCAGCCAGACAGCATCTTTATCAAAGGTGCGAGGGAGAATAACCTCAAGAATATTGACCTGGAAATCCCGCGCGACAAGCTGGTGGTCATCACCGGCCTGTCCGGCAGCGGGAAATCCAGCCTTGCCTTCGACACCATCTATGCCGAGGGCCAGCGCCGCTATGTGGAGAGCCTGAGCTCCTATGCCCGGATGTTCCTCGGCCAGATGGACAAGCCGGACGTGGACTATATCGAGGGACTAAGCCCCGCCATCTCCATCGACCAGAAGACCACCTCCAAGAATCCCCGCTCCACGGTCGGCACGGTGACGGAGATTTATGACTACATGCGTCTTCTCTGGGCGCGCGTCGGCGTGCCGCACTGCCCGAAGTGCGGCAGGGAGATCCGCCAGCAGTCCATCGACCAGATCGTGGACCGCATCATGGCCCTGCCGCAGGGGACGAAGATCCAGCTTCTGTCCCCGGTGATCCGCGGCAAGAAGGGCGAGCATGTCAAGGTCCTGGAGGACGCGAAGAAGTCCGGCTATGTCCGCGCCCGCGTCGACGGGATCATCTATGACCTTGCCGAAGAGATCCGTCTCGAGAAGAACAAGAAGCACAACATCGAGATCATCGTCGACCGCCTGGTCATCAAGCCCGAGATCACCCGCCGGCTCACGGACTCTGCCGAGACGGCCCTGGCCCTGTCCGGCGGCATCCTGTATGTGGACGTGGGCGGGGGCGAACTTTTGACCTTTTCCCAGAACTACGCCTGCGAGGACTGCGGCATCTCCATCGAGGAACTGACGCCGCGCCTGTTTTCCTTCAACAATCCCCACGGCGCCTGCCCGACCTGCACCGGCCTCGGCGTGCAGCTTCTGGTGGACCCCGAGCTCATCATGCCGAACCCCAATCTTTCGGTGATGGAGGGAGGCATCGTCGCCTCCGGCTGGAACAACATCAAGGGCGACTCCATATCCAAAATGTACTTTGAGGCGCTGTCCAAGCGCTATCACTTCAAGCTCACGGAGCCCCTCAAGAACCTCTCGCGGGAGGCCATGGACGCCATCCTCTACGGCACGAAGGGGGAGCCGCTGCAGCTTCGCTATGAGCGCCAGGAGGGCTACGGCGTCATCAAGCGCGAGTTCGAGGGCATCGTCAACAACCTCGAACGCCGCTACCGCGAGACCCAGAGCCCGTCCATGCGCGCCGATATCGAGGAGTGCATGGCGGAGGTCAACTGCCCCGAGTGCAATGGCCGCCGCCTCAAGAAGACCGCCCTCGCCGTCACGGTGGGCGGCATGAGCATCGCCGATTTTTCAGACCTCTCGGTCGTGAAGGCGCTGGACTTTATCGACCATTTGACTCTCAGTGAAAAGGACAGCATGATCGCCGAGCGTATTCTGAAGGAGATCCGCGCCCGCCTGGGCTTTCTCACAAGCGTCGGCCTCGGTTATCTGACCCTCTCGCGCTCGGCGGCGACGCTCTCCGGCGGCGAGACCCAGCGCATCAGGCTTGCCACCCAGATCGGCTCAAGTCTCACGGGCGTTCTCTACATCCTGGACGAGCCCAGCATCGGCCTGCACCAGCGCGATAACGAAAAGCTTCTCAACACCCTGCGCCAGCTCCGGGACATCGGCAACACGCTCATCGTCGTGGAGCATGACGAGGAGACCATGCGCGCCGCCGACCACATAATCGACATCGGCCCCGGCGCAGGCGTCAACGGCGGCACCGTTGTGGCTGCCGGAACCATCGACGATCTCTGTGCCTGCCCGGAATCCGTGACAGGCCAGTACCTGAGCGGGAAGAAGTCCATCCCCGTCCCGGAGACAAGGCGCCGGGGCAGCGGCCATAAGCTTCTGATCCACGGCGCGGCTGAGAATAACCTCAAGGGCATAGACGTGGAATTTCCTCTCGGCCAGTTCGTGTGCGTCACGGGCGTGTCCGGCAGCGGAAAATCCTCCCTTGTCAACGAGATCCTGTACAAGACCCTGGCCGCCGAAAAGAACCGGGTCAAGGTGCGTCCAGGCAAGTGCTACGGGATCGAGGGGCTGGAGTGGGTGGACAAGGTCATCGCCCTCGACCAGAGCCCCATCGGCCGCACGCCGCGCTCCAATCCCGCAACCTATACCGGCGTTTTCAACGATATCCGCGACCTCTTTGCCTCCACCCAGGACGCAAAGCTCAGAGGCTACGGGCAGGGGAGATTCTCCTTCAACGTCAAGGGCGGGCGCTGTGAGGCCTGTTCCGGCGACGGACTTGTGAAAGTGGAGATGCATTTCCTGCCGGACGTATTTGTTCCCTGTGATGTCTGCGGCGGCAAGCGCTACAACCGTGAGACGCTTGAGGTCAAGTACAAGGGCAAGAGCATCGCCGACGTGCTGGACATGACGGTGGAGGAAGCGTGCAGCTTCTTTTCAAATCAGCAGAAGATCCTTCACAAGATCGAAACGCTGTACGATGTCGGCCTCGGCTATGTCAAGCTCGGCCAGTCCAGTACCACATTGTCCGGCGGCGAAGCCCAGCGCGTCAAGCTCGCAACCGAGCTTTCCAAGCGCAGCACCGGCTCCACCGTCTATGTCCTCGATGAGCCCACCACCGGCCTTCACATCGCGGACGTGCACCGCCTCATCAACATCCTGAACAAGCTTGTGGAGGCGGGCAACACCGTCGTGGTCATCGAGCATAACCTGGACGTCATCAAGGTGGCCGACACGGTCATCGACCTCGGCCCCGAGGGAGGCGACGGGGGCGGCAATCTGGTCTTCACCGGCACGCCCGAGGACTGCGCCAAATGCGAAGAGAGCTACACCGGGCAGTTTTTGAAGCCCTATTTTGAATAGCATTTGCAATACAATTCGTTTTTGAGGCAGCTTTGCCGCCTCAAAAACACCATAAGCCGAGCTCTGCGAGGCCTCGCGCCGACCAAGCGCGGCGATCTCCCGCGAGCCGAGCGCGATAAGCGCGAGTCCTCAATTTCGAAACATGTGTTTCGAAATTGACTAAAACCATGAGGTAGTGTATGGATCAGGAACCGGAATACCAGGAGCTGACCGGGACGGTCGAATCGGTCATCTTTAAAAACGAGGAAAACGGCTACACCGTTCTCCGTCTTCGCGCCGACAGCGGCGAGACGGTCACGGCAGTCGGCTGCTTTCCCTTTGCCGCCCCCGGCGAATCCATGATCCTGAGCGGGGAGTGGATGACCCACAGCGTCCACGGCAGACAGTTCAAGGCTGAGTTTTCCCAGCGCTTTCTGCCCTCCTCCGCCCCCGCCATCTACCAGTTTCTGGCGGGCGGGGCGGTCAAGGGCGTGGGTCCGGCCACGGCGTCTTTGATCGTGGACCGCTTCGGGGACAAGACGCTGGACGTGATTTTGAATAAGCCAGCCCAGCTCGGCGAGATCCGCGGCATCAGCTCGGCCAAGGCCCAGCAGATTTCCAAAAGCTTTCGCCAGCAGGCGGGGATGCGGATGCTGATGGTGTTTGTGTGCTCCTTCGGGCTTCGCCCGATCCTGGCTCTGCGTGCGTATAAATACTACGGGGACAAGGCGCTGGAAGAGCTGCGCCAAAACCCCTATGTCCTCTGCTCAAGCCTCATCGGCGGCAGCTTTCAGGAGGCGGACACCATGGCCCTCGGCCTCGGCATGGGCGGCAACAGCAAAAACCGCATCGCCGCCGCCGTGCTCTTCGAGCTTGTCCACAACACCGGCAACGGCCACTGCTTCATCCCGCGCGAGAAGCTCGCCGCCGTCACGGCGGAACTTATCGGCGTGGAGGTCGGGGAAGCCGACGAGTGCATCGGGGAACTCATCGAGGAACACAAGCTGCGCTTTGAGGCGATCGCCGGGGTCAACGCCTGCTATCTGCCCGAACTCTATGACGCCGAGACCAACGCTGCCGAGACCTTTGCACGCATGACAAAGCGGAACTTCAAGGAGAAGCTTAATGTCGAAAAGCTGTTAAGCAGGCTCGAGGTGCAGCAGCGCATCAGCTATGCCCCCGATCAGCGCGAGGCCATTTCCCTTGCCCTGAAACACCAGCTCATGGTGCTCACCGGCGGCCCCGGCACCGGCAAGACCACCTGCATCCGCGCGATCCTCGCCATGTTCGACGAACTGGGCCTCAAGACTCTGCTCTGCGCGCCCACGGGCAGAGCTTCCAAGCGCATGACCGAGGTCACCGGGCGCGAGGCCGCAACCGTGCACCGCCTGCTCGGCGCCAAGTTTGACGAGGAAGGCGACCGCGTGGTCTTCACCAAGAAGGAAAACGATCGCCTCGACTGTGACGCCGTGGTGCTCGACGAGTGCTCCATGGTGGATATTCTTCTGATGGACGCGCTTTTGCGCGCGCTGCCGCCGGATGCAAGGCTCATTCTTGTGGGGGACGCCGACCAGCTCCCCTCCGTCGGCCCCGGAAATGTCTTTTCCGCCCTGATCCGCAGCCAGACGGTCGCAACCGGCAGACTCACGCTCATCCACCGCCAGGGCGACGGCAGCAGAATCGTGCGCAACGCCCACATGATTAAAAACGGCGAGTACCCGAACTTCGCCGAAAACACGGGGGATTTCTTCCGCCTCAGACGGCTGCAGGGCGCGAGCGCCGTGGAGACGATCACAGAGCTCTGCGCCGTGCGCCTGCCGAACAAAATGCACATCCCGTCCGAGGAGATCCAGGTCCTTTCTCCCACGCGAAAGGGGGAGACCGGCACCGTGAACCTCAACTGCATGCTCCAGGCGGCGCTGAACCCGCCCGCGCCGGAGAAAAAGGAAAAGCCCTTCGGAGACGTGATTTTCCGCGAGGGCGACCGGGTCATGCAGATCCGCAACAACTATGATATTCTCTGGAAAAACGCGAACAATACCGAGGCGGGCACCGGCATCTATAACGGTGATATGGGGATCCTGCGCAGGATCGACCCGGAGAACGACACCCTGACCGTGGACTTTGACGGGCACTTCGCCACTTACGGCTTTGACGCGCTGACGGAACTTGAGCACGCCTGGGCGGTGACGGTACATAAGGCCCAGGGCAGCGAGTACCGTGCTGTTATCCTTGCTCTGACGGGCTCAAACCAGCTTCTGATGACAAGAAGCGTCCTCTATACCGCGGTCACGCGGGCAAAGGAGCTGCTGATCCTGGTGGGGGACGACGCGGCTGCGACACGCATGATCGACAATTTCCGCCAGGTGCGGCGCTATACGGCGCTGCGTGTGCGCCTGCGCGCGCTCTGCGGCCTATGAAGGAATTCTTTGTCCGGCTTATGCGCCTGTGCTACCCGCCGCACTGTGCCCTGTGCCACAGGCTGCTGAACGAACAGGAACAGGGCGTCTGCCGTTTCTGCCGCAAAAAGTATGAAAACAGCTGCATCCGCCGCGAGCTTGACTGCGTGCGGCTGTGCGTTGCGCCCTTTCGCTATGAGGATGAGCTGCGCGATTCGCTTCTGCGCTACAAATTTCACGGCGTCACGGCCTACGGGGCGGCCTATGCGGAATTTCTTGCAAAATGTATTGACGAATCCGACATTTCCTGCGATATTATCACATGGGTGCCGTTAAGCCGCCGGCGCCTTCGCTCGAGGGGCTACGACCAGGCCCGCATCCTCGCGGAGGAGACGGCGCAAAGACTGGGCCTGCCCTGTGAACAGCTTTTGAAAAAGATCAAAAATACCAGACCCCAGTCCGGCATCCATGATGCCGGGGCGCGGCGGCGAAACGCCAGAGGCGCTTATGTCTGCTGCGCGTCGGAGAGGGCGCGGGACAGGCGGGTGCTGGTCATTGACGATATTGTCACCACCGGCTCGACGCTTTCCGCGTGTGCGTCCGAGCTTCTGAAGGCCGGGTGTGCCGCCGTATATGCGGGGGCCGCAGCCTCAAGGCATTAAGGAGAGAAAGCATGAATCTGTTTGAGAGAGATATAGCCGTCGACCTGGGCACCTCGTCGACCCTGCTTTTTGAGCAGGGCAAGGGCGTTGTGGCCAGGGAGCCCACCGTTGTCGCGGTGGACAAGTTCAGCGGCAAGATATTGAAGATCGGCCAGGACGCCCAGAAAATGCTGGGCCGCACCCCCGCCAACATCGTGGCCATTCATCCGGTCAATGCCGGTGTGATCTCGGACTATGAGATCACCGCCCAGATGCTGCGCGAGCTTGTCAGCCGCATCACCTCCTTCAGCCTTTTCAAACCCTGCGTGCTGGCCTGCGTGCCCAGCTCCATCACCGGCGTGGAGGAGCGCGCCGTCATTGACGCCGCCATCGAAGCGGGCGCGCGCAAGGTCTACCTGCTGGAGACCGCTGTTGCCACCGCCATGGGCGCCGGCGTGGACATCTCCAAGGCCGACGGGCACATGATCATCGATATCGGCGGCGGCACGACGGAGGTCGCGGTCGTCTCCGGCGGCGGCGTGGTGGAGTGCCAGTCCATCAAGGTCGCGGGCACCAGCTTCGATGAGTCCATCGTCAAGTTCATCCGCCGCAAGTACGATCTGCTCATCGGTCTCAGTACCGCTGAAGAGCTCAAGCGCAGCATCGGCTGCGTCATCCAGAGGCCCGATATCAGCGTTGAGGAGGTCAAGGGACGCGACCTTTCCAACGGTCTGCCGAAGACGGTGAAGGTCAGCTCCACCGAACTCATCGAGGCTTTTGTCGAGCCCATGAACCGCATTCTTGAGACCATTCATCTTGTCCTCGAAAGTACCCCTCCCCAGCTCGTAGGGGATCTGGATAAAAACGGCATCATCATGTCCGGCGGCGGCAGCCTGATCTACGGTATCGACCGCCTCATCGAGCGCTCCACCGGCATCCGTACGCTGGTCGTGGACGACGCGGTCTCCTGTGCCGCCTACGGGGCCGGCAAGATGCTCATGCACCTGGATATGCTTCAGGACGGCATGATGAATTTCTACCGCAAGAGACAACTAAAAGGCTGACGCCTCAATTGCAAACGATGTTTGCAATTGATAACTCGCGCTCATCGCACACGGCGGAGCGTTACACGCCGTGTTTGGTCGGCGCGAGAGTTCGCTTTGCTCACTTAAGGAGTTTTTGAGAAAGCAAAGCTCCCTCAAAAACGCATTCGATTTCCTTCGGATCAGAAGTATTTCCTGAAAGCGACTTTTGCAAAGGAGGACGCAGACATGAAGTCCTGTCCGTTTAAGAAAAAGGAGAAGAAGCCGACCTGCTCGGCCGTCATCGTGGCGGCGGGCAGTTCCCAGCGCATGGGAAGCGACAAGATCATGATGAAGCTCGGCGCCATGCCGGTGCTGGCCAGAACCGTACTGGCCTTTGAGAACAACGAGTATGTCGAAGAGATCATCATCGTCACCAAAACCGAGAAGCTGGAAGAGATCGCCGACCTCTGTTATAAAAACGGCCTGCATAAGGTAAAGCATGTGGTCAGCGGCGGCGCGACGAGGATGGAATCGGCTCTTGCGGGGGTTTCGGCCGCCCGTCACGGGGCGGAGCTCATCGCCATCCACGACGGGGCGCGGCCACTGGTCTCACAGGAACTCATCACGCGGACCATCCTGGCGGCGCGGGATTACCACGCGGCCGTCCCGGCGGTTCCCAGCACCGACACGCTCAAGACCGTGGATGAGAAGGGCTTTATCTGCGGTACCGTTGACCGCGCTGTGACTGTGCGCGTGCAGACACCGCAGGTTTTCAACGCCGATTTCATCAAAGGCGCGCTCACCAAAGCCGTCGAACAGGGCCTTGCGCTCACGGACGACTGCTCCGCCATGGAGATGATGGGGGTCAAGACCTTCGTCGTAGAGGGGGAGCCGGAGAATATCAAGATCACCACGCCCGAGGACATGGTCACGGCGAGGGCGATCATTGAGGACAGGGGGGACTGGAATGCGAATCGGACATGGGTATGATGTGCATAAGCTGGTGGAGGGGCGAAAGCTCATCCTCGGCGGCATCGAGATCCCGTTTGAAAAGGGACTTCTGGGCCACTCGGACGCGGATGTGCTGACCCATGCGCTCATGGATGCGCTTCTCGGCGCGGCGGCCCTGGGGGACATCGGCAAGCTCTTTCCCGACAACGACCCTGCTTTTGCCGGGGCCGACAGCGTGGAATTGCTGAAGAATGTATGTGCTGTCATCGCAGATGCCGGTTACCGCGTCGGAAACGTGGACTGCACCGTGATCGCCCAGCGCCCGAAGCTCGCCCCCTTCATCCCGGACATGCGCCAGAAGCTTGCAAAAGCCATGGAAGTCGATGTGACCGCGGTCAGCGTCAAGGCCACCACCGAGGAACACCTCGGCTTTACGGGCGAGGGCCTCGGCATCGCGGCGCATTCGGTTGCACTGCTGGAAGAAAAATAACAGAATCCGGAAGATGCGCATAGGATGTTCTGTTCCTGTGTGAGTATCCGGCAAAAGCGATCCGCTCCATGGGTGAATGGGGCGGATCGCTTTTTGCCTTTTCGGAGGTTTTTGATATGAAATTTCTGATCCTGTGCAAATCCCTGACCAATGCCCAGCGGGCGGCACAGCTGCTGGAACGCCGCGGCATCGGCGCGGCCGTTGTCAAGGCACCCCAGCACCTGCGGCAGAACGGCTGCGGCTACGCCGTAAGTCTCTACCGCCGTCTCGGTGAGGCGGTGGGCCTGCTCAAAAACGCAGATCTTCTGACCGGCAGGGTTTATGTGCGCGGCGATGACGGCAGCTACCGGGAGGCATCTGTGAATGATCTATCTCGATAACGCGGCCACCACGCTCATAAAACCGCCCGCGGTTGCCCGCGCCATGCTCGGCGCCATGCGCAGCTGCGCAAGCCCCGGCCGCGGCGGACACGTGGCCGCGATGCGGGCATCGGAGCTGGTTTACCGCTGTCGGGAAAAGGCGGCAGAGCTGTTTCATTTGCCGGACCCGGATAACGTCGTCTTTACCATGAACGCGACCCACGGCCTCAACATTGCGATCCGCTCGCTTGCAAAGCCCGGAACACGGGTGCTGATTTCCGCTTATGAACACAACGCCGTCACACGCCCGCTGAAAGCGTTGGGAGCGAAGATCACAGTCGCCCCGTCGCCGCTTTTCGATCAGGCCGCCTGCCTGCGCGCTTTCGGGGAACGGATCAAGCAGGCGGAGCTTGTCGTCTGCACCATGGTCTCCAACGTCTTCGGCTTCATCCTGCCGACAGACGCCATCGCGGCACTGTGCAGGAGGGAAGGAGTGCCCCTGATCGTGGACGCGTCCCAGGCGGCAGGCGTGCTGCCGGTGGATTTTGAAGAGCTCGGCGCGGCCTTCATCGCCATGCCGGGACACAAGGGCCTGCTTGGACCCCAGGGGACGGGGCTCCTGCTGTGCGGAGAAAAGGGAGAGCCGCTGCTCGCCGGAGGGTCCGGCTCCGACAGCCTTTTGCAGCAGATGCCGGATTATCTGCCCGACCGTCTGGAAGCCGGAACGCACAATGTCCCCGGCATCGCGGGTCTGCTTGCGGGGATGGAGTATGTGTCCCGGCACGGCGTGCGTGCGATCATGCGCGCAGAGCGGGAGCTCTTGGCGTATGCGGCAGCACAGCTTGAAAGCACACCGGGACTGGAGCTTTTCACCGGGAAGGCGGACAGCCAGAGCGGCGTACTCTCCCTGCGCATCAGGGGACTTGACTGTGATGAGGCGGCACAGCTCCTCTCGCAGCGCGGCATCTGCCTCAGAAGCGGCCTGCACTGTGCGCCCCTCGCCCACCGCAGTGCCGGTACGCTCGACACCGGCACCGTGCGCATGAGCTTTTCGCCCTTCGTCACACGCCCGGAAGTGCGGGCCTGCTGCGCTGCCGTGAGAGAATTGTGCGCGGGAGTGCGGTAAAGTTATTGCCTTTTCGTGAGATTTGCGATATAATATATAGATAGGATTAAAATAGCAATAGTATGTGTATGTACACGCATGAGGGGTCTGCCTATGGAGAGAATCATCAACACGATCGGCCGCGCCGGCAACTATATGGCGACGATGGGGATTGCCGACTTTATTGACATTATCATTGTCGCCTTTCTGATCTACCGCACGATCTGGTTTGTGCGCAAATCGAGCTTTATAAACCTGGCCAAGGGTCTGATCCTGGTGCTGCTGGCACTGTGGGCGTCGGAGTTTTTCGGCCTCATCATGATCAACTACATCCTCCGCAAGGGTGTGGAACTGGGCATGATCGCCCTGGTGATTCTCTTTCAGCCGGAGCTGCGCCGTCTGCTAGAACGCATGGGCAGCACGCTCAACACCAACATCGGCGCCTCCGGCACGGATCTCACCCGCGCCATCAGCGAGGTGGCCCAGGCCTGCGGCGACATGGCGGCCACCAATACCGGCGCGCTGCTGGTCTTTGAGCGCAAAGTTTCCCTGTCCCCCATTATCGGCACCGGTTCAGTCGTGAACGCCGACGCAAGCGCCGAGCTTATCAAAAACCTCTTTTTCAAAAATGCCCCCCTGCACGACGGCGCGGTCATTCTGCGTGACGGCAGGATCGAGGCGGCGGGCTGCATCCTGCCCCTCAGCAAGCGGCAGAACATAAGCAAGGACTACGGCACCCGCCACCGCGCAGGCTTCGGCGTTGCCGAGGAGTCGGACGCCATCGCCGTCATCGTCTCGGAGGAGCGCGGCGACATCTGCGTGGCCATCCACGACGAGATCAAACGCCACGTCAGCGCGGGCGAACTTGCCACCATTCTGACCAAGGAACTGATCCGCGAAGAGAAGAAGGACGAGAAGCTCGGCTTCTTCGGCACCGTCAAAGCCTTTTTCAAACAGACCAACGATGACGACAGCGATGATATGGAAGGCAGCGAGGATACGGACAACAGCGAGGACGAGCATGAAGACAAACATTAAAAAACTGTATAACAGCCGGGCCTTCTGGGTCATCATCTCCCTGATCTGCTCGGTCATCATGTGGGTCTATGTCGCCAGCGTGGAAACGGAGGAGTTTAAGCAGACCTTCCGCGGCGTGCGCGTGCAGCTTGTGGGCGAGACGCTTCTGCGCGACTCAAAAAACCTGGTTATCACCGATATGGATACCAGCACCGTCACAGTGGAGGTCGTCGGCCCGCGCCGCATCGTCGGCAGCCTCGATTCCGACAGCCTCTACGCCCAGATCGATGTGTCCAAGCTCTCCCGCGCGGCCTATACCTCCCAGCAGTATTCCGTCATTTTCCCCGACGGAACCGATACCAGCAACCTCACCGTCACACGCAAAACGCCCGAGACCATCAACTTCATGGTCTCCGCCCAGACGACAAAATCCGTCCAGGTGCGCGGCAGCTTTGACGGCTCCATTGCCGAGGGCTTCATCGCTGAAAGCGTGGTCTTTGACCCGGCCACCATCACCCTCTCCGGCCCAGAGGCGTATCTGAGAAACGTGGATTACGCCTGGGTCAGCTTCGGCAAGGAGAATGTGGACAGCACCTATGAAGTGGAGACAGGCTATACCCTCATGACGGCGGACAACATCCCCGCCTCCACCGCCGGCATCACCTTCTCGACCGACGTCGTGACTGCCACGCTTCCGCTGCTGACCGTAAAGGACATCAGCCTCGGCGTCAACCTCATCGAGGGCGGCGGCGCCACGGCGGAAAACACCAAGGTCACCATTGAGCCCGATACCATCAGCCTCGCCGGCGACTCGAAGCTGCTGGCAGGCATCAACAAGATCAATCTCGCCTCCATCGATCTGACCGATTTCACCACCTCCTTCAGCGATACATATGTCATCCCCATTGACAATGAGCTGAGGAACGTCACCGGCGCCACCGAGGCGAAGGTGACCGTGGAGATCGTGGGTCTGGAGACCAAGAACGTCAAGGTCACCAACATCTCCTGCATCAATGTGACGGAGGGCTATACGGCCGAGATCCTGACCCGGAGCCTTGATGTCACCCTGCGCGGCAGCCCCGAGAGCATCGCCATGCTCAAGGATGAGAACATCCGCGCGGTGGCGGATCTGACCGATATGAACGGATCCGTCGGCACCTATATGCCGCGTGTGCGCATCTATGTGGACGGCTATACCGATGTGGGCTCGATCAAAACCGGCGGCACGGATTACAGCATCTACGTCCAGATCGAGAAGGCCGCGGAGCGTGTGCCCGAGATAGAGCCGGAAACGGAGGGTGATCTGGATTGACGCAGGACGCCATCGTTTATAAATGCCTGGACGCCGAGCGGGCAGAGGTCGTCGTGACCCGGGCCACCGCATGCGGCTCCAACTGCGCAAGCTGTGAGGCGTGCGTTTTCCAGAATGAGCTGAAAACCGTGGCCCGCAATCTCATCGGCGCCCGCCCGGGACAGAAGGTGCTCATTGAGAGCAAGTCCTCCCGCATGTACCGCGCGATCATGCTGGTGTACATCGTACCGATCGTGCTGGCGGTGCTGGGCTGCTTTCTGGCCTACGGCGCGGGCGCCTCGGAGGGCATATGCGTTTTATGCACGTTTCTGGGGTTCATCCTCGGCGCGGTTATCACCGTGCTGAGTCAGCGGCTGAGAAAGGATAAGAATCCCATTACCTTTGATATCGTATCTTTTCAACAATAAATCTTTTTTGGAGGCAATATGATCAAAAGCATGACTGGCTACGGCAGCGCGAAGGGGACCGTCGAAGGGCTCCAGATCACGGTCGAGCTCAAGAGCGTGAACAACCGCTATCTCGACGCGTCGGTACGTCTGCCGAGAAGCTTCCTCTTTGCCGAGGATGCCGTGAAATCCGCCGTGCAGAAGCACATCAGCCGCGGCAAGGTGGATGTGTTCGTTTCGGTGGACGCGAGCGAGGCGGGGGAGATGAGCGTCAAGGTCAACGAGCCCCTGCTGCGCGGCTATCTGGACGCGATCCGGCACATCGCGGAGGAATACAGCCTTCCCAATGACGCGACCGCTCTGGCCGTCAGCCGCTTTCCCGATGTGCTGACCGTGGAGAAGAAGGACCTGGACGCGGATGCCATCACTGCGGGCATCCTGGAAATCACCGAGCAGGCGCTCCATGACTTCGACGCCATGCGCCAGCGCGAGGGGCAGAAGCTGCGGGACGATGTGCTGGACCGTCTCGGCACCATCGATGCGCTGGTGTCGGCGGTGGAAAAGGCGAGCCCTGAGACTGTGAGCGCTTACCGCGCAAGACTGGAGGCGAAAATGGCGGAGGTGCTCGGTACCGCCGGCATCGATGAAAACCGCATCCTGGCCGAGGCTGCGATCTTTGCCGACCACATTGCGGTCGATGAGGAGACTGTACGCCTGCGCAGCCACATGAGCCAGCTCAAAACCATGGTAAACGGCAATTCTCCCACGGGCCGCAAGATCGACTTCCTGATCCAGGAATTCAACCGTGAGGCCAACACCATCGGCTCCAAGTGCCAGAATTCCGACATTGCCCACACCGTTGTGGATCTGAAATCCGAGATCGAAAAGATCCGCGAGCAGATCCAGAACATCGAATAAACGGCCATGAAACTGATCGGAATCGGCTTCGGCAATCTGGTCTCGGCCGGCCGGATCATCTCCATCGTCAGTCCCGACTCTGCGCCCATCAAGCGCATGGTGCAGGACGCGCGGGAGAGGGGGCTTTTGATCGACGCCTCCTTCGGCCGCAGCACCAGAGCGGTCATCACCATGGACAGCGGCAACGTGATCCTGTCGGCACTGACCCCGGAAACCCTTGCGGCGCGCTGCGCCGAAAATTCTGAAGAAGGCGGATTTAAGGATGAGTGAAAAGGGAAAACTCCTTGTGATCTCCGGGCCCTCCGGCGCGGGGAAGAGCACGGTGGTCTTCAAGGCCATCGAGGGCAGAGAGGATATCTGCTTCTCCACCTCGGTCACCACACGCAGCCCCCGGCCCGGCGAGGTCGACGGCAGGGAATACTTCTTTGTGAACTTTGAACGCTTCCGCGAGATGGTCGAAAACGACGAGCTTCTGGAGCACGCCGAGTATGTGGCTAACCGCTACGGCACGCCGCGCGCTTATGTGGAGCAGCGCATGGCGGAGGGGATGAACGTCCTGCTGGATATCGAGGTGCAGGGTGCGCGCCAGGTGCGCAAAAAGATGCCCGAGGCCGTGCTGATCTTTATCGCGCCCCCCTCCATCGAGGAACTGGAACGCCGTCTCCGCGGCCGCGGCACCGATACCGAGGCCGCCATCGAGGGCCGCCTGATCCGCGCGCGCCAGGAATTCCAGGAGGCGGACTTCTACGATTATCTCATCGTCAACGACGATGTGGAGAAAGCGGCGGCGAAGCTCAACGCCATCATTGAGGCCGAGCATTGCCGCTTCGCCGACTGGGCCGACTGGCTCAGGTCGAACTGAATTCGTTTCATCAAAATGTCCTGATGACATTTTGACGAAACGAGAAAGGCTTGCAGTCTGCTGCGCGCACTCGCTTGCGGGGGACGCTCGCACACTTGCAGACTGAGAAGTGTTTTTTCCGAGGTACACGCCCCCGGAAAAAACGGATTTGATT
Source organism: Candidatus Limivicinus sp. (assembly GCA_045130755.1). Classification (GTDB taxonomy): domain Bacteria; phylum Bacillota; class Clostridia; order Oscillospirales; family Oscillospiraceae; genus Limivicinus. Next base: position 10,894 of record JBGUQD010000134.1, on the reverse strand, counting down.
TGTTTTTCGCCTCGCGAGGCGAAAAATCAGAGGGAGTCCCCTCTGAACTCCCCGCAGAGTATAAGATCGTTTATTTTTATCGCCGTCCTATGACGGCAGAATGGAGAATTATCATGATGCTTTATCCCCCTGTTGCCGAACTCGTCGACAAGATCGGCAGCCGCTACCAGCTTGTAAACCTCGTCGCCAAGCGCGCCAGAGCCATCTCCTCCGAGGCTGAGGAGAAGCAGATCCCTCTCGAGAGAAAAGCGGTCTCGACCGCCATCGAAGAGGTCTACACCGGCAAGCTCAGCATCGAGCACAAACAGCACTGATCCCAAATCCTGCCTGATCCGGAGGGGCGTCCATGTCCAGATACGTGGCAAAGATCGCGGTCTCGGCCGCAACATACTGGCTTGACAAGCCCTACGACTACCTGCTCCCGCCGGAGATGGCTGAAAAGGCGCAGCCCGGCATGCGCGTCCATGTGCCCTTCTCCCGCGGCAATCGCCGCACGGAGGGCGTCATCCTCGCCGTCTCGGAGCACAGCGACTATGACCAGCCGCTCAAGGCAGTGATCTCCCTGCTGGATCAAGAGCCCGTCCTCTCCGCCGAGCAGCTGAAGCTTGCGTTTTTCATGCGCGAGCGCTTTTTCTGTACGGTCTATGACGCGGTACGCGCCATGCTCCCGGCGGGCCTCTGGTTTGACGAGGAGGGCCGCCGCAGGGCGAAGGACAAGAACATCGAGATGGCGCGCCTTGCCATCGCCCCGGAAGAGGCGGAGGTTCTGCGGGATGCAAAGCGCGTGCGCTCTCCGGGCCAGGCCGCGATCCTTGAGCAGCTGTGTGCCTTCGAGTGCGTGCCGAGTCATGATCTGCTGGTGCACACCGGCGTGAAGCGCCCTGCCCTCAAGGCGCTGGAAAAGGCAGGCGCGGTGGAGCTCTACGAAAAGGAGGCCTATCGCCGCCCGCAGATCCACATCGGAGCGATCGATCCGCTGCCTGTCCTGTCGGAGGAGCAGGAGCGGGCCTTTACCGGCATCGACGTGCTTGCCCAGTCTGATAGGGCAGGCGCGGCGCTTTTGTTCGGCGTCACCGGCAGCGGCAAGACCAGCGTCTATATCCACCTCATCGACCGGCAGCTTCGGCGGGGCCGGGCGGTGATTCTGCTGGTGCCGGAGATTGCCCTGACCCCCCAGATGATCCAGACCTTCTCCTCCCACTTCGGGGATGAGGTTGCGGTCCTGCACAGCAGCCTTTCCGTCGGCGAGCGCTACGATGAGTGGAAGCGTGTAAGGTCCGGCCGCGCACGCGTTGTCATCGGCACGCGCAGCGCCGTCTTTGCTCCCGCACCGGACCTCGGCCTCATCATCATCGACGAGGAGCAGGAGGAGACCTATAAATCCGAAAACATCCCGCGCTACAATGCGAGGGACGTGGCAAAGTACCGCTGCGCAAGGGCAGACTGCCTGCTTCTGCTGGGCTCGGCCACGCCGGACATCGTCAGCATGCACGCAGCCGAGACCGGGCGCTATGCCTATTTTGAGCTCTCAACCCGCTATAACGAGCAGGAACTCCCCGCCGTCGAGATTGTCGACATGAAGCGCGAGCTGCAAAACGGCAACGGCGGCAGCATCAGCGGGAAGCTGCGGGATGAACTGCAGGCAAACATCGAACGCGGCGAGCAGTCGATCCTGTTTATCAACCGCCGCGGCGCAAACCGTCTTATAAGCTGCGGGGAATGCGGCTTTGTATACAAATGCCCCCGCTGCAGCGTGTCGCTTACATATCACAGCAGCAACCACCGCCTGCTGTGCCACTACTGCGGCTACTCCCGGCGGCCGGATGAGGCCTGCCCCGAATGCGGCGGCAATCTCAGATACATCGGCGTCGGCACCCAGATGGTGGAGACGGAGCTTAAAGAGCTCTTTCCCGGCAGCGAGGTGCTGCGCATGGACGCGGATACCGTCGCTCCCGCGGGATCTCACGAAAAGCTGCTGGACAGATTCCGCAAGGAAAAGATCCCCATTATGGTGGGCACACAGATGGTCACCAAGGGGCTGAATTTTGAAAATGTCACCCTCGTCGGCGTCATCTCCGCCGACCAGAGTCTTTACGCGGGCGACTACCGGGCGGGGGAGCGCACCTTCTCCCTCATCACCCAGGTGGTGGGCCGCAGCGGCCGCGGACAGAAGCCGGGCCGCGCTGTCATCCAGACCTACACGCCCGACAACGAGACCATTGTCCAGGCGGCGGCACAGGATTATCAGGCCTTCTACCGCGCGGAGATCGAGATCCGAAAGCTCCAGCGCACGCCGCCCTTTTCCGAACTCCTGTCTGTCACGGTCTCGGGCCTGAACGAAGAACATGTTTACCGCGCCTGCAGGATGATCCGGCAGAGGCTTGACGGCCTTCTCGCCCAAAACGGGAGTGCCGAGGTGCTGGGGCCCGCGCCGCTTGCGGTTGTGAAGGTGAATAACCGTTACCGCTACCGCGTGATGATTTATGGACATGCAAACCAGGGCCTGCGCGGCATCGTCGCGGGCGTTGTGATGGAGTTTTGTAAGGATAAGGCATTCGCCGACGTGGCGATTTACGCAGATAATGACCCAAACGACTGATATAGATTGGAGAAAACCATGGCACGCAGAAACATTCTCACCAAGGAAGAGCCGGGACTCTATAAAAACTGCCGCCCGGTGACGGACTTTAATCCCAGGCTGCACCAGCTTCTCGACGATATGAAGGATACCCTGGCCCAGGAGAACGGAGTCGGGCTTGCCGCGCCCCAGGTGGGCGTGCTGCGCCGCGCGGTCATCGTGCTGGAGACCAATGTCCCCGAGGGCGAGGAAGAGTACATCATCGAGCTTGTAAACCCCGAGATCATCGAAAGTGACGGGGAGCAGTACGGCGCCGAGGGCTGCCTGAGTGTGCCGGGGGAATACGGCCTTGTGAGAAGACCCATGCATGTGAAGGTCCGTGCCCAGGACCGCAACGGCGAGTTCTTCGAAGTCGAGGGCGAGGGCCTGACCGCCCGCTGCTTCTGCCATGAGATCGACCATCTCAACGGCATCGTGTTCACCTCCAAGTGTGAGCGCATGCTCACAGAGGAAGAGCTCGAAAGCGGCAAGTTCAACGAGTGAGGCGGAGAGAATCATGCGCGTTGTATTCATGGGGACGCCGGATTTCGCGGCGGCCTCCCTGCAAAAACTGATTGAAGAAAACTATGACATTGCGGGCGTCTTCACCCAGCCGGACAAGCCGAAAGGCCGCGGCATGGAGATGAGCTTTTCGCCCGTCAAAGAGCTTGCCCTGAAGCACGATCTCCCGGTTTTCCAGCCGGAAAAGATGCGTGACGGGACGGCGCTTCAAATTGTCAGGGATCTGAACCCCGATATCCTGGTGGTGGTGGCCTACGGGCGCATCCTGCCGGACGATATCCTCGCCGTGCCGAAATTCGGCGCGGTAAACGTGCACGGTTCGCTCCTGCCCAAATACCGCGGGGCAGCGCCCATCCAGTGGGCGGTTCTCAACGGGGACAAGACCACCGGCGTGACCACCATGTACCTTGCCCACGATATGGACGCGGGCGACGTGATCTACAGCGAGGAAACCGAAATCGGCGAATTTGAGACAGCGGGCGAGCTCTTTGACCGCCTGATGGTCATGGGGGCAGAACTCCTGGACAGAACCCTGCGGGATATCGAGGCGGGCACCGCCCCGCGTACGCCCCAGGATCACAGCAAGGCCAGCTATGTCAAAATGCTGGATAAATCCATTTGTCCCATAGACTGGAACAAGTCGCCCCGGGAAATCGTCAAACACATATACGGACTCCAGCCCTGGCCGGTTGCGACCATGGAACTGGAGGGCAAGAGCTTTCGCGTCTTCGGCGCGGAGTATACCGACATGAAAACCGGCAAGATACCCGGCGCCGTTGTCAAAGCGGACGACGCGCTCGTGATCGCCTGCGCGGACGGACAGTGCATCAGTATCACCGAGCTGCAGGCCCCCGGCAAGAAGCGTATGCGCGCCGCCGATTTCCTGCGCGGCCACAAGATCGCGCTGTCATGAGCAAAACGACAAATGCCCGGCAGGCCGCGCTGGAAGCTCTGATGCGCTGCCGCAGGGACGGGGCGTATTCCGGCGACGTGCTTGACAGCATCTTAAAGCGTTCCGGCCTTGACCGGCGCGACGCGGCCCTGGCTTCCCGCCTCTGCCTCGGAGTGCTGCAAAACGACAGGCTCTGCGATTTTTACATCGACGCTTTCTGTCACTCAAAGCTCGAGCCGCCGGTGCGGGACATCCTGCGCCTCGGCGTGTATCAGCTTCTGTTTCTCGACCGTATCCCCGCCCGCGCGGCGGTGAGCGAGACGGTGGAGCTGTGCCGTACGAGAGGCTATGCGCGTGCGGCGGGATTGGTCAACGCGGTTCTGCGCCGTATTGCCGACGCTGAGAGTCTTCCCGAAATCCCCGGTGAGGGGACAGCGGCTTACCTTGCTGTCCGGTACAGCCATCCGGAGTGGCTGTGCGGGTATTTGATCAAAGAAAAGGGCTATTCCTTCGCGGAAGCCTTTTTGAAGAAAAACAACGAGCCGCCGAAGCTCTTCATCCAGGTCAACACCCTGAAGGTGAGTACGGCGGATTATCTCCGGGCGCTGCAGCGCACGGAGATCCCCTTTGAGGCCGTGGAGCCGGAGGGCTGCATCGCGCTGGAAGGGGGCCTTGCCACCGAGCTTCCGGGCTTCGATGAGGGCCTTTTCTATGTGCAGGACCGGGCCGCGCGCCTCGCCGTTGAGTTTGCCGCGCCCGAAAAGGGCATGCGCGTGCTGGACGCCTGTTCCTGCCCCGGCGGCAAGAGCTTTGCTGCCGCCATCCGCATGGAAAACCGGGGCGGCATCCTGTCCTGCGACATCCACGAAAAAAAGCTGCGCGTCCTGCAGGGCGGCGCTGAGCGGCTCGGCATCGGGATCATCGAGACCCGCCCCATGGATGCCCGCGCCTTCGATCCGACTCTGGAAAACGCCTTCGACCTTGTGATCGCGGACGTGCCGTGCTCCGGCCTCGGCGTCATTGCCAAAAAGCCGGAGATCCGCTCAAAGGACCCGGCGGAGCTTCAAGGCCTGCCCGCTATCCAGAGCGAAATCCTGGAGAATCTCAGCCGGTACGTAAAACCGGGCGGGACGCTGCTCTACTCCACCTGCACGGTTGTAAAAGAGGAAAACGAGGGCGTGGCCCTGCGTTTTCTGGAAACCCATAAGAACTATGAGCCCGAAGCCTTTGCCTGCTGCGGCATCACAAGCGACAGCGGGATGTACACCTTCTGGCCCAATATCGACGAGACCGACGGCTTTTTTGCCGCGAAATTCAAGAGGACTGTTTGAAACGCCATGACCGAAACTGCCGAAAAACTGGATATCCTCTCCCTCCTGCCGGAGGAACTGGAGGCGGAACTTGCCGCCCTGGGACAGCCGCGTTTTCGCGCGGGGCAGGTCTTCCAGTGGCTCGGCCGGGGCGTGCGCGATTTTGACGCCATGACCAATCTCTCCAAGGATCTGCGCGAGACGATGAAGGAGCATTTTCATCTCTATGAGCCGAAGGTCTTGAGCAAACAGGTCTCCGCCATCGACGGCACCATCAAGTACCTCTGGGAGCTCAGTGACGGAAACGCGGTCGAGACCGTGGTCATGACCTATAAGCACGGCAACACCGTCTGTGTCTCCTCCCAGGTGGGCTGCCGCCAGGGCTGCGCCTTCTGCGCCTCCACCATCGGGGGCCTTGTGCGCAATCTCCGCGCATCCGAGATTCTGGACGAGGTCATCTTCTCCGAGCTCGATTCCGGCAAGAAGATTTCCAACATCGTGCTCATGGGCATCGGCGAGCCGCTGGATAACTTCGACAACGTCATGCGCTTTCTGGAACTTGTGAACCACCCCAAGGGCATGAACATCGGCATGCGGCACATTTCGCTTTCCACCTGCGGCATCATTGAGAAGTTCGACGAGCTCGCATCGCGGGATCTGCAGCTTACGCTTTCCGTGTCCCTGCACGCGCCGGACGACGAGACGAGATCACGCATCATGCCCGCGAACCACGGGCGCGGGGTGGACAGACTCATCGATGCCTGCCGGGTATATTATGAGAAAACCGGGCGGCGCATCTCCTTTGAGTACGCCATGATCGACGGGGTAAACGACAGCCCTGAGCAGGCGAGGAAACTTGCAAAGCACGCCCGCGCCGTCTCGGCCCATGTCAACCTCATTCCCCTGAATCATGTCGAGGAGCGGCAGTTCCAGCCGTCTACACCGGAACATATGAAACAGTTTATCGGTATACTGGAAGAAAATGGCGTCAACGTGACCGTGCGCCGCAGACTCGGCAGCGATGTGGACGCATCCTGCGGGCAGCTCCGCAGGAAAATGCAGAAACAGAAGGGGGGACAAAAACCGTCGTGAAAAGCTTCGGCCTGACAGACAAGGGCGCTGTCCGCAAGGACAACCAGGACTGCTTTATCCTGGAAAAGTGCGAACCCAAAGGCTGCCTCATTGCCGCACTCTGCGACGGGATGGGCGGCGCCAAGGCGGGCGGCATCGCAAGCCAGCTTGCCAACAAGGCTTTTGTCTCCTATATCTATACCAAGCTCACCTCACGCCTGCCGCGCAATGTGGACTATCAGCGCATTCTGGAAAACGCCTGCGCGGAGGCAAACGGCGTCTCCTTCGAGTATTCCCATTTCGATCAGGACTTCGACGGCATGGGTACCACCATCGTCGGCGGCGTGATTAAAAACAACGGAAGTGGGTATATTATCAACGTGGGCGACAGCCGCGCCTACCTTATCACAAAGCACCGTACCGCCATCCGGCAGATCACCCGGGATCATTCCCTGGTGGGGGAACTGGTGGAGGCCGGGGCCATCACGGCCGACGAAGCACGCAGCCACCCGCAGAAAAACGTGATCACCCGCGCACTCGGGTCGGACCCTGTCGTCAAGTGCGATTATTTTACACTTTCGCTGCAAAGCGGGGACATTCTGCTCATGTGCTCGGACGGGCTTTCCAACATTGTCTCGGATCTTGAACTGCTGGAATGCGCCAAGGAAAACCCGGAGCCGGAGGCACTTTGCCGCATGCTGATGAACAAGGCGCTGGGCCGCGGCGCAAAGGACAATGTAACGGTCGTGGCGGTCATGCGCTGAGTATCGGAGAACTTTATGGACTACAAGGATAAGTATATCGGCCAGGTCTTTGACGATCGCTACGAAATCCAGGCGTTGATCGGCGAGGGCGGCATGTCGATCGTGTACAGGGCGAACGACCTGCGGCTCAACCGCAGCGTGGCCGTGAAGGTCATGCGCGAGGAGATGGCCGCCGACGAGGAATTTCGCCGCACCTTCTGTGCGGAGGCCCACGCCGTCGCCATGCTCTCAAACCCGAATATCGTGGCGGTCTATGACGTCAGCCACAGCGATGAGATCGAATACATAGTCATGGAACTGGTAGACGGGATCACGCTGCGGCAGTATATGGACCGGCGCGGAGCGCTGCAGTGGCGCGAAGTGCTGCACTTTACGCGGCAGATTGCCCGCGCCCTCGCGCACGCCCATGAGCGCGGCATCATCCACCGCGACATCAAACCCCAGAACATCATGATGCTGCGTGACGGCACTGTGAAGGTGGAAGACTTCGGCATCGCGGCGCTGGAAAACGAGGTCCAGGAGAACGACGGCCAGGCCATCGGCTCCATCCACTATATCGCGCCCGAACAGGCGAGAGGAGAACTGCCCGACGCGCGCAGCGACATCTACTCCCTCGGCATCGTCATGTATGAGATGCTCACGGCCCAGAAGCCATATGAGGGAGATACCATCACCGAGATCGCCGTCAAGCATATCAATGCCGATGCCGTGCCGCCCCATGAGCTGGTGCCGGATGTGCCGCCGGAGCTTGAGCGCATTACACTCAAGGCTATGTGCGCCGACATTGACGAGCGCTACCAGAGCGCGGACGAGCTTCTGGAAGATCTGGAGCTTTTCATTCAGGAGCAGCTCAAGCCCGCCGAGCCGGAGGAAAAGCCGATGGAAAACCCGGCGGTCGTGCCGGTGCGCTCCGTCAGCGAGATGAACAAGGAGCGTTTCCTGCTCCGTCACAGAAGGGCGCGGCGCGTGACGTACCTGATGGGCAGCTTCGGCGCGCTGGGGCTTTGTGTGGTGATGTTCGTCTTCATGTGGAACTTCTGGCTCAAGGAGGTCTTTTCACCCGCAGAGCGCATCAGCCTGCCGAACTTTGTCGGCAGTGATTATCACCGCGTCGTGGAAAATGCGGAGCTTGCAAGCCTCTACAGCTTTGACATCGTCTATGTCATCAACACCGAAACCGAGAGCGGCACTGTCCTCTCCCAGAATCCCGACCCGGGCCGCAGCATGATGGTCACGCCCGATGGGATCAAGGTGGAGCTGTCGGTCAGCACAGGCAAGGTCTTCAGCGAGGTACCGGATGTGGTCAATCTCGACTACCGCGAGGCCAAGAACCGTCTGCAGAAGGCAGGTTTCATCGTGGACATCGAAAACGCCGTTTCCTCCAGCGTCACCAAGGACTATGTCATCAGCACGAGCCCCATGGCGGGCGAGCAGATGAGTTCGGGCTCCACCGTGTATGTCACGGTCAGCACAGGCCCGCAGACCAGCTACGTGCGCATGCCGAATGTGATCGGCCTTTCCGAGGAGGCCGCCATCAGCCGGCTCGAGAGCGCGGGACTGAGCTACGGCGGGTCCGACCGCGTGCACAGTGATGTGGACGCCGGCACCGTCATCGGCCAGAGCAGTGACGCCTTCACCGAGATCGAGGAGCACTCCAAAATCGCGCTCAAGGTCTCCCTCGGCCCGCAGATGTAGGAGCGCCGGATGACCGAAGGAATCATCATCAAAGCCCTCAGTGGCTTTTATTATGTGGCCGCCGACGGGAAGATCATCGACTGCAAGGCCCGCGGCCGCTTCCGGCTCGACGGCAGCTCCCCTCTGGTGGGGGACCGTGTGCGCGTCAGCCTGGACGCACACGGCAAGGGCCGCGTGGATGAGGTGAAGGAGCGCAAAAACTGGTTTATACGCCCGGCGGTGGCCAACATCGACACGCTGGTCTTCGTCGCCGCCAACACCAATCCCGTCACGGATCCCTTTCTGGTGGACCGCTTCTCCGTCATCGCGGCCGAAGCCGGGTGCGAGCTCATCGTCTGCGTCAACAAGACGGACATCGACCCCGGGGACACGCTTTTTGAAATCTTCACCAAGGCCGGTTTTCCTGTAGTACGCGCAAGCGCCGTGACGGGGGAGGGCGCGGACGAGCTGCGAAGGCTTCTCAGGGGCAAGGTCAGCGCCTTCAGCGGAAACTCCGGCGTCGGCAAGTCGAGCCTTCTGAATGTGCTGCTGCCGGACGCCCATATCAAGACTGCCGAGGTCAGCGAAAAGCTCGGCCGCGGCAAACATACCACCCGTCATGTGGAGCTTTACGCACTCGGGGACGACACCTACATCGCCGATACGCCGGGCTTTGCCTCCCTGGATGTGACGATGACCAATGTCATATTGAAGGAGAACCTGCAATATGATTTCCCGGATTTTGAACCGTACATAGGAAAGTGCCGCTTTCACGACTGCGCCCACCTCAAAGAGCCGGGCTGTGCCGTGACGGAGGCCGTGGCCGACGGTCTGATCGCCCCGAGCCGCTACCGCTCCTACGCAAGGCTCTATGAGATCAGCGCCCAGCACAAGTTCTGGGAATATAAAGACGAATAAAGAAAATGCCTCCCGCATATTCTGTGATGAGTATCACAGCGCGGGAGGCGTTTTTATGCGCAGAGGTCGGCGTTGTCTTTGGGGACTGGTTGCCATTATACTGGGGCTTGTGATCCTGCTGGCCCTGGTGCTGCCTCCGGGATTCTGGTGGTTTGCCCTGGCAGCCGGCCTGATCGGGTACGGGTTATGGTACATCCACTGATCAATTGCGAACAAGGTTCGCAATTGAGGACTCGCGCTTATCGCACGCGGCGGAGCGTAACACGCCGCATTTGGTCGGCGCGAGGGTTCGCTATGCTCACCTAAGGTGTTTTTGACGAGGCAAAGCCCCGTCAAAAACGTTTCTGATTTCCTCCGGGGAGCAAAACTTGAGTCTTTCTTCAAAGAGTTGTTTTGGGAAAGGAGAGGGCCATGAAGATCTTCGTGTTTCGCATGCCGCGCTTTCTGGCGCGGATCCTTCTGCGCCTGCAGGCATAACAGGGGCGGACAGGGCATAAGCTGTACCAGACGGGAGGCGGCCGCGCCGCTCCCGACGGATCTCCATCTGCCGCTTATGGAGATCATTGGATTACCATCCGAGCGGCAGAAGGAGCAGAGCATGGAAATCAGCTTTGAAGGCAGAGAGGCCGTCGTTTACAGGGAATATGCGTATCTCGCCCGGCGCGCGCAGGAGACGGCCGAAAGCGTTGTGCCGGATACGGAAGCGGACATTCAGAAGATCGCCGCTGTGCAGAGCGGCGTAATTCTGAAAAGCAAGGACCTGAGCTCCCGGGGCGTGACGGTCTCGGGAGAGATGTATGCAAACATCCTTTATATACCCGAGGGGGAGGCGGGCGTGAACGGCATCCGTGTGCGCAGATCCTTCACACTGGACTTTGAGACGGAAGGCCCGGAATTTGAAACACTCGCGCAGGTGTCGCTGCTCTTGCAGGGGACGGACGTGCGCACCGTAAACCCACGCAAGGTCTCCGTAAGCTTCGATGTGGAGGGGCAGCTTTGCTGCTACCGCAGCGAGAGCCTTTGCGTGGATGCGGCCCTGCCTGAGAACGCCGGGGGGCTCCACGCGAAGATGGAAGAGCACACGCTCGTGCTTCCGAATGCGGTGTGCGAAAAAGGCGTCGCCGTT
>JBGUQD010000133.1:0-5554 GCA_045130755.1 Candidatus Limivicinus sp. | reverse complement strand
CTTTGCCAGCCTGTAAAGACTGATCGCGGCGAGAAAGGCATAGGCCGCGGCAAAAACAAGCAGTTCCATCATTGCCATATCCTCCTGATTCCGTTCTCAAGGCTGCCCTTGATGAGCTTGCCCGCCTTTTCACGGTCAGCCTCTGCCACGTCGATCCAATGGATGTAATACCAGGTTTTCCCGTCCTGCTCGGCGATGTCCATGGTGATGGTGCCGGGGGTCAGGGTGATGGAGTTTGCCAGCATCGCCTGGGCATAGTCGCCCTTGAGATCAACGGGGACCTTGACAATGCCGGGGTTTACGTCCTTGCAGCCGCCGAATACGCGCCGCGCCACGTCCATATTCGCCTTCACAAGCTCGCGCAGGAAGATGAACACATAGACGATCAGCGCGCCGAGCTTCATGGGATTGAACAGCCAGAACGCGTTTTCATGGATGAAGAATTTCGATGCGAAAAGAGCCGCCGCGAGGCTCACCACCGCGCCTGCGATCATCTCCTGGGCTGTGAAGCTCCATGTGAGCAGCACCCAGACGACAAAACACAGACAGAAGGTGGATATCACTGCGGGAAATTTCGTCTTGGGCAAGTGAATCCTCTCCTTTTTAATTCGATTGCAGAATAGGATTCTGCAATCGAGAATACTCTTGCTTTCGTCGTAGCAAGCTTCATTCCCTCGCTTCCGTGTAGCGACACGAAAGCTCGCTCACTCCGCTGCTACTCCTCCCAAACTCGAAGCATTGGCTTCGAGTTTGAAAGGAAGAAGGAGGGAACAGAGCGCAGTTTTCGCCAGGCTTGGCGGAAACGGAGTGACATGAGCTTCTTCTGACGCCGGCAAGAGGGCTCGCTTTGCTCGCCTTATGGTGTTTTTGAAGCGGCGAAGCTGCCTCAAAAACATATTAAAATTAGAGCAAAGAAAATGAATTTCTACAGTTTCTATTCGTTCTATTCGACCTTGAGGCTGTCGACGAAGAATTCCCGGCCGCCGGTCATTTTGAGGGCTGTTCCGCCGCATTGGGGACATTTTGCCTCTCTTCGCTCGACCGCTCCCTCATAGCCGCAGCCGGCACAGCGAAAGCGTCCGGGGATCTGCTCAAACAGGAGCTTTGCCCCCTCCGCAGCCGTGCCTCTGGAGGCTTCGGGGAAGAGATCGAGAATGTACCCCGGAATGACCCCGGAATACTCGCCGAGCTTCATGCGGATCTCCAGGGCCCTCTTAAAGCCCTGGTTCTTCGCCTCCCGCTCCACAAGATCGATCAGGCTTTTGGTCAGCGCCAGCTCGTGCATGCCTCAGGTTCAGCGATCCGTGCAGCTGAAGCAGGGGTCGATGCTGGCAATGATGAGGCCGGCGTCGGCCACGCTGTTGTCGCGGAGCATGTAGGGGATGGTCGGGGTGTTCTTGTAGCTCGGCACATGGACGCTGACGCGGTGGTTGTTGAAGCCGCCGTTGCCCACGACCATATGGGAAAGCTGCCCTCTGGGGGCCTCATGGCGGCAGACGGCGACGCCCTTCTGGATCTTCGGCAGCTTGTTGCCGAGATTGATCGGGCCGTCGGGGAGATTGTTCAGCGCCTGGTCGATGATCTTGATGCTCTCGTAGCACTCGAGGGCGCGGACAACGACTCTCGCGAACACATCGCCGCTTTCGACCACGGGTACGTCGAACTTGAAGTCACCGTAAGAGCAGTAGGGGGAATCGCGGCGCACGTCGATATCCACGCCTGAGGCGCGCGCGTGGGGGCCGATCGCGCCAAGGCGGGTCGCCACTTCTTTCGTCAGGACGCCCACGCCCTTGGTGCGCAGGGCAATGGTCTTGTCGTTCAGGGCGATCTCGACGATGCGGTCCATGGGGCCCTTGAGCTTGTCCAGGGACTTGAGGAGCTTTGCCTTGAGCTCGTCGTCGATGTCGCGTCTCGAGCCGCCGATGGTGACCATGGCATAGTTGACGCGGTTTCCGCTGAGTTCTTCCAGCAGATCCATCACGAGCTCGCGCTCGTCCCAGATATGCATGAACATGCTGTCATGGCCGATGACGTGGCAGGCCACGCCCAGCCACAGCAGGTGGGAGTGCAGACGCTCCAGCTCGGCGGTAATGACGCGGATATACTCGCCGCGCTTGGGACACTCGATGCCGTTGATCTGCTCGATGCACATGGCGTAGGTCAGGGCATGGGAGTGGGAGCAGATGCCGCACACGCGCTCGACCAGCACCAGAGTCTGGATGGCGTTGCGCTCGGTGCAGAGCTTTTCGATGCCGCGGTGGTTGTAGCCGACAAAGACCTCCGCGTCCTTGATGATTTCACCCTCGGTGTAGAGCTTGGCGTGAATGGGCTCCTCCAGCGCGGGATGGTAGGGGCCGATGGGAACGATATAGCTCATCTTATCCCTCCTTAAAATTCTTTGCGCGCAGCTCGGAAAGCGGCGTGACCATGATCTGGCCCTTGCCCTGGGTTTCCAGCATTTCCTCGGGCAGGAAGAGTCTCTTCGATGTGTCAAGCCCCTCGAACTCGACGCCGAAAAGCTCGTTCAGCTCGCGCTCCGGCCACTCCGCCGCGCAGTCGTAGATCGCGCCGATAGAGGGAAGCTGCATCTCGCCCACCACATGGTAGGACTCGATGACCGGCTCGACCTGGTATTCCCACGAGACATCCATCTTCCCCTCTTCATTGAGGAAGCCGTGGATCATCGTGAGCCATACGCCGGCCTTGCGCATCTTCTCCGCAATCGGTATGACCTGGTCTTTGGTGATGTCGATTCTCTTGTATGCCTGCATACCTTTCACCTCTCTGCTTATTCCAAATTTCTCTGAAACAAATTTATATAGAAATGCGGTTTGAACCCGCGATTTCTCAGCATATTCTGGGGAGCTGGGCTCCCGTAAGTTTTTGCAGAATCCGTTTCCCGCCGAAGGCCGTCTGCATGACGAGCCTGCCGGGATAGTCGGCGCTGACATGGCCGATGAGCGCAGCATAGCGCCCCTCATCGGTTTCGCGCATGGCTTTGAGTACCTTCCCGGCGTCATCGGGGTCCACCACCGCGAGGAGCTTGCCCTCGTTTGCGCAGTAGAGGGGCTCAAGCCCCAGCATCCCGCAGGCGGCCTGCACCTGGGGGCAAACGGGGATCTTGTCCTCGTCGATCACGATGCCGAGCGTACTGTCCTCGATGAACTCATTGAGCGTGGTGGCGACTCCGCCTCTCGTGGGATCGCGCAGGACGCGCACCTTTGCGCCGGTCTCGAGGATCGCTTTGCACAGGCCGTTCAGCGCCGCGCAGTCGGAAGACAGTTCCCCCTGCATCATGCCGCTTCTGGCGAGCATCACGGCAGTCCCGTGGTCGCCCACCGTGCCGGACACGATCACCGCATCCCCCGCCCGGATGTTTTTCGGGCTGAGGCCGGGGTATTTCAGAAAGCCGATACCGGCAGTGTTGATATAGAGCTTGTCGCCCCTCCCCTTCTCGACGACCTTGGTGTCGCCGGTGACGATCTGCACCCCCGCTTTTTCGGCGGCCAGGCGGATGGATTCCACCACGCGTTTGAGATCGTCCATGGGAAGGCCCTCTTCGAGGATCAGGGCACAGCTTAAATACTTGGGCTCCGCGCCGCACATGGCAAGATCGTTAACCGTGCCGCAGACGGCGAGTTTGCCGATGTCCCCGCCGGGGAAAAGGATGGGGTCCACCACAAAGCTGTCTGTGGAGAAGGCAAGCTGGCCCTCCCCTTTCACGATCGCCCCGTCGCCCAGGGAATCGAGCGCGGGGTTTGAGAATGCCGGGACCAGCAATTCCTCGATCAGGCGGGCGGTTTTCTTGCCGCCGCTGCCGTAGTCCAGGGTTACGATTTCTTCCATTATAACAACTTCTCCTTATAGGCTCCCTCTCCGAGGGAGCATCGCGACGCGCGGGAAGCGTGCGACGAACACAGCTCTGCTGTCAGCAAATCTGACTGAGGGAGTTTCTATAAAATATCAGTGTACTTCCACGCGGCGGCACAGGCCCCTTCCGAGGACACCATGCACGGGCCGACCGGATCCTCCGGCGTACACGCTTTTCCGAACATGGGGCAGAGCTCCGGGCTCAATCTGCCGGTGATGACCTCCCCGCAGCGGCAAGCCGTCGGCGGTTCAGCAGAACCATAGTGAATATCGAAGCGCCGCTCTGCGTCATATTCCTGCAGTTCTCCGCGCAGTCCGAGGCCGCTTGCCTCGATCCCGCCAAGGCCGCGCCAGATATCGAAACGCGGTTCAAAACACTGCTTCATGATCTTCTGCGCAAGAAGGTTTCCGCTCTGGGAAACCGCGCGGGTGTATTCGTTTTCAAGTCTGGGGCTTTTCTCCGCAAGCTGCTTTACAAGCCTGCAGACCGCGAGCAGGATATCCTCCGGCTCAAAGCCCGCGATCACAGCGGGGAGCTTGTATTCCTGCGGCAGGAAGGCAAAGCCGTCGGCGCCGATGATGGTCGCCACATGGCCGGGACAGAGAAAGCCGTCCACGTTGAATCCGTCCATGGCGATCAATGCTCTCAGCGCAGGCTCCACGAGTTTCAGCATCGACCAGAGGGAAAAGTTCTTTGCGCCCTTTTCCAGCGCGGTCAGCACCGCAGCGGCAGTGCCGGGGGCGGTGGTCTCAAAGCCGACGCCGAGAAACACCACCTGTTTTTCGGGGTACTGTAAGGCAAGCTCCACGGCGTCCACCGGGGAATAGACCGTCTCAACCTGCGCGCCGAGGGCCTTTCTTCTGAGAAGACTGTCCCCCGCTTTGCTGCCGGGCACGCGCAGCATGTCGCCGTAGCTGGTGATGATGACGTTTTTCTCCATGCTCAGCTCCAGCACCGCGTCGATCACCTGGGGCGGCGTGACGCAAACCGGACAGCCCGGGCCGGAGAGGAGCTTCACTTCCTTCGGGAGCATAGACTTGATGCCCGCCTCGGCAATGGACATGGTGTGCGTGCCGCAGACCTCCATAAGCCGGATCTCACCGGGGACGATCTCCCGCATATCTCTGAGCAGGGATGCCGTTTTCTCCTTATCCCAGGGCATTGCGCACATCCTCCCAGGCTTCGAGATCATCCAGTGCCTGCTGCTCAGGCAGGCGTTCGATGGCAAAGCCCGCATGTACGATCACATAGTCGCCGATTTGGGGCCGGTCGATAAAGTCCACGCGGATCTCGCGCCGCATGCCCATCGCCTCGCCCACGGCGGTCTTGCCGTCTATCTCAACCAGTTTTAAGGGAATTGCCAGACACATTTAATACTATCTCCTTATAGGCTCCCTCTCCGAGGGAGCATCGCGACGCGCGGGAAGCGTGCGACGAACACAGCTCTGCTGTCAGCGAAGCTGACTGAGGGAGTCTCCTTATGAGAGGTTCTCTATCGCCGCTTCCGCGATCATCAGCTGGCCGAGGGAAAGCCCCTCGTCATTGCAGGAGACCCGCCGGTGCCGGAGCACCCGGAAGCCCTCCGCCTCCAGCCGTCGCGGCAGCCGCGTCATCAAAAGCATATTCTGAAGGCTGCCGCCCGAGAGCGCCGCGGTATGGATCCCGCTCGCCTCCCTTGCCGCG
>JBGUQD010000132.1:0-6621 GCA_045130755.1 Candidatus Limivicinus sp. | reverse complement strand
GATCTCCTTCGTGTCCGGGGGCACGGCGGAACCTGTGAGCACAAACTGCCCCAGGTCGTCGCGGTGATCCACCTCAAAGCGAATGGCATCCCAGAGCTTTGGCGCGATCTGCCACTCGTCAATCAATCGCGGCGTCTCTCCGCTGAGCAACCGCTTGGGATTCAGCGCCGCCATATTGACGTTCTGCTCTTTCGATTGCGGATCGTCCATGTACAAAACACTCTTGGCGATCTGCTCCGCCGTGGTGGTTTTGCTGCACCACTTCGGCCCTTCGATCAAGACGGCTCCCTTGCCTTCAAGCTTTTCCTGCAGGATAGCGTCAACCACTCTGTTTCGATACTTCTTCACTTTGCCTCACCCAAGACCATCTTAGCATAGATCCATACAGAAATCAAGTGAAATCCGATGATTGGCAGAATTTCACTCCGATGTTTGGCGTATTTCCACTCCGATCTTTGGCACATGATCCGTTTCAGCAACTTCCGTTTCAAACAGCCTTTGCTTGAGTTTCTCATGCGGCTATCATGAAAAGAGTCTTCTTTCGCTCACGGTTCCTTATTCGGTACATAGTTGCTGCACTTGCCATCCTTCGGCGCGTGGAATCCGTATCGCCAGCAGAACGAATATCCTTCGTCAAAATGCGCGCAGTTCCTACAGCACTCGTCCATGTTCTTCCTCCTTCGCCTTCATCCGCAGAGCTCGTATCTTTACATGGAATAGAATGGCTCTGCCACCACTTCGACCTTGTCTTCAAACAGAATTCGCCGTCCATATAGAAAAGCACTCCGTCGCCGGAGCGCTTTCCATAACCCCACTGTTTCCTTATGCGAAATGCCGGAAATCTTCCCATTTGATCTTGCAGATCACACGGTTGCCACAGCGGTCACGCAGCTCTTGCTCAGGCCTGCAAACGATACCCTCCATGGGAATGTCGCCCAGTGTACTTTGCGGATGTCCTTTTACAAACGCAACGGCTTCATCCAGCGTACCCTTCCCCACGACCGGTACGGTCGTCAGGCCAAACGCCGCTGCACAATGCTCCACGGATTCTCTGGGCTGATAGTTGCCGACGATGAACAAATCGAACAGGATGAAATCCACGCCCTCCGGGTTGTACGCCTTTCCCGCTGCCTGGATGCCCTTACCGTATCCTTCGCCAAACAGCATCGCTTCTTTTTCGCCGAACATCTGCTCAAACAGTTGCGCGTTTTCTTCTCCGCCAAAGTAGTCGTTGAGACGGTTGACCAGCGGCGCAGGAATGGATGCCTTCTCGGTGCGCCCGCCATAGGAGACGCTGTGTCCATCCCAGCATACGCGGATATTGGTACCATCCACTTTCTCCGTCCACACCCACGGATTGTCCTTGAGATATGCCACCGTCGGATTGCGGAAGACACCGGGAATCAGCTTCTTGGTGCCCTCGATGTCTCGGGCGTAGATCGTCTCGATCTTCTCATAAGTTCTCATGCTTTCACTCCTTCGCTTGTGCGATCACGGGCATTGTAGCATGAAAACCGCGCCGTGTTGAGCCTTATCGGCAAAACATAAGGGCAGTTGACGAAATCATAAGGGACGACACGACTGTAGGTTCATCGTCTATAAACTACCGGTCATCTCTTATGATTTCCCATCCATAATCTAACGGTCAATTCCAAAACAACCAGTTTATTCCCACGTATCGATTTATGGGGCATACTATGTATCACCTGCCCGCCGGGCATCGCCGAGTATATGCTTCAATGCCTTCGCATTTTCAACGATGATCCAGCGGTCACCGGTATCGCAATCCCGCAGCACTTTCTGGTATTCTTCCTCCGCGACACTTTCGCTTTGCTGGAGATTCTCACCCAGCAGGTTGTCTGCCGTCACGCCAAGCGCGTTGGCGATCTCCACCAGTGTCTCAAGACTGGGATGCTTAATACCGTTTTCCAGATAGCTGACGTAAGTCGGGGATCGGTCGATCATCTCCGCCATACGGCTTTGGGAAAGCTGCTTCTGCCGTCTGTAGCCGCGGATGCGCCGCCCCAGCGCCTGATAGTCAATGGGCATCGCACTCTCCCCCTCGTATTCAGATTGAATCGTCCTCGATATAGTATATATCTTTATATTCAGTATATATCTTATATTCAAACCTGTCAATATGCTTTAGAATAGAGATCGGATAACGTGTATAGACTATAAGATGAGGGAAGATGATGCTATGCAGTCCAGTCCCATGACCAGTTCCGTTGAAATCGGCGCGCGCATCCGGGAAGCGCGCATCGCGCGGAAGATGAGCCAAGCCGAGCTGGCAGAGAAGAGCAGCATCAGCCTTCCACACATCAGCGAAATCGAGCTCGGCAAAACCGACATCCGGGTACAGAGCTTCATACGCATTATCGAAGCCCTCCAGGTTTCCGCCGACGCCATACTGCGTGCCAATGTTCCGGCGGTCGAGTCGGTGCTCGAACAGGATTATCACGACGTCCTGGCCGATTGCACGCCCGAAGAAATCCAGGCGCTCATCTCCATCACGAAACAGCTCAAGCAGACCATGCGCATTCATCAGGAGTAAGGCGCTTTCCATTGTAAAATATCACAGATATAAACCAGCAGTCATTCGCTTGACCGCTGGTTTATTCCATTTGCGGGATTCATGCTGTATGCTGTCATCAATCCCACTACGCCGGGTTGATGATAGAAGGAGTCTCCCCATGACTGACCGACCGAAGCCTCTTCGAACGGACGGCTTGCCCGTCGACAGCGTCGACGCCCCCGAAGCACTTCGACGATATCTGATCGGAACTCAGTATGAAACCATGAAGCAGGCAAGGGGGGATTCCGCCGCCAGGCATATCTGCGAGACGTACCATATTTCGCTCGGTACGGTTGAAAAGTATGGGCGTTATAGCCGTGCTGTCGACGCGGTTGCAAAGGTATCCCCCGATTTGGTTCAAAGCATACTGGCCGGATCCATCAGACTTTCCCAGGAAGCTGTCATCGCCTTGTCTAAACGAAATGCCCACGACATTGAAGCCGGCGCAAAGCGGCTATTGTCAGCCTCGGCGGGTTCACCCTTGCGCTACCAGGACGCTCGAATGTGCCTGACCAACGCATTCGCTCAAATCTATATTTCTGCCCCGCTGTCCGACAACGAAAGGAGTGACACCATGACTGAAAAGATGCTCGTAACCCAGGCGCTGGACGAGCGCGACCTGCTGGTCAAGAAGATCGTCGACAAAATCAACAAGCTGCGAGTGGCCGACCTGAAAAAACGGAACGAGGATAAAGTGGTCGGCGCGTCCGTCACACCGGATGAATTTGCACAGGCCGTCATCTCCGCCTATCAGCAGATCATCGATCTGATCGACCGATACCAGCGCCTGGACGCGGCCATCGTCGCATCCAACGCGGGACATTTTGTGGAAACCTCCCGCGGTAAATACACGGTTGCCGGAGCCATCGCGCTGCGCGCCAGATTGAAAGGGAATGGTGTTTACGCGGAACAGGGCGGTTTTGAGGAGGCCCTGATGGAGCAGTTGCAGAGCGAAATCAACACAGCCATCCGAACCGCCGAAACCCGCAACAAGGCCGTTGAAAGTCAGGCAGAAAGCATGCGCCTGGCAATCCTCGGCAGGGATGGAAAAACTCGGGACGCCGCGCAGCTGGATGTTGTCGACACCTTTGTTCGGGAAAACACCACCGAAGTCATCGATCCATTGGATGCCAAAACCAAATGTGCCCTGCTTCAGGAGCGCATCGACGCCATGCTCAGCGAACTGGATACGCAGATCAAAGTCTCCAACGCCACCACCACGATAGAATTCTGATCCGTCGCGCCTGCCATACGAAAACCCTGAACCCGCTTTCCCCGCAGCAGGGTTATGCTGCAATCATACCGGTCTGATGAACCGGCCCCAACAAATGCTATTGACAGTAGCTCAGAGGCAGAGCGATTCCTCAAAAGGGAATAAGTCATCGGTTCGACTCCGATCTGTATTGACCACAGCGATCCTGTGATCTGTAGCAGCCTTGTCAATGGTCATCGATGAACGAGCACAGGTCAACCATGACCCTTCACCCAGTAACTCCATGACTTGTGAACCGACACGAGACAACGTGACGCATGCATGGCTTCGGCCATGCAGAAATCCATGAGTCCGGTTCGGTGCCAAAGCGGTTGACCCTGGGTTTCCCACATGGCTGTATGGTTGGGCGCAGCTTCAGAAATCCCTGTTTTTGTATTTATCCGGATAGCACCTTGTCGGCTTCCGCCGGATCGACAGGCGAGACCTCTTGATTACCCTCGGTGCCTGTGTTATAATGTTCCAGCATCTCAATCGGAGGCCTGACACATGACACCGAACCAGTATCCTTGGACACAGGCACGGGACCGGCTGGTCGCCGCCGTCACCGGCATCGGCTTCTCCGCCGAGCTGGCCGAGCTGATGGCGAAGCAGCTGGGAAGCCCCAAGGCTATTGACCGCATGGTCTCCTACATCCGCCAGGCGCACCCGCGCACCGAGGAGATGCTGGTGGACGAGATGCTGGCCATCTGCGCCGAGATCGAGACCTGGCGTCAGAAGAAGGAGAGCCAGGAGGCGCAGGCCCGGTACAATTCGTGGCTCTACTACAAAAAATGGAACCCTGACGAGGAGGAATGAACATGAAGAGGTTTGTCCCACGGGAAAAGTTGGGCAAAAAGGCCCGCAAGCAGCTCGACAGCGAGCAGCGCGCCACCTGGGCGTTCTCCCCGGTAACAAAGAAGGTCGAAAGCAAAAAGCTTTACAACCGCAAGAGAAAATCCCATGACCGTTATGATGATTACGGCATGGGATTTATGTTCGCGCATCAAATCTGGCTCTTCCCCAAGTTTTGTGTAAACGTTGTACTAGCATAGAATAAGGCAAATTATTGCAGATGGTGGGAACCACCATCTTGGTTACAGAATAACAGGAAACCGAATGTCCGTCAAGGGCGCCGTAGGCGCGGCGTAGCCGTTTACCCTTGACGGGCAGGCGGTTTTCTGTTACAGCCCTTTATTCCGACATCCTGTCGGCATAGTACACGGCCAATTGGGCGTGGATGACGGCCCAATCCTGCCGACGGCCGGTCCATTTCTTCGTGATGTCCAGCATCGCCAGATACAGCATTTTCAGCAGGCTGTCATCCGTGGGGAAAACAGCCTTGGCCTTGGTCACCTTGCGGAGCTGACGGTTGAAGCCCTCGATTGCGTTGGTCGTATAGATCAGCCGCCGAAGCTCTTCCGGGAACTTGAAATAGGTGCTCAGGTTGGGCCAGTTCTCCCACCAGGACGCTGAAATCTTGGGATATTTCTTGTCCCACCGGGCTGAAAACGCTTCCAACGCCTCTTCCGCGGACGGCTCGTCCACAGCGGCATATACCTTCTTCAGATCGGCCATGAGCGCCTTCAAATCCTTATAGGAGACGTATTTGCTGGAATTCCGCAGCTGGTGAATAATGCAGTTCTGAATGTCTGTTTTGGGAAAAACAGCTTCTATCGCTTGGGCAAAGCCGGTCAGGTTGTCCGTACAGGCAATGAACACATCCTCTACGCCGCGGTTCCGCAGGCTGTTGAGCACGGTCGCCCAGTACTTGGCGCTTTCGTTCTCTCCGACCCACATCCCAAGAACGTCCTTCCGGCCGCTCAGGTCGATGCCGATGGCGATATACACGGCCTTTTTCACGATCTGCCCTTCGCTGCGGACGTGGTAATGGATCGCATCCATGAACATGACCGCATAGATACTCTCCAGCGGCCGCTGCTGCCATTCCCTGGCTTCGGGCAGCACTTTGTCTGTGATCCGGCTTACAGTGCTCTCGGAAACCTCAATACCGTAGATATCCCGGATGTGATCCCCGATGTCGGCTGTGCTCATGCCTTTTGCGTACATGGAGATGATCTTCGCTTCCACATCCTGACTGATGCTCGTTTGATTCTTCCGCAGGATAATTGGGTCGAATTCGCCCTTCCGATCCCTCGGAACCTGGATGGTTGTGTCTCCGAAGCTTGTTCGCAGGGTCTTTTTGCTGTGCCCGTTCCGGCTGTCGTCCGTCTCCTTCCCTTGGACATCATACCGCTCGTAGCCCAACTGCTCGTCCATCTCGGCGTCCAGTCCCGATTCCATGAACTCTGCAATGGTCTCGCGGAACAGCTGTTGGATGTCCTCCATCCCTTCGACTCCGCTGAGTGCCAGCAGTTCCCGGATCTTCTCCCGCCGGGCCGCTTCTTCCGGGCTGCGCTGCCTTCCGTTCTTCCTTGCCATTTGAAAACCTCCATTCTGGTGCTCTTATTCTACACCAGTTTGGAGGTTTACACAAAGTTTGGGAAAGTCTCCTCCTCGCATTGCTTTACGCCTGCGGTTCCTCTCCGATCAGCTCCAGGCTGTGCTCGGCGTTCATCCTGTTGCACATCTTTACCAGCTTCTCCAGCGGCACGTCGTGCAGTTGCTGCTTCTGGCCGCGCACGGTGATGGACACGGTGCCCTCCTCGGCCTCCTTGTCGCCGACCACCACGATGTAGGGGTCCTTCATGGTCTTGAAGAACTTGATCTTGGTGTTCATGTTCACGTCGGCATAGTCGGCCTCCACGCGGATGCCCTCGTCCTCCAGGCGCTGGGC
>JBGUQD010000131.1:0-4333 GCA_045130755.1 Candidatus Limivicinus sp. | reverse complement strand
GATCTCCTTCGTGTCCGGGGGCACGGCGGAACCTGTGAGCACAAACTGCCCCAGGTCGTCGCGGTGATCCACCTCAAAGCGAATGGCGTCCCAGAGCTTTGGCGCGATCTGCCACTCGTCAATCAATCGTGGAGTGTCTCCTTTGAGCAACCGCTTGGGATTCAGCGCCGCCATATTGACGTTCTGCTCTTTCGATTGCGGATCGTCCATGTACAAAACGCTCTTGGCGATCTGCTCCGCCGTGGTGGTTTTGCCGCACCACTTCGGCCCTTCGATCAAGACGGCTCCCTTGCCTTCAAGCTTTTCCTGCAGGATGGCGTCAACCACTCTGTTTCGATACTTCTTCACTTTGCCTCACCCAAGCCCATCTTAGCATAGATCCATGCAGAAATCAAGCGAAATCCGATGATTGGCATAATTTCACTCCGATGTTTGGCGCGTTTCTGCTCCGATCTTTGGCACATGATCCGTTTTAGCAGCTTCCGTTTCAAACAGCTTTTGCTTGAGTTTCTCATGCGGCTATCATGAAAAGAGCCTTCTTTCGCTCACGTTTCCTTCTTCGGTACATAGCTGCTGCACCTGCCATCCTTCGGCGCATGGTCTCCTACATCCGCCAGGCGCACCCGCGCACGGAGGAAATGCTGGTGGACGAGATGCTGGCCATCTGCGCCGAGATCGAAACCTGGCGGGAAAAGAAGGAAAGCCAGGAAGCACAGGCCCGGTACAACGCCAGGCTGTATTACAAGAAATGGGAACCAGACGAGGAGGAATGAGGCTATGAAGAAGTTCATCCCGAAGGAAAAGCTGGGCAAGAAGGCCCGCAAGCAGCTCGACACTGAGCAGCGCAGCACCTGGGCGTTTTCGCCGGTGACGAAAAAGGTGGAAAGCAAAAAGCTGTACAACCGCAAGAGAAAAGCCCATGACCGTTATGATGATTACGGCACGGGCTTTTCTTATGGGTTCATATGCCTGTAATGACAACGAGTGTCATCCGGTTCCTGGATTTTTCCGTGGATCACACAATGCCGCACAGCACGCGATTGCCCATGGAATCCAGCCAGAAATGGAGATCGCGCGGTTCCCGCACAGTGATCAGCTCCCTGAGCTCCGCCAGATCGGGACAGATTTCCGCAAAGATATCCGGCTCGTCCTCCAGCAGGTCCGGGGTATAGCGCAGCGTGCGTCCATCGTTCCAGATCGCGCTGTAGGTCATCTCAGCCTCCACCATGTCCTGGAACATGTGGCTGCCGTAGCTCAGCTCCGGCATAAAGCCGGTGCGGCTGTCCGATACCTCGCAGATCTCCGCAAAGCAGGAGATATCCGCAAAGCGGGTGGGCACGCCCAGCTCAGGCGAGGAGGTGCCCACCCGTCCGGGCGCCATGAGCAGCAGGTTCTTGCCGGTATTCGCGAAATGCCGGTTGATCCTGCCCACCGCGGTCGCGACCTCGGCCTTGCGGGCATAGGGAAAGGCATTGTATTTTGCCGGATCGATCTGCACCACTACATCCACCATCCTGTGCCGCGATGGCCCCATGGACGCGCCCTGTACCTCGAAAAGGACCCGGGAAACACGGGCTCGGGCGCCGTCCATGTCCACAGCTTCATTCTCGCCGCCCAGATACAGCGGTCGACATTGCAGAAGGTTGACCACAAACTCCCCGTCCCTGTCCAGGTTGATGGCGTATTCGATGTCCACCGGCGTCTCATAGACGCGCTCCAGGGTCTTCAGTATATTCTGCATGAGGCCTGTAAACGCCCTGTTCTCCAGCAGGCACTGGCAGCTGATGAACCAGATATCCTGGCTCATCCCCATCTCCCGCATGCGGCTCTCCGCTTCATAATCGTGTTCCATCACAGCCTGCTTGTACCACAGCGGCAGATCGTCCAGCAGGCGCTCCATGGCCACTTCGCAGTACCGGTTCTCCCGGCAGTCCAGCACATCGACATGCCGTTGGGAGAATCGGTGCTTTTGCGCCACGGTGGTATAGACCGTAATGGCGGGACGATCCAGATTGGCCAGCCGGGGATAGTCCTCCTGGGTGCGATCCACGGCCTTCGTTCCCAGCCCCATCACCAGCCGCAGCATGCCCGCCCTGGGGTCCATGTTCGGGTACCACTGGTAGGCACTGTGGCTGTAGCCCACGCCCGCGGCGCAGGGCATGAAGTAACGCCCATAGTAGGTGCCGGAGACGCGCTGCACCAATATGGCCATCTGCTCGTCCTTCCGATCCAGTCCCCGGCGCATGCGGTATTCCAGCGCAGAGGGATCCATGGTGCTGGCGTAGACGGTGCGCACGGCATTCTCAAAGGCCTCCAGCCGTTCCTCCTCGGTACCGCGGTTCACACAGAAAACCGACTCATATTTCCCCGCAAAGGCATTGCCGAAGCCATCCTCCAGGAAGCTGGACGAGCGCACGATAAAGGGATTCTGTCCAAAATAATCCAGCACCTTTTGGAACTGCTCCCGGATCTTGCCGGGGAACCGTCCCGCCAGCAGCCGCTCCTTCAGCGCGTCCGCCGCCTCAAAATAGCCCTCCGGCGAGCGCTGTCTGATGCGCAGCCGCCAGTCGCCGTTGGAGACGATGTAGGTGTAGAACACGTCCGAGCCGATGTAGAAGGAATCGTGGGGCTCGCTGTACTGGCGGAATTCGGGGATCTCCGTCTCGGCGATCTTTCGCGCCAGCAGCATGCCGCAGGCCTTGCCGCCGATGGCCCCGCTGCCGATCATCCTGTCCCGCAGCGCAAAATAGTCCTCCGGTTTGAAGTAGCGGCGCACCAGCTGCCTGAGGCGTCTGTCCTTGGTCATGGTGCTGTCGATAATCTGCGTCTCCATGTCCGGCGTGAATGCCCCGGCCCGGAACGCCGCCTTCGCCATGTTGAAGAAGCGGTCGTGGCTGTCGATGTTCTGGTCCTGGCTCTTTTCCCGGATCTCCTGGATCGTCTGGTAGTAGCGGCTGATGCTCACGCCATTGTCGATCACCTGGAATTCTCCCGTACTGCGTCGATAGCCGTGGGGCATGAACATGGTCTCCGAATTGCGTTCCCACACCTTCAATGGATGCAGGTAGATCCACTTCTCGTTGGAGTATACGTCCAGCAAGAGCTGCGTCGTCTCCCGGATGCGGGCGATAGCGTCGAAGGAGTGCCGCCCCCGCAGGATCGGGAAATAGGCCACCGTGTCCAACTCGAACAGATAGGGACAGGTCACCCGGAAGAAGTTGCCCATCATCAGATCCGTGTACCAGACGGATTGCAGCTCAGAAAGGCAGTCGAACACGTAAAAGGCGTCGCGGCCCTTGCGTGTGATCTCGTTGTGGATGGCCACTGTGAACGCCTCAAAGCCTTCGTCCGGGTCGAATTCCACCAGATCCACCCCGTCCAGGTCTTCGAGTATGGGCGCGTGCTGGGCAAAGCGGATATAGGTGATGCTGCGCCCGTCCCGTTTCGCCTGCGCAACGAAGGGCAGCGCGAAGAACCTGAATTCGTCGATGTCCGTGACCTGCCAGACGACGTTGTCGCCCATGCGGATGTAGTCGAGTATGTCGTCCATTCCCGGATAGCCGCTCTTTACCTTGTCAAAGGCCGCCATGACATTCGCCTCCCCGGAAGTTCGTTCATGTATGCAAACAAAAACGCAAGGGTATGCGCGGAAACTTGTCCCGTCAGCACACCCTTGCGCCTATTGTATTGTGAATATTATATTATGACATTTTGAGTTTGTCAAGAAAATAGTCTACATCTACTGCAAACGCTTCGTTCAGATCCCTGAACCCGCCGGCTATATCGCGGAGGTAGGGGCCGTTGGAGCGTCGATCGAATCCCTGGATTTGTGCGACGAATGCATCGAAGCCAACAGCGCAGCGGAGGAGGAGTACTGCAAGACGCATGCGAAGCAAAAAGCTCTACAACCGCAAGAGAAAAGCTCATGACCGTTACGATGACTACGGCATGGGCTTTTCTTGTGGAGTGGCATAAACGGAAAACCCCTGCCGGATTGCTCCGACAGGGGGGAGGTATGACGGGGATTTTATCCTTCGATCATGATGACCTTTTTCTCAGGAAGCTTCTTCTCTTCCTTCTTCGGGATGTTCAGGCTCAGCACGCCATGCTCCAGCTTCGCGCCGATGTCAGTCCCCGTGAGCGCATCGCCCACATAGAAGCTCCTCTGCATCGTACCGGCCCAGCGCTCCTGACGGATGACCTTACCCTTCTTCGTGGTCTCATCCTTGTCGAGACCCTTCGCGGCGGTCACGGTCAGATAGCCGTTCTGCAACTCCAGCGTGATGTCTTCCTTCTTGAAGCCCGGCAGATCAATATCGACTTCGTAGTGATC
>JBGUQD010000130.1:0-24518 GCA_045130755.1 Candidatus Limivicinus sp. | reverse complement strand
CTTTGTCATCAATTGATAGTAAAAAAGGATTGCAACCTTGTCAAGATAGCAATCCTTTTTTGGTGGAGGTGGGGGGAGTTGAACCCCCGTCCGAAAGTACTTTAACAGGAACTTCTCCGGGCGCAGACGGTTGTTTGCATTCCCTCGTCCGAGCGGGAGCCGTCACCCTCGGGGACTTGGTAGCTTCATTGTGCATGGCGCGCTCAAAGCTTTGCGCGCTCACGTTCACCACTTGTCGACGCTCCCTCCCGGGCCGTGGTCCTCCCGGGCGGAGCGCTCGCTAATTAAGCAGCGAGAAGAACTCTATCGTTGTTGTTCTTTAATTTATAAAAGGTCGCCCATTTTAAGGATGGTAGGCGCATCCGCCCGCTATTCCTGCCTCCGCGCCCCCGTCGAAACCGTTACACCCCCGCGGCGTCAGAACCGCATCATAAGGTCAGGTGTCCACGCGAGGCGTGAACACCTCGACCGATGATGCTGTTCTTCCTTTCCAATTTGAACCCGTTTCGCTGGGCTTCAAATTGGTGAAACGAACGATAGATGCTCGAACGATAGAGACATTTCGTTTTTTTGAGTGCGGAAGGGGAGCGTAACTCAACACTCCACACTCCAAACTCCAAACTGATTCTGATTATTCCTTGACCGGTTCGGGGTACTCCACACCGAAGGTCTCAACCGTGACCTTCTTCATAACCTGGGGGATGCGGGGCTTGTCATTGTAGTCGGTGCGCACCGCGCAGATCTTGTCCACTTCCTCGATGCCCTCAATGACCTTGCCAAAGGCGGCATACTGGCCGTCCAGGTGCGGGGAATCCTCATGCATGATGAAGAACTGGCTGCCGGCGGAGTTGGGTGCCATGGTGCGCGCCATGGACAGAACGCCGCGGTCATGCTTGAGATCGTTCTTGAAGCCGTTGGCCGCAAATTCCCCATGGATGGTGTAGCCCGGGCCGCCCACGCCGACACCCTTGGGGTCGCCGCCCTGGATCATGAAACCGGGGATGACGCGGTGGAAAATCACGCCGTCATAGAAACCCTGCTTGACGAGGGAAATGAAGTTGTTGACAGTGTTCGGGGCGATCTCGGGATAGAGCTCGGCCTTCATGACGCCGCCGTTTTCCATCTCAATGGTGACAATGGGATTGCTCATCGGTAATTCCTCTCTTTCATGGCTCTGTCTATGTCGCGCTTTGCCTCGCGGTCGGCGGCGCTGTCGCGCTTGTCGTGGAGCTTCTTGCCCTTGCAAAGGCCCAGCTCCACCTTGACGCGGCTGTCCTTAAAGTACAGCGACAACGGAATCAGGGCAACGCCGTCCTGCATGACGCGGCTCTGGAGCTTTAAGATCTCCCGCTTGTGCATCAGCAGACGCTTGGGGCGCATGGGATCGCGGTTGAAGATGTTGCCGTGCTCATAGGGGCTGATGTGCAGGCCGCGGGCGAAAAGCTCGCCGTCCTTGACTGTGCAGAACGAATCCTTGAGGTTTACCTGTCCCGCACGGACAGACTTGACCTCCGTCCCGAAAAGCTCGATTCCGGCCTCAAAGCGCTCGAGCACGAAATATTCATGAAACGCCTTGCGGTTGGCTGCGATCTGCTTTGTCCCCGTCTGCTTCGGCACGCGGCACACCTCCTTCTCTCACGGCACAAACAATATTATAACACAGACGAAACCGGAAGAAAAGAGAAATTTGTAAACACCATGGCCCCCCTTGCCTAAAGGGGGTGGCCCAGTTCGCAAACTGGGGCGGGGGGATTCCTTTATCCCATCCTCCGCACCCGCCGCTGCCGCATGCCCCGTGTCCGCAGCGGCGGTCGGGGACGGGCCAGCAGCAGACCTACATCGCCGCACTCGTAAAACTCCGCTTCCAGATCCCGCCAGGGCTTGAGCCCGGCACATTTCAGGCTCAGGTTCACCGCGGTACGCACATCCTGCAGTTCCGCCTCCGTCAGCAGCAGGGCCAGCACGTCTGAAGATGCACAGAGTGTAACCATATTGAAAATTAACGCCTCCATATGTAAACTTTTACGACATAAAAATGCCTCTTTAAGCCGATTATAAACAAAAGTTTTTTGAAAATCCACGTAAAAAATATGGAAATTGCAAAAACTATATGGTATACTGCTAATGCACACATTATGTAAATTTGATTAACGTCAACATTTTTATTGCAGTTTGCAGCGGAGGCAGTTATGGATTTGACCGAGAAGAAGCTCAGCGGGGAACTGAAATATACGGGCGTGATCGTGAGCGTGACGCTGGACAAGGTTGAGCTGTGCGACGGGCACCAGACCCTGCGCGAGGTGGTGCATCACCCCGGCGGCGTAGGCGTGCTGCCCTTGGATACCGACGGCAATGTCTACATGGTGCGACAGTTCCGTTACCCCGTGGGCGCACCGGTGCTTGAGATCCCGGCAGGGAAGATCGACCATCACGACAAGCATCTCACCACTGCCGTGCGCGAGCTTTCGGAAGAGACAGGCTTCTCGGCCGACGAGTATATTGATCTCGGCTGCTGCTACACCTCACCCGGTTATACCGACGAGATCATCCATGTCTATCTGGCCCGCGGTCTGCACCGGGGCAAGAGCCACCTGGACGAGGGCGAATTTCTCAACGTGGAAAAAATGCCCTTTGAGGACCTTTTCAACATGGTCATGCGAAACGAGATCATCGACGCGAAAACCGTCATCGCGGTCTCCAAGGCAAAGCTCTGGCTGGACAGCCATAAATAAAAGACTTGCCACAGCACCATATATATGGTATTATCTACACTCAGCGGTCCCGTATCTGGGATCGCCGGATAGACGGAAGGTGTTACGAACGTGGAAAAATATGTGATCAACGGCGGAACCACCCTGCACGGTGAGGTGGAGATCAGCGGCGCGAAGAACGCGGCGGTCGCCATTATCCCTGCGGCCCTGATGGTGGACGGCGTTTGTGTGATAGAGAACATGCCCCAGATCAGCGACACCGAGATGCTGCTGACCATCCTGCGGGAGCTGGGCGCGAAAATCCGTTATCTCAACCGCTCCACGGTGGAGATCGACTGCCGGAACGTGTGCATGCAGGACGCCCCCTATGACCTGATGCGCAAGATCCGGGCCTCCTATTATCTGATCGGCGCCATGTTGGGCAGATTCGGACATGCCAAGACTACCATGCCCGGCGGCTGCAATTTCGGCGTGCGTCCCATCGACCAGCACATCAAGGGTATGAACGCCCTGGGTGCGGATGTGGACGTGAAATCCGGCTTCGTCTATGCCGACGCGCGAGACGGCAAGCTTCACGGTGCACGGATCTATCTGGACAAGGTCTCCGTCGGCGCTACGATGAACATCATCTTGGCGGCAACGCTTGCCCAGGGCCGTACGATTATCGAAAATGCCGCCCGTGAGCCGCACATTGTCGACCTTGCAAACTTCTTAAACTCTATGGGTGCAGACATTCGCGGTGCCGGCACCGACACCGTGAAGGTCAACGGCGTGGAAAAACTTCACGGCGGCAGCTATGCCATCATCCCCGACCAGATCGAGGCGGGCACCTATATGGTCGCCGCCGCGGCCACCGGTGGGGAAGTGCTGATCAAGAACGTCATTCCCCGGCACCTCGAGTGCATCAGCGCAAAGCTTAGAGAGACCGGCACCATCGTGCTGGAAAACGGCGACTCTGTCCTCGTTAAGGGCGCGAGCGCGCTGAGAAAAATCAACGTAAAAACCCTGCCCTATCCGGGCTTCCCCACGGACATGCAGCCCCAGATGTGTGCGCTGTTGTGTGTGGCAAACGGCACCTCCGTCATTACGGAGGGCGTGTACGACAACCGCTTCAAGTATGTAAACGAGCTTCGCAAAATGGGCGCTGAGGTCCAGGTTGACGGCAGAGTCTGCGTGGTCGAAGGCGGCAGACGCCTCAGCGGCGCACCTGTCATGGCCTGCGATCTGCGCGCGGGCGCGGCGATGGTCATCGCCGGTATGTGCGCCTCCGGCACCACTGTGGTGGAGGATGTACGTTTTATCGAGCGCGGCTATGAGAATTTTGTAGGCAAGCTCAATTCCCTCGGCGCTGACATCCGTATCGTGGATGAGCGCGAGGAATATGAAGGAAGAGAGAAGATTCTCTCGATTATGGGATGAACATTAAGGTCTTTGCCAGCGGATCCGGCGGCAACTGCATGCTTTGCAGCGAGAGAGATACGCATATCCTCATCGACGCCGGAATCTCCATGCGCAGGCTGCAGCAGTCCTTGCGCACCAATGACCTGGAAATAGACGATATCGGCGGAGTGCTCATTACGCATGAGCACTCCGATCATGTTTCCGGGCTGAAAATGCTGCTGAAATACCACGAGTTGCCGCTCTATGCCCCGCATACCGTGGCTTCCCGCCTTTGCGGCATGCTGCCGGATGCTGAAGAGACCATGCACGTCATCCGCCCGGGGGAGTATTTCCGCCTCGGGGCATTGAGCATATGTGCCTTTCATACACCGCACGATACGGATGAGAGTGTCGGCTACCGGGTGGAGGGGAGAGACGTCTTTGCCTTGGCTACCGATATGGGACACGTGACGGAAGAGGTCTTTGACGGTCTTACGGGTGCCGACACGGTACTCATCGAGTCCAACCACGATCTTGATATGCTGTATAACGGGCCATATCCTGTGCCTCTCAAGCGCCGCATCCTCTCTGAACACGGCCACCTGTCCAATACCGACTGCGCCGCTCTCGCCGTCAGACTTGCGGAGACGGGGACGAGAACCGTAATCCTCGGTCATTTGAGCAAGGAGAACAACCGCCCGGAGCTCGCCCTGCGCGAGACGGAGCATGCACTGGAAGGCCGCAGTGTGAGGCTCTTTTGCGCTCCGGTGTACGGGTGCTTGAGTCTGGAAGTGGGGGAGTATGTCCGATGCTGAACGTCAAGCTCATCTGTGTCGGGAAGATGCGGGAGAAATTTTATATCGACGCTTTTGAAGAGTATCGGAAGCGCCTGCAGACGTACTGCCGCCTGGAGCTCGTGGAGATCACCGAACAGCGCCTGAGTGACCGTCCGGCAGAGAAGGAGATCACAGCCGCGCTCGAGCGGGAGGGGCAGGAGATCTTAAAGGCTGTCCCGGCTGACGCGTACCTTGTTGCCCTGTGCGTGGAGGGAAAACAGATGCCGAGCGAAGGCATGGCGGAATTGATCGCCGCACGGGAAAATTCCGGAAAGCCGAAGCTCTGCTTCGTGATCGGCGGTTCCTTCGGGCTGAGCCCCACCGTCAAATCCCGCGCGGACAGAAAACTCAGCATGTCCCAGATGACCTTCCCGCACCATCTGGCCCGCGTCATGCTTATCGAGCAGGTTTATCGGGGCTTTAAGATCAACGAGGGCTCACAGTATCATAAGTAGTTGAAAGAATGGCAATAAAATGCTATAATAAAATGATATCAAAAGGGGAGATGAAAAAATGCGAGAATCCGGTGAATGGAGCCGGGCCCTCCACGGCGAACTGTACGAGCGCTGGCCCAAGAACGAAAACGGTGAGCCGGAGGAGCCTGTGCGCCTTGGCACGCTGATCAATCTCAACATGGTAGATGAGCTGACGGTCAATATGCTGGAGGCCTGCGGTATTCCCTGCCTGCGTGTCTACCCCGGCGACGGGAGCTTCGGCAAGCTCATCTTCGGTATGAGCGGCCAGGGAACCGACATCTATGTGCCCAAAAGCATGGCGGCTGATGCTGCCGCCCTGTGCAATTACAAGGGCGATTATGAAATGGAAATCTGACCGCATATGCGGTTTTTGAAGCTTCGAAAAGTAACAAAGGAAAGGATGGACTTCCCATGCCAAAAACGTACAAGGATGAGTATATGCATTGGCTGAACAGTCCCGCGCTCAGCGAGGAGGAGTGGGAGGAACTCGACAGCATTAAAGATGACGAGAAGGAGATCGAGAGCCGCTTCTTTGCGCCGCTTGAGTTCGGCACCGCGGGTCTGCGCGGCACCATGAAGCTGGGGCTGCACCATATGAACGTCCACGTCATCCGCCATGCCACCCAGGCATTCGCCAATGTGATCGCGGCTGAGGGCGAGGGGGCAAAGCAAAAAGGCATCGTCATCGCCCACGACTGCCGCCTGAACGGAACAGAGTTTGCGAAAGAGGCTGCCTGCGTCATGGCGGCAAACGGCATCCATGTCCGCCTCTTTGACGCGCTGCGTCCCACCCCGGAGCTGAGCTTCGCGGTCCGTTACTACGGCACCACCGCGGGCCTCAACATTACTGCCAGCCACAACCCCAAAGAGTATAACGGCTATAAGGTCTACTGGTCGGACGGAGCCCAGCTGCCCCCGCAGAAGGCCGACGCTATCGCAAAGCAGATGCAGGCCATCGACGTCTTCAACGGCTTTGAGACCTGTGGCTTTGACGAGGCTGTTGCTTCCGGTATGATCGAAATCATCGGCAGTGAAACTGACGAGGCTTACCTTGAGCGCGTCCTGGCCCAGGCCATCGATAAGAATGTCGTGCGTGAGGTTGCCGACGATTTCAGAATCGTTTACACGCCCTTCCACGGCTGCGGCTACAAGATGGTGCCGGAGGCACTCAAGCGCCTCGGCATCAAGCATCTCTACCCTGTGCCGGAACAGATGGTCATCGACGGCAGTTTCCCCACGGTGATAAGTCCCAACCCCGAAAATCCCGAAGGCTTCTACCTGGCTGTCGATCTCGCCAAAAAGGTCGGCAGCGACCTCATCATCGGCACAGACCCGGACTCTGACCGCATTGGTACCATGGTGCGCTCAGGCGACGACTATGTTACCATCACCGGCAACCAGCTCGGCGTGCTGCTCATCGACTACATCATCCGCGCGAGAAAGGCCACCGGCACCATGCCGAAAAACCCCGGCGTGCTGACCTCCATTGTCACCACCAGCATGGCCCGCGCCGTGTGCGAGGCAAATGATGTCCACTTTGAGGATACCTTTACCGGTTTCAAGTTCATGGCCGAGCGTGTTGCATCCTGGGAGGCTGCCCACACCTACAACTATATCTTCGCTTATGAAGAGAGCTACGGCTATATGATGGGCGACTATGTGCGCGACAAGGATGCCGTGACCGCCTCCATGATGGTCGCTGAGATGGCGGCCTACTACCATAAGCAGGGTATGACGCTTCTCGACGCGATGAATGCCCTGTACGAAAAATACGGCTGGTTCCGGGAGTACACGATGAACCTCGTCATGCCTGGACTTGACGGCCTGCAGAAGATGAAGGCCTTGATGGCCGAGCTCCGCGCAAATCCCCCCAGGGAGATCGGCGGACAGGAGGTTATCCGTACCCGCGATTATGATGACGGCAGCATTTCGGTTGCAGGTCTCGGCA
Organism: Candidatus Limivicinus sp.; assembly: GCA_045130755.1. GTDB lineage: Bacteria > Bacillota > Clostridia > Oscillospirales > Oscillospiraceae > Limivicinus. The sequence continues at coordinate 17,167 of JBGUQD010000130.1, read as the reverse complement.
AAGTTGGCACCACGCCCTTCTTCGGATCCAACGTGCTCTACTTCGAGCTGGCCGACGGCTCAAGTTTTATTGTCCGTCCCTCCGGTACCGAGCCGAAGATCAAGATCTATCTGCTGGTGCGCGGAGACAGCAAGGAACAGTGCGCCGAGCGCATTGAAAAATATACCGAATTTGCGGAGACTCTCAAGAGATGAAACAGATGTTTGAGCTTTTTCTGGCTTTTGCCCGTGTGGGTGTCATGACCTTCGGCGGCGGCTATGCCATGATTCCCATCCTGGAGCGGGAGATCGTCGACCGCCACGGCTGGGCAAGCGAAGAGGAATTGATGGATTATTATGCTGTCGGCCAGTGCACGCCGGGCGTCATCGCCGTGAATACCGCCACCTTTATCGGCTATAAGGTTGCGGGAACAATTGGCGGTATTGTGGCGACCCTCGGTGTTGTGTTCCCGTCCGTTGTCATCATCACGGTCATCGCGGGTATACTGACAAATTTTGCGGATGTGCCGGCGGTAAAAAGTGCTTTTGCAGGCATCCGTGTCTGCGTGTGCGTGCTGATCTTCAACGCGGTGCTGAAGCTCTGGAAGAAGGCTGTGGTAGACAAGGTGACGCTGGTTCTGTTTCTGAGCGTGTTCCTGCTGTCCGTGTTCTTTGACATCTCGCCCATCGTGTTTGTCGTGTTCTGCGCTGTGGCGGGCATCGTGCTGACAAGAATGGGGGTGAAGGGCAAATGATCCTCCTGCGCCTGTTCTATGAGTTTTTCAAAACCGGCCTCTTCGCTGTCGGCGGCGGCATGGCGACGCTGCCCTTCCTCTATGATATCTCCACCCGTACATGCTGGTATACCCATGAGAAGCTTGCGGATATGATCGCCGTTTCCGAATCTACGCCCGGTCCCATCGGCGTCAACATGGCAACCTATGTTGGCTTTGAGACTGCCGGGATCCCCGGCGCGGTGATTGCCACGCTCGGCCTCGTTACGCCCAGTATCATGATCATCCTTCTCATCGCGCGGGCTCTCAAGGCCTTCCGCGAAAACCCCTATGTGGAGGCGGGCTTCTACGGCCTTCGCCCATGCTCGGTGGGCCTGATCGCGGCGGCGGGCTTCCTTGTTGTCAAACTTGCCCTGTTGAACACCACACTGTATGAGACAAGCGGGCAGCTTGCAGATCTGTTCAACTTCAAGGCACTCGTACTTGCCACCGTGCTGCTGGTCTGCACGCGGTATATCAAGAAGCTCAAAGGCCTGCACCCGATCGTGTTCATCCTCGCCTCGGCAGTGGTCGGCATCGTGTTCTCATTCTAAAAGAGAAACAGCCCCGCAACATAGGCCGTCATGGCTGCAAATACCGCGCTTAAAAGGCGCCCTGCAAGATGCAGGGTGCCTTTTATCTTGCTCTCCGCCAGCACAGAGAGGGTTTGAAACTGTACCGACAGCCCGCCCCAGCCCAATAAAAATGCGGACAAAGCAAAGCTTGCGGGGCAGGGACAGAGTCCCTGCATGGCGGCAGTACCGCTTCCAAGTTCCAACAGGCCCGTGAGCATTGCCTTGACAAAACACGGCTCAAAACCCATGCGGGCGGCGAGGTCCCCACAAAGAAACGACAGCACCCCGCCTGCATCGAGCACACGCAGCAGCACGGAAAAGCACACCGCAAAGCCGCACACGCTCAGGATCGACACCACCGCCTGCCGAACTGCGCCCACCAGTGCAAGTGCCGGATCGACGCTGTTGAGCTGTGCGTCCTGTATTTCTGAGCAAGGTTGCTTCCCGCGGAATACAAGGCCGGTCAGAAAGGCCGCAAACGCATGGATCCCGTACAGGATCAGACCATCGCGTACTGATCCGTATACTCCGAGTCCTACTGCGCCCACAATAAAGGCGGGGCCGGAATTGTTGCAGAAGGCAAGCAGGCGTTCTGCTTCCCGCACCGTAATGCTGCCGCTGTGCTCCATATCCGCAATATAGGCGGCGCCCGCGGGATAGCCGCCCATGAGGCCTATAACAAAGGCCGAGGCACCGGCTCCGCTTACACCGAAAATCTGCACAGCAAAGGGAGCCAGCAGCTTGCCCAGAAGCCCCGGCAAGCCGACACGGTTCAAATAGCCCGAGAGTACAAAAAAGGGAAACAGCGATGGGATCAGGAGCCGAGCGCACATCTCCAGCGCCTCCCGGCAGGCGTCCCCGGCCGTATCGGCATTTTGCAGCATGGCCGCCATGAACACGACTCCGAGTGATAGCGGCAAAATCTGTTTCCACCTGTCTTTCATATGCCCCTCCTTGTCCATGCCTGTGTATGAATCTATGCCGGGACGCATAAGGATAGTACGGATTGCAGCGTCGGAGAATCGAGGTGTTGTGTTTGAAAGGCAGCAGGTTTTTGCCCGCTGCGCTGGCCGAGCGGCTGGGGCTGCCGAATGAGATCGTACCCGGCGGAGGGCGGCTCACGCTCAGCGGCGACAGACAGGCGCTGATCGAGGGACAGCGCGGGATTCTGGAATACAGCGGCGAACGTATCGTAATCAGCTTTGGACGCGAAAAGCTCAGCCTCATGGGCGACGGCCTATACCTTCGAGCCATGAACGCAGAGGAACTGCTGGTGACAGGCCGTATCCGTACGGCGGAATGGGAGTGAGCATGGAAAGAATCAGTGACAGCCTGCGCGGCAGCGTCAGACTCAAAATTTTCGGCGCTTTCCCGGCAAGTGTTCTCAATACTGCCGCGGCGGATGGGATAGAGCTCTGGAATGTGGAGAGCAAGGACGAGAATACCCTCTGTCTGTCAGCATACGAGGGCCGATTTGAGCGGCTTTGCCAAATCGCGCAGCGGGCCGGATGTGAGGTGGCGATCATCAGGCACGTCGGCGGACGCGATGGCCTGCGAAAACTCCTGCGCCGTCCGGTATTGCTTACAGGTCTTGCTCTGACGGTACTGCTGCTTTTCTGCTCATCCCTGTTTATCTGGGATGTGGAAGTCCGGGGCACAGAGCGCCTCGGACAGGGAGAGATCCTGTGTGCTCTGGAAGATTCGGGCTTCGGTGTGGGCAGTTTCTGGCCCGGCGTGAATACTGATCTGCTGCGAAGCGAGGTGATGGCGCGTCTGTCGGAAATCGGCTGGATGACTGTCAATGTCAGCGGGTCACGGGCAGCGGTCGTTATTATCGAGCGTGAACCGAAGCCGGAGATGTATGATTCTGACACAGCGGCGGATCTCATTGCTGCGCGGGACGGCCTTGTGCGGCGGGTCAATGTTCTTGCGGGGAGCCCGCAGGTTACGGAGAGGGAGATCGTCATGGAGGGGCAGACGCTGATTTCCTCCCGGACAGAATCGGTGAACGGAGAAGCACGTACCGTGCACGCTCGCGGCAGTGTCATGGCCGACACCTGGTATGAGTTCAGTGCTGTATGCCCTGTAAAGGTGTGGCTCAAAACACCCGATGGACTGCCCCACAGCCGCTTCGCCATCGTTTTCGGAAAAAGGCGGCTGAATTTGTATATTGGTAGTGGAAAAACTATTGACGGATGTGATAAAATTATTTCGGAGTATACCCTCGGGATTCCGGGCCTGTTTTCCACGCCGATCCGGCTCATGCGCGAACGTTTTGTTCCGTATAAAACGAGCGCCGGGGATGACTATGATCCAAATGAGACCGGGCGGCGGCTGTATTTCCTCTTGGAAGGCCGAACGGAGGGACAGATCCTGTCATCGAGTCTCAGCCCGGGCCGGTCAGGGGAGCTCTATGTGCTCAGCTTGCGGGCACATTGCATAGAGAATATTGCCGTGCCGAGAGAGTGATACGGCGAAAGGATACCACATGATCGATAAAAGCATCGAAGTCGAGCGCATGGAGCATGTCATCAGCGTGTTCGGGTCTTTTGACCAGAATTTGCGCATCATTGAAAACGAACTGAGCGTGAAGGTACTCGACAGGGAGAATATGATCCATATCTGCGGCGAGGCGGAAAACGTCATGCTCGCTGAGAAGGCCATCAACGGTCTGCTGACCCTCGCGGCAAAAGGGGAAAATATCGACGCGCAGAACGTGCGCTATATCTTGAAGCTCGTCAGCGAGGGCAAGGAGACGAAGATCAATGAGCTTGCTGGGGATGTCATCTGCATCACCGCCAAGGGCAAGCCCATCAAGCCCAAGACCCTCGGCCAGAAAACCTATTGTGAGGCCATACAGAAAAATACCGTCACCCTGGGCATCGGTCCCGCGGGTACCGGCAAAACCTACCTCGCCGTGGCAGCCGCTGTCGCAGCGTTCCGGGCTGAGGAGGTCAACCGCATCATTCTGACTCGTCCCGCAGTCGAGGCGGGGGAGCGCCTGGGCTTTCTCCCCGGTGACCTGCAGAGCAAGGTGGATCCCTATCTGCGGCCGCTGTACGACGCGCTGTTTGACATGCTGGGTGCGGATACCTACCAGAAATACCTGGAGCGCGGGAATATTGAGGTCGCGCCCCTGGCCTACATGCGCGGCCGCACCCTGGACGACAGCTTCATCATCCTCGACGAGGCGCAGAACACCTCACGTGAACAGATGAAGATGTTCCTGACCCGCATCGGCTTCGGCTCCAAGGTGGTCATCACCGGCGATATTACGCAGATCGACCTGCCGGAGGATAAAACCAGCGGCCTCAAGGTCGCCATGAAAGTGCTGGAGGGCATCGACGATATTGCCATCTGCCAGCTCACCGGCTCTGACGTGGTGCGCCACCGCCTTGTGCAGAAGATTATTGAGGCCTATGAGGTTTACGACAAGAAAAATCCGGCACCGTCCGAGGCTGCCAAAAAGCAGCCGCTGCGCCGAACATACAAGAGAGGATAAGCCATGGAGCATGAAATCTATGTTTCCCGGGAAAAGACCGGTCTCGGCCACCGTGAAGCGGCAGGCCTCATCAAAAAGGCTGTGAAGATGGCCTTGGACGCGGAGGGGATCGGTGTCCCGTGCGTTATCAGCGTTATGTTAACCGACGATGAGGGCATCCACGTCGTGAACAAGGAGTTTCGGGATGTGGACCGTGCCACCGATGTGCTGAGCTTTCCGCTCAACGAGCTCACCCCCGGCGAGTTTGACCCCGACGGATGTGAGCGGGATCTGGATACCGGCGCCGTAATGCTGGGGGACATGATGATCTCCCTGGAGCATTGCGAAGCCCAGGGCATAGAGTTCGGCCACGGTTTCAACAGGGAAATCCAGTATCTCACCGTTCACTCCGTTCTCCACCTTCTCGGCTACGATCACGTGGACGAGGGTGAAATGAAGCGCCGGATGAGGGCAAGAGAAAAGGCCATCATGGGTGACGAGTGATAAGCTTTCCCTAAAAGGGAAACAACAAGAAACAGGAGAAATTCAATATGACAAAATCAGCCATGATTACTATATGCGGCAGGCCCAACGCGGGCAAGTCCACGCTTACAAACGCCCTGGTGGGGGAGAAGGTCGCCATCGTTTCGCCGAAGCCCCAGACTACCCGCAACCGTATCACCGCCATTGTAAACCACGGGGACACGCAGTTTGTGCTGCTGGACACGCCGGGCTTCCATAAACCGAAAACCCGTCTCGGCGACTACATGGTCAACGTCGTTCGTGAGAGTGTTTCGGATGTGGACTGCGTTTTGCTGATGGTGGAGCCGGTGGCCTCCCTCGGCCCTCAGGAGGAGGCTCTGATCGAGCGCATCAAACAGGCGGGCGCCCCAGCGATCCTGCTTATCAACAAGATCGATACCGTCGACAAGGCAAGGCTTCTGGAGGTCATGGCCGTTTACAGCGCGGCCTGTGACTTTGATGCCATCCTGCCCATCTCTGCCAAGACCGGCGACGGACTGGATGAACTGCTGAACGAATTGGAGAAGTATTCCGTCGACGGCCCGCACCTGTTTCCGGACGACATGATCACCGACCAGCCCGAGCGCCAGATCTGCGCGGAGCTTGTGCGCGAAAAGCTCTTAAAGTGCCTCGACAAGGAGATTCCCCACGGCACCGCCGTTGAGGTCACCAAATTCTCCGAGCGGGAGAACGGCATCATCGACCTTGAGGTCACCATCTTCTGCGAGAAGGACAGCCACAAGGGCATCATCATCGGCAAAAAGGGCGTCATGCTCAAAAAGATCGGCGAACTTGCGCGACTTGATATTGAGGCCTTCATGGGCACCAAGGTCAATCTCCAGACCTGGGTCAAGGTCAAGGAGAACTGGCGCGACTCCATGGTGAGTCTGCGCAACTTCGGCTTTACGGAACAGTAATATTGATGTGCCAATTTAATCTTAATCAAGACACAGCATTTCTCCGGCACATCAATAATGATTAAATTGCCGTTTTGCTCGCCCCTAAGCGGGGCAACCGCGAAACATGGCAAAATTGCTCCCCAAAAATTCAAACATTTATTGGGAGAGCAATTATTACCAGTGTTTTGATTTGCCTGCCCACGCATACTAAGACCGAGGTGGTAAGCATGAGCAAGGACGCAATCTGGCAGGCTTTCGCCGAGACCGGCGATGTTGTGTACTATCTGCTATACAAAGCGATAGACGCGGAGAAGACAGAACTTGACGACACCCGCGGCACCGTCGCGGGCTGAGACGGGACGATACATAGATGTTTAAAACGGTAAACGCCTTGGTGCTGAGGGAAGTGCGCTACAAGGAAGCGGACCGCATCCTGACGCTCCTGACGGACACGGACGGCAAGCTAACCGTCAAGGCGCGCGGCGCACTCAGAAAGAGCAGCCGCACCGCCGCCGCCACCCAGCAGCTCACGTACTCGGAAATGACCCTCTTCGGAAACCGGGGCAAGTACACGGTAAACGAGGCCACGGTAAAGGAGGGCTTTGAGGGCCTGCGCGGCGACATGGAAAAGCTTGCGCTCGGAGCATATTTTGCCGAGTGTATGGAGGCGCTGAGCGTGGAGGACCAACCGGAGCCCGCTCTTTTACAGTTGGGGCTCAACTGCCTGTATGCACTGAGCCGTGACATGCACCCGCAGGAGAAGATCAAGGCCGCCTTTGAAACACGGCTCATGTGTCTGTCAGGCTACGCGCCCGAGCTGCGCTCCTGCCCCGTATGCGGGAAGGAGCCGGAAAACCCCGCCCTCAGTCTTGACCATGGCTGCGTGTGCTGCAAAACCTGCGGCGGCATGGGGGAGAAGGCGGAACTGGGCCCTTCCGGACTTGCGGCTATGCGGTACTTGAGTGAGGCGCCCGCAAAGCAGCTTTTGTCCTTCACCCTGCCGGACACCGATCTGCTCCGGCTCGGTGACGCCTCCGAGCGCTATCTCCTGCACCGAACCGAGCGCGGTTTTTCCACTTTGGATTACTGGAAGAACCTCAGAAACTATACACATATGGGGAAAAAGCTATGAGTTTTTTTGAAAAATCCCTCAACACCCTGGAACTGCCGGCAGTACTGACCATGCTGGCTGCGGAGGCTGTAAGCGAGCCGGCCAAAGAACTTGCTTTGAAGCTGACGCCCTCGATCGAAGAGGGCGAAGTGCGCCACCGCCTGAGCGAGACTACAGCCGCCAAATCCATGATGGTGGTGCGCGGCAGCCCTTCGTTTTACGGCGTGAAGGACGTGCGTTCGTCCCTTGCCCGCGCCGATCTCGGCGGCAGCCTCAACACGCGGGAGCTGCTGGAGATCGCCCACGTCCTCCAGTGCGCACGCCTCGTGCGTGGTTACCTCTCGGATGACACCGTCGGCAAGACGCCCATCGACTACCTGTTCTACGCCCTGCACGCCAACCGTTTTCTTGAGGAAAAGATCACAAGCTCCATCACCGGCGAAGATGAGATCGCGGATGCTGCATCCTCCGACCTTGCCAATATCCGCCGCCAGATGCGGGCCGCGGCTGCCCGTGCCAGGGATGCCCTGCAGAAGATCATCTCCTCGCCGAGTTATGCCAAGGTTCTGCAGGAGCCCATTATCACCCAGCGTTCCGACCGCTACGTGGTGCCGGTGAAGGCTGAGCACAAGGGCGCCATCAACGGTTTGGTGCATGATATCTCCGCCTCCGGGGCGACCATCTTCGTCGAGCCCATGGCGGCGGTTAAGGCCAATAATGAGCTCAGAGAACTTGCCGCCAAGGAGCGGGCGGAGATTGACCGCATCCTTGCTGAGCTCTCTGCCGACTGTGCCGAGCACCGCGACGGCATCAACGCCGACTATGAGATCCTTGTGCAGCTGGACCTGATCTTTGCCAAGGCAAAGCTCTCCTATAAGCTCAACTGCGAGGAGGCCGCCATTGAGGGGCAGGGCATCGTCCTGCGCAAGGCGCGCCATCCGCTGCTGGATCAGGCTAAGGCCGTACCCATCGATGTGGAGCTGGGTGACAATTTCGATACCCTTGTCATCACCGGACCCAACACCGGCGGCAAGACTGTCTCCATAAAGACCATTGGCCTTCTCGCCGCCATGCACCAGTGCGGCCTGCACATCCCTGCTGCTGACGGGAGCAGTCTGCCGGTGTTCACGCACATCCTCGCCGACATCGGCGACGAGCAGAGCATCGAGCAGAGCCTCTCCACCTTCTCGGCCCATATGAGCAACATCGTCAGCATTATCGACGAGTGCGACGATCGCGCCCTCGTTCTCTTTGACGAGCTGGGCGCGGGCACCGATCCCACCGAGGGCGCGGCGTTGGCCATCGCGGTCATCGAACATGTGCGAAAATGTGGCGCCATGATTGCCGCCACAACCCACTATGCTGAGCTCAAAGTTTACGCCACCAACGAGCCGGGCGTGCAAAACGCCTCCTGCGAGTTCAACGTGGACACCCTGCGCCCGACTTACCGCCTGCTTGTCGGTATCCCCGGCAAGTCCAATGCCTTCGCAATATCCAAGCGCCTGGGGCTTTCCGATGAGATCATCGAGGACGCCAAGGGCCGCGTCAGTTCTGAGAGCGCGAGCTTCGAACTCACCATCGAGAAGCTGGAACAGACGCGTCTGCTGCTGGAAAAGGATCGCGAAGAGGCGGCAAAGAAGCTGCGCGAGGCACAGGAGAACGCGAAGAAGGCCGCCTTGATGAAAGCAGAGCTGGAGGTTCGCCTTGACAAGGCCGATACCAAATCCCGCCGCGAGGCCGAACGCATCTTGGCCGATGCCAGAGCCACAGCCGAGGAGGTCTTCCGGGAGCTTGACGAGATGCGCAAAATGGCCGACCAGGACGAAGATGCAAGCCGAGTAAACGAGGCCCGCGCCCAGCTCAGACGCCAGCTCAACCTCTCCCAGGAAGCCCTGCAGAAGGAGCTGAACCCCGAGGCGGGCAATCAGGTTTCCTCCCGTCCGGTCAAGCCCGGCGACATCGTGCAGATCAAGTCCATGGGCATGAAGGCGACCGTTCTGGACAAGGCTCCCGACGGCACTCTCAGTCTCCGTGCCGGGATCATGAGCGTCACAGCCAAGGAAGATGAGGTCCTGCTTCTGGAAAACGAACAGGCGCCCAAACAGAAGTCCTTACCCAAGGGCGGCGGGGGAGAGCTGAGAAGCCTATCCATCAAGCCCGAGGTTGACCTTCGCGGCATGGAGGCGGTCGAGGCCGTACTCGCTGCCGAGCGCTATCTGGACGCTGCCGTCATGGCGAAGCTCAAGACTGTGACCATTATCCACGGCAAGGGTACCGGTGCGCTCCGTACCGCGATCCAGCAAATGCTCAAAAAGAACAAGTTTGTCAAGTCCTTCCGCCTGGGCCGCTACGGGGAAGGAGAGAGCGGCGTGACGGTCGTAGAGCTGAAATAAGGCCTTGCAAGGCTTTACAGGAAATGTCTCCAACTTTCGTTGATAAAAGCGCCAGAAAGATTCCAATGTTTTGATAATACGTTCGTATAAAATAACGAAACAGTCGAAAGCTGTTGACGATTGAGCGAAAATTTGATAAAGTGAGCATACAGTTTCCTATAGGGATAAGGATTTAAGCATTTAAGGATTAAGGGGTGGCGACTATGATAACCAAAGAAGTAGTCATTAACAATCAGGTCGGCCTTCATGCCAGACCCGCAACCTTCTTCATTCAGAAGGCCAATGAGTTCAAGAGCAGCATCTGGGTGGAAAAGGAAGAGAGACGTGTCAACGCCAAGAGCCTTCTGGGCGTGCTTTCCCTCGGCATCGTGAAGGGCACCGCCATCACGATCATTGCCGACGGCTCCGATGAGGAAGAAGCGATCGCAACGCTCTCCGCTCTGATCGACTCTGACTTCTCTGAGTAATCGTACATTTCGCAGAGGCGTGTGTCCTATGACACGCGCCTCTTTTTTTGACCGGGTGATCGTATGACCAAGGAAAACAAAGCAAGTCTCGAAATGCTCCTGTGCGCAGCACTGTGGAGCATCGCGGGCATCCTCTTCAAGCTTATCCCATGGAACGGCTTTGCCGTGGCGGGCATGCGCAGTCTTATTGCAGGCATCACGATCTATGTGAGCATGCGCCTCATGGGCTTTCATTATGTGCTCAATCGCCGCACGCTCATCGCGGGCTTTTTCTCCGGCTGTACGTACCTGTGCTTTACGGTGTCGAATAAGCTTACCACCTCGGCCAACGCCATCGTTCTGCAATTTACATCGCCTATATTTATTATCATCTATTCGGCCGTCCTCTTCGGGAGAAAGCCGAAAAAGCAGGATCTCGCCGTGGTGCTCTTCACACTGCTCGGTATTTCACTGTTCTTTCTCGACCAATTGAAGCCCGGCTATCTCATCGGCAACTTTGTCGCCATCGGCGCGGGCATGTTTATGGCCGGCATGTATGTGGCGGTGGGCGAGATCGAAGAGGAGGAGCGCTTCTCCGGCATCCTGAACGGTCAGGCGCTGACCTTCCTTGCGGGCCTGCCGTTTTTCATCGCGACGAAACCCGCCGTCACACCGACAGAATTGATCGCCCTGCTGACACTGGGCGTGTTCCAGCTTGGCCTTTCGTATGTGCTGTATGTCAAAGCAAGCAAGTACTGCCCGCCGCTGGCCTGCTGTCTGCTGGGGGCGATCGAGCCACTGCTGAATCCCGTCTGGGTTTTTCTGTTTAACGGCGAGAAGCCCGGCCTCTTCGCCCTCATCGGAGCCGTGATCGTCATTGTTTCCATTACTGTCTGGAGCGCCTTCGGGCAGGAGAAAGAACAGGTAACGTAATATGTCCAATCCCGTGCTTGACAATTTAGCCGACAAGGCAAACCGGCTTCCGCTGCTGCCGGGCGTGTACATCATGCTCGACGAGCAGAGCGAGGTCATCTATGTCGGCAAAGCCAAAAAGCTCAAGAACCGTGTCTCGAGTTATTTCCATGGAGAACATCTTCCCAAGGTTGCAGCCATGGTGGACAAGGTGCGGGACTTCAACGTCATCGTCGCGGGCAGCGAGTTTGAAGCCCTGGTGCTGGAAAACTCCCTCATCAAGCGCCACAAGCCTCACTACAACATCCTGCTCAAGGACGATAAGGGATATCCGTTTATCCGCCTCGACATGCGGGAGGAATACCCCGCTATGTCCATCCAGAGCCGCGCGGGCAAGGACGGGGCAAAATACTTCGGCCCCTTCGGCGGCAGGAGCCAGACAAGGGATATCATCTCCACGGTCTCCAAGGCCCTGCTGCTGCCGGACTGCTCCCGCAAGTTTCCGCGGGATATCGGCAAAGAGCGGCCCTGCCTCAACTACCACATGGGCGCATGCGCGGGCTGGTGCCTCCGCGACAGCGACGCGGAGGATTACCGCCGCCGCATGATGCAGGCTGCCCTGATCCTCGACGGCAAGAGCGGGGAGTTGATCGAAGATCTGCGCGCTCAGATGGAGCAGGCGGCGGAAGAACTGCGCTTTGAGCGGGCCGCCGAGCTGCGCGACCGCCTGCGCGCCATCGAGGGCCTTGCCAACAAACAGCGCGTCATCGCCACCGCCTTTGCTGACACCGACGCCATTGGCTTTGTGCGCGGGGCCAAGAGCTGCTTTACGGTGCTGCACTTTGTAGACGGAAACCTCGTCGGCAAGGACATCGAGATGATGGACGAGCCGCTGGAGGATGACAGTGAGGCCCTCTCCGGCCTTGTGCGCCAGTACTATACCGCCCACCGGGGCGGCTGGCCCAAGTCCATTCTGCTGCCCGTGGAGATCGAGGATGCGAACGACCTGGAGGAGCTTCTGAGCCAGACCTCCGGAAGACGCATTTATATCGAGACGCCCAAGCGCGGCGAGCGCATGCGCCTCATTGAAAGTGCTGCCCTCAACGCTCGTGAGGAGATCCAGCGCCGCACAACCCTTGCCCAGCGCCGCAGCAAGACGCTGGAATGGCTGCAGAAGGCTTTGGAGCTGGAGGACTTTCCCCACCGCATCGAGGCCTTTGATATCTCAAACCTTGGTGCCACAGGTATTGTCGCCGGCATGACCGTGCACGTTGACGGCAAACCTCTCAAGCGCGATTACCGCAAGTTCCGTGTCCGCGATCTTGATGGTCCCGACGATTATGCCAGCATGTATCAGGTGGTCTACCGCCGCTTTGCAAGGGCAAAGGACGGGGATGAGAAATTCACCGATCTGCCCAACCTGCTGCTTATCGACGGCGGCGACACCCACGCCGCGACAGCCGAACAGGCTCTCGCCGACCTCGGATTAATCATCCCGGTTTTCGGCATGGTCAAGGATGACCGCCACCGCACCCGCGCTCTTATTCGATCTGACGGACGGGAGATCGGTATCAAGGGCAATCAGGCAGTGTTTTCGCTGATCGGCAATATTCAGGAGGAGACCCACCGCTTCTCGATCGAGTACCAGCGTTCGCTTCGAAATGAGGGGCTGGCCTCGCGTCTGGACGAGATTCCCGGCGTGGGAGCCAGGCGGCGTGGTGATCTCATCAAAAGTTTCAAATCCATCAAGGCCATCCGCGAGGCGAGCGTTTCCCAGCTCGAGCTGGTGGTGCCGCGCAGCACGGCCCAGGCGATTTACGATTATTTCCATCAGGAGGATGAAAAATGCGTGTCATCACCGGAACAGCCCGAGGACGCAGACTGAAAACGCCCGAGGGCATGGATATCCGCCCCACCACCGACAACGTCAAGGAGTCGGTTTTCAACATCCTGCAATTTGATATTGAAGGCCGGCGCGTGCTGGATCTCTTCGCGGGCACAGGCCAGCTCGGCATCGAGTGCCTCAGCCGCGGCGCAAAGGAGGTCGTATTCATCGACCAGAGCCGGGATGCGGTAAAGATCGTGAAGGAAAATCTCAAGGCCTGCGGTTTTTCTGCCCCTGTTCTGCAGCAGGATGCACTTTCGTATCTCAACACCTGCGGCAAGTTTGATCTCATCTTCGTCGATCCTCCTTACGACGCGGGATTGTATAAACCGGTACTGGATAAGATCAATTCAATTGACATCCTGTCGGAAGGTGGTATAATACTATGCGAATCCAGACGGGAGACCGACATGCCGGAGATGCAGACCCCTTATTATTTGCGTAAGGAATACCACTATGGCAAGGTCAAGCTCAGTCTGTACAGCAAGGAGAGTCCTGCATGAAAACCGCGATCTGTCCCGGCAGCTTTGATCCCATCACGCTCGGACACCTGAATATCATCGAGCGGGCCGCGCAGATCTTTGACCATGTGGTGGTCTGCGTTGCGGCAAACGCCACAAAAACCTCGCCCATGTTTACGGTGGAGGAGAAGGTCGAGATGGTGAAGCTCGCAATCGCCCACGTTCCGAACGTGAGCGTGGAGGTCAATACCGGACTCCTTGCGGAATTTGCCAGACAATATGAGGGCGCGGTGCTCATCAAGGGGCTGCGTGCGGCGTCCGACTTTGATTATGAGTTTCAGATGGACTCCATCAACAAGCGCCTCAATCCTGCGCTTGAGACAATGTTTCTGACAGCGGACCAGCGTTACACCTTCCTGAGTTCCTCCATCGTCAGAGAACTTGCCCATTACGGCGCGGATCTGTTTGGCCTTGTGCCAGAGGAGATTATCGGTCTGATAGAAGAGAAAGCCAAAGGAGTAAAGAAATATGGCCAACAATGATATCATAGAATTGCTGGACATTTTATACGGTATGGTGACCGAGGCGTGGAGCGTACCGCTTGGCAACGATAAGTGCATCATCGAGCGGGAGAAGGCCATCGAAATCATCAACGAGATCAAAAACAGCCTGCCCACCGCTATCGCTGAGGCGCAGCGCCTTGTCTCTGCCAGGGATGAGTTCATCGGCAACGCAAAGCGCGAGGCTGAGGCCCTGCGAAAAAACGCCGAAGAGCAGGCCCACCAGATGATTGAGGAGCAGGAGGTCGTGCGTGTCGCCCGCGCCAGAAGCAGTGAGATGGTTGCCGCGGCAGAGGCCAAATCCAAGGAACTCCGGCGGGTCGCCAGCGAATATGTCGATGATCTGATGCGCCAAACCGAGCAGAGTATGACGGAAGCCCTGTCCACCATCCGCGGTGCGCATGAGTCGTTCCAGGCTCTCGGCGGCGGCATCGCCCAGCAGCCCGCGCAGCCGCAGCAGGCAGTCCAGCAGATGCGTCAGCAGGGCCAGCCTGTTAAACAGGCGGCGGCCCAGTCCATCTATCAGGGGACTCCGGTCAGACAGCAGCAGCCCCAGCACCGTGAGCCCGACGTCCCCCAGGGCAAGGCCGATCCACTGTCTTCAAAAATACAGCGCATTGAGCGCGACAGTGAATAGGTGATACTACAAGCACAATATATGGATTTCGTTCCCACCCAAAACGCAAGAACTTGGGTGGGAACTTTTTGCTTTAAAAAGTGCAAGAAAAAGTCAAAATATAACAAAAAGTTTCTCTTGCTTTTTCCTGTAGGGCCACATATAATAAAAATCGAAGTGGATGAAAGTGGGGCAAAATGGGTTATTATCCCACGATTAGGGGGCGCACAGACATGACAGGAGAATACCAGCACTCCCTTGACAGCAAGGGACGCTTGTTCATACCCGCCAAGCTCAGGGATGAGTTGGGCGAGGTCTTTTTTATCACGATCTCCATGGATCGCTGCCTGTGTGCCTACAGCAGTGAAAGCTGGCAGATCCTGTCCGAGCGTGTTAACGCCATGCCCTATGTCAAACAGCGCAAAATGCGGCCGCTTTTTGCCCACGCGGCCCGATGCGAGCTTGATAACCAGGGGCGCGCCCTTATCCCGCAGAATCTGCGCGAGTACGCGGGCTTTACGAAAAATGTGACGGTGGTGGGCTGCAACAACCATGCCGAACTATGGGACAGCGAGGCTTGGAACGCAGTCTACGCGCTTGAGACAACGCCGGAAAACATCGCGGCGGTCATGGAGGAACTGGAGTTTTGAGCATGGAAAACGCGGATCAGACATCGAAGCATATTTCCGTCCTATTGGACGAGTGCATAGATAATCTGAATATCCGGCCGGACGGGATCTACCTTGACGGCACGCTGGGAATGGGTGGCCATTCCTTTGAAATCGCCTCCCGGCTCTCTGCCGGTCGCCTCATCTGCATTGACAGAGATGAGACGGCCATCGCGAGGGCCGGAAGGCGTCTTGCGCCCTTTGGTGACAAAGTTACGCTTGTGCACGGGAACTTCTCTGATGCAGCAGCGATCCTTGACTCTCTGAAAATCGAAGGCGTCGACGGTATGCTCTTTGATCTCGGCGTGTCCTCACCGCAGCTTGATGAGGCCGAGCGCGGTTTTTCCTACATGGTGCAGGCACCGCTGGATATGCGGATGGACCAGGGCGGCGCCCTTACTGCGTATGAGGTGATAAACACTTGGACGGAGGACCGCCTCAACCGTATTCTCTGGGATTATGGGGAGGAGCGCTATGCAAAGCGTATCACCGGCGCGATATTAAAGCACCGGGAAGAAAAGCCGATTGAGACGACGCAGGAGCTGGTGGACATTATCCGCTCTGCCATGCCCGCCGCTGCCCTTCGGGAAAAGCAGCATCCTGCCAAGCGGACCTTTCAGGCCATCCGCATCGCTGTCAACGACGAACTGGGAGCCATCGCCTCCATGATGGAGACGGCACCGGACAAGCTCAATCGCGGCGGTCGACTGTGTGTCATCAGCTTTCACTCACTGGAAGACCGCATCGTCAAATCCGGTATACAGGCGCGGGAGCACGGCTGTACCTGCCCGCGCGAGGCACCGGTGTGCACCTGCGGATTCCGGCAGACGCTCAGGTCCGTCTACCGCAAGCCAATCCTGCCCACGGAAGAAGAAATCGAGCGCAACCCCCGGGCAAGGAGCGCAAAGCTCCGGGTAGCCGAGCGCGTATGAGGAGAGTCTCCGAACTCGCTTTCCACCTGATCTGTCTGGGCTTTTCTGCATTGCTGCTGGTGCTGACACTGCTGACACATATTCAGCTTGTCAGGACGCAGAGCAGTATCACGCAGCTCGAAAAACAGATTGCCCGCGCGGAAAACGAACGCATTACCCTGCAGATACAGACCGCTTCGACCATGAGCCTTCAGGAGCTTGAGCGCAGAGCCACACAGGAGCTCGGCATGCGCCATCCCGAACCGGGCCAGATTATTGAGACAGAATACCTGGGATAAAAACACAAGCCGCCGAATAAGCTGACAACAGGCTACAATTCGGAGGCAGATGCTATGGCGGTTCAATCAGAGATACCGTTTGTCACCGGGCGTCAGATGCTCAGGCGCTGCGCATTTCTGGCGGCAGTATTTGGCATGGCGGCGTTTGCCGTACTGATGGTACGGCTGTACAGACTTCAGATCACAGATCACAGTTTTTACGAGCAGCTTGCCATCTCCCAGCAGCTTCGCGAAGCACCTGGAACAGCAGAGCGCGGTGTGATCTATGACCGCAATGGAAATCTCCTTGCGGTCAGTGCCTCGGTGGATAATGTTTACCTGAGTCCTGCCGAGATCGAGGCAAACGGCGAGGACCGCGGTCTTATCGCACAGGGACTGAGTGAGATCCTGGGCGCAGACTACGGCGACATATATGAAAAATCCGGGCGGCGCGGAAGCTGGTATGTGACCGTCGCCCGTAAGATCGAAAGAGACAAGGCGGATCAGATCCGCCGCTTCAAAGCGGAAAACAAGATCAGCGGTGTACGCCTCGAAACCGACACCAAGCGCTATTACCCCAACGGCCGTCTCGCCTGCCACCTGCTGGGCTTTGTCGGTACCGACAACTACGGCCTGGAGGGAATAGAGGCAAGATACAACGACGCCCTATCGGGAAGTGCCGGCAGGAGC
Source organism: Candidatus Limivicinus sp. (assembly GCA_045130755.1). Lineage (GTDB taxonomy): Bacteria > Bacillota > Clostridia > Oscillospirales > Oscillospiraceae > Limivicinus. The sequence goes on along the minus strand of JBGUQD010000130.1, from coordinate 8 downwards.
CTGCGCGC
>JBGUQD010000129.1:0-29942 GCA_045130755.1 Candidatus Limivicinus sp. | reverse complement strand
AAGCCCAGCCTCGTTGCGACAAGTGACTGGTTTGCGTCGCGAAGGACTGTTTCGGTAAACTGTATTTTCTTCATACGTACCTCCTCTGTTATTCGCTATATATAATATATTTGCTCTTTCAGAAATCCGGCGCGGACAGGAGCGCCCAACGCAGACGTCTTTATAGTTTATCATAATGCGCAAGCACCCTTTTTGTCAATGCTCAGGTTTGACAATTTTTAAAAGATTGGACATTAAAAACTGCGTTCATTTCGTGATTGTGCTTTTTACCCGCGTATTCGATTCAAAAAATCGAACAAATCCAGTATATGGCATGACTTTGAACGTGCACAGAGCACTTGACAAAGCGCGGGACAGACAGTACAATTTTTCAAAGTATCGGGAACGACCGTCAGGAAAGAGAGAACAGGACATGAGCCACACCCGTATTCTCCGCGCCGTCAGGGGAGCGCGCCTATGAAGATCTTGGCAGTTTCAGATGTGGAGTCGAAGCGCTTCTATGAATTTTACAGACCCGGGAGACTCAAGGGCTTCGACCTGATCCTCTCCTGCGGTGACCTGCACCCGGAGTATCTGGAGTTTCTGGTCACCATGGCAAACTGCCCGGTGCTGTATGTGCACGGCAACCACGACGACCGCTATGACCGCGAGCCGGGCGGCTGCGTATGTGTGGACGACAAGGTCTATACCTGCAAAGGCCTGCGCATTGTGGGCCTCGGCGGCTCCTATAAGTACCGGAACGGGAAGTACATGTACACCGAGCGGGAAATGAAGCGGAGAATTTTACGCCTTGTCTGGCGTCTGCACAGAAGCAGGGGCTTCGACATTCTGCTGACCCATGCGCCCATGCACGGGCTGAACGATCTGGACACCCTGCCCCACCGGGGCTTCAATTGCTTCCGCAAGCTTCTGGATCGCTGGCAGCCGCGCTGGTTTATCCACGGCCATGTCCACCGTGACTATGGCGTCGATATCCCCCAGCGCTGCATGTACGGCAGCACCACCGTCATCAACGCCTATGACTACTGCATCATTGAGATCCCGGACGGGGAGATCGGAAACTGAGATACCCGGCGCATCCCCCCTCCCCCTTGTATCCCTCTCCCGCTGCCGCTGGGGATGGAGATGCGGATGTGAATGGAGATGCGGCTGGGGATGTGGATATGGCTGCGGCTGCAGTTGTGGCTGTAGATGCAGATATAGATGGTAACGGGCGATAACGGGCCGATAACGGGCCGTATCGGGCCGATGCAGCGGATCAAGCCCGCGGGATAAATACGGAACAGCACAAACACTTGCTCCCGGCACATTTTCGTGCCGGGAGCAAGTGCTTATATGGAGATAACTCAGCTCAGGATGGGCTTGCAGGCGTCGGCCAGCAGGTCCTTCTTGGCCTGGGCCTCGGTGAGATCCTTGCCCTTGGTGGTGAAGTAGGTCTTGATCTTGGGCTCGGTGCCGGAGGGGCGCACGATGACGGTGGAGCCGTCGGCCAGCTTGTAGATGAGCACGTTTGCCTTGGGCAGGCCGGTTTCCTCGGGCTTTGTGAAGTCCTGCACGGAAGAAACCGCAATGCCGGCGAAGTCCTTCGGGGAATTGTCGCGCAGACCCTGCATGATGGCGGCCATCTTGTCCATGCCGGTGAGGCCCGGGAACTCGAAGGAGTCGACCTTGTTGAGGTAGCGGCCGTACTGGGCATAGATTTCCTCAAGGCGCTGCTTGATGGAGGATCCGATGGAGCGGTAGTAGGCGGCCATCTCGCAGATGAGCATGGAGGCAATGACGGCGTCCTTGTCGCGCACATAGGGGCCCGCGAGGTAGCCGTAGCTCTCCTCAAAGCCGAAGATGAAGCGGTCGACCTCGCCGTCGGCCTCGAGCTTTGCGATCTGATCGCCGATCCACTTGAAGCCGGTCAGCACATGGCGCAGCTCCACGCCGTAATGCTCGGCAATGGCGTCGGCCAGCGGGGTGGACACGATGGACATGACGGCGACGGGGTTCTTGGGCATGGTGCCCTTTTCGATGCGGCCTGCGCAGATATAGTCGAGCAGCAGCGCGCCCATCTCGTTGCCGGAGACCAGCTCGTAGCTGCCGTCCGGGCAGCGCATGGCGATGCCCACGCGGTCGGCGTCGGGGTCGGTGGCGAGCATGAGGTCTGCGCCCGTCTCTTTGGCGAGTTCAAGGCCGTACTTGAGGGCCTCGAAGATCTCGGGGTTGGGGTAGGGGGCGGTGGTGAAGTAGCCGTTGGGGTACTCCTGCTCGGGGACGATGGTGATGTCGGTGATGCCCATGTCGCCGAGGACCTTGGTCACGGGGACAAGGCCTGTGCCGTTGAGCGGGGAGTAGACCAGCTTCAGACCGGAGGTCTTCGCAAGACCCGGACGCACCTGGCGGGCTTCAATGGCTTCATAGAAGGCCTTCTTGCAGTCGTCGCCGACGAATTTGATGAGACCCTTTTCCACGCCCTCGGCAAAGGAGATGCGCTTGGCACCGGTCAGGACGTCGGTCTTCTGGATCTCGTCGTAGACGATGGCGGCGGCGTCATCGGTCATCTGGCAGCCGTCGGGGCCGTAGGCCTTGTAGCCGTTGTACTTGGCGGGGTTGTGGGAGGCGGTGACCATGATGCCCGCGTTGCAGTGGTAGTAGCGGGTGGCGAAGGACAGGGCGGGCACGGGCATGAGCGCGTCGTAGATGCGCACGTTGATGCCGTTTGCGGCCAGAACACCGGCGGCCTCCTTGGAGAACACGTCGCTCTTGAGGCGGCTGTCGTAGGAGATGGCGACGGTCTGGTTGCCGCCCTGGGTGAGCACCCAGTTGGCAAGACCCTGGGTAGCCTGACGCACGACCCAGATGTTCATGCGGTTGGTGCCTGCACCGAGCGTGCCGCGAAGGCCCGCGGTGCCGAACTTGAGGGACACGGCAAAGCGGTCCTTGATCTCGTCGTCATTGTCCTTGACCTTCAGAAGCTCGGGCAGAAGGTCGGGGTCCTCGAGGTTATAGTTTAACCAGCGTTCGAATTCTTCTTTGTACATGTATTGTCTCCTCTCAATTGTGATATACGACCGAATAAGCTTCGCTGAAAGAAATTATATCATAGCTGTTTGCCAGAGACAACGGATTTTTTTAAGGTGTGAGATTATTTAAGGCCGTTTTTTCACTCCACACTCCAAACTCCACGCTCCAAACTCTTTCCGTCCAGCACCGCCTCCATGAGCCGGTCGCCCCGATAGCAGAGCTTGAGGGAGAAGAAGGGGCGGTCTTTGTCCAGCAGGCGGAGGAAGATCTTGTCCCCCTCCCAGATCGGAAGATCATAGAGCGCCCGCTTGTCCACCCATTCGAGCACGCCCTCGTCGCAGTCCTTCACGGAGCCTTCAAAGTCGGCTGAGTGGAAAAGGTGCATGTACTCGGTGCCCCACTCGTCGGAGACGAAAGTGACGATGCCGCGATAGGCCCAGCTTTTCATGCTGAGGCCGGTTTCCTCCCGCACTTCACGGATGGCGCAGTCCTCGGGGCTTTCGCCGGGCTCGAACTTGCCGCCGATGCCGACCCACTTGTCGTGGTTTTCGTCGTGCTCCTTCTTGACCCGGTGGAGCATCAGATACTTCCCGCCGCGCTCGAGGTGGACGAGGGTGGTGTTGCGCATCAGAAGCGCACCTTGTCGCGGGTGATGTCCGCGAGGGTCGCCGCGCCGCACATGGTCATGGTGGATTTGAGCTCGCCGATGATCTTGTCCATGTAGACCTTGAAGCCCTCCGCGCCCGCGGCGTAGATCATGGGCAGGATGGGACGGCCGATGAGCACCGCGTCCGCGCCCAGGGCGATCGCGCGGAACACATCCACACCGGAGCGGATGCCGCCGTCAACCAGGATCACGGTTTTGCCCTTGACGGCATCAACGATCTCGGGCAGCACCTCTGCCGTGGAGGCTACGCCGCCCTGGACTCTGCCGCCGTGGTTGGAGACGACGATGGCGGCGGCCCCGGCCTCGACTGCTTTCTCAGCGCCGCGGGCGGTCATGATGCCCTTGACGATAAAGGGCATGTTGGCGTATTCGATGATCTCCCGCATCTCGGGCACCGACTTGCTGCCCGCGTTGGGGTTCATGGCCTTGAGGAAGGGGAGGCCTGCGCCGTCCACATCCATGCCCGCGCAGAAGATCTTGGCCTCGTTGAGAACATCGAGCTTTTCAAAGACGGCTTCCTTGTTCCAGGGCTTGATGACGGGGCAGCCCATGCCCTCGACCTTCTTCATGTCTTCCACGGAGCGGAGCATGATGTTGGGGTCGACGCCGTCGCCGGTCAGGGCCATGACGCCGTAGTCGGCGCAGGCCTTGATGAGGATCTCGTTGTACTCGGGATCTTTGTACTTGGGGCCGTAGTGCAGGTCGATGGAGCCGAGGGGCGCGGCGAAGATGGGGGCGGTGAACTCCACGCCGAACATCTCAAAGCGCACGTCGGGGTTCGCGTTGGGGCAGAGCGTGTCCATGTTCACGCAGATCTCCTGCCACTTGTCGAAGTTGCGGGCGGCGGCGTTGCCGGGGTATTTGCAGCCGGGGCCGGGCATGGCGTTGCCGCAGGCCTTGCCGTTGCAGACGGGACATGCCTTGCAGTACGGGCCAACCTGATCTTTTGCCGCTGCGATAATTTCATTATAATTCATTCTGGACACTCCTTTTATTTTGTTGGGTTTTCACTTTAACTTTTCTTTCAAATACGCCTTGACCGATTGGAGATCGCTGCTCGTGAGGATCGGGATCAAGGCGTTGATTTCCTGGATGCTTTTATCCCACCACTTGAAGCACAGCAGCAGCTCAGTCAGCTCCTCATCAAAACGATGTCTGAGCAGTCGCGCCGGGTTGCCAATCACGATCGTATAAGGAACAACGTCACAACCGACAACACTGTTTGCACCGATGATGGCTCCGTCTCCGATATGGACGCCGGGGAGGATCACAGCGTTCTGCCCGATCCACACATCGTTCCCGATCACGGTATCGCCCTTGAATGGCATATCGGATGCCGCCGGGGGTTCCATGTCCCAGCCCTCCAAAGTGTAAAAGGGGAAGGTTGAGACGGCGTTCATCTGGTGGTTTGCGTCATTCATCACGAACTCAACGCCCGCTGCGATCTGGCAGAATTTGCCAACGATCAGCTTGTCCCGACTCCAGGGGTAGAAGTGCGTCACATGGCTCTCAAACTCCGCATCGGCGATGTAGGTAAACTCACCGACCAGAATGTTCGGATTTGTGATTGTGGGCTTTACGTAGATCTCTTTCTCATATCCGGGGATGGGGTGCACAGTATCCGGATTCGGCAGCTTTCCGCTTTTCATGCCTGTTCCCTCCAAAGCTTCTGTATCCATTATGCGCGGTAGGGAATAGGCTGTCAAGGTTTTTCCACTCCCGTTAAATCCCAGTCCGGGATCATGTCTTCTGTGGCGGCGTCGGGCTCCTGCCAGAAGCCGTCAAGACGGCGTACCTGCATGTAATGGATGAGCGCCCGGTTTTCCTCCGGGGTGATTCGTCTCTGCAGCTCCGGGAAGCGTTCCAGCCCCGGCATGGGGGTGTACTGACTCATGAGCGAGAACAGAACAGCCCCCTGCGGAAACTCGTCCGCGGCAAAGTCGATGACGTTCATCGCGTCCTCCGTCCGGCCCGGCAGGATCAGGTGCCGGATCAGCACGCCGCGTTTCATAAGCCCGGTATCACTCAGCTCACAGGGCCCAACCTGGCGGTACATCTCTTTGATCGCCGCCGCCGCGGCCTCGGGATAATCTGCCGCCGCGCTGTATCGCTTTGCAGCCTTCGGATCAAAATACTTGAAGTCCGGCATATACACCTGCACAAGCCCCTCGAGAAGGCGCAGACTTTCGACGCTCTCATAGCCCGAGCTGTTCCACACCACCGGGATGCCAAGGTTGAGTCCGGACAAGGCCTCACAGATGGCGGGGATGTAGTGCGCCCCCGTCACGAGGTCGATGCTGTCCACGCCCTCGTCCCGCAGCCGCAGCAGCATGTCCCGAAGCTCCGGCACCGTGACGGGCACGCCGCCCTCGCCCCGCGAGATGTCGATATTCTGGCAGAAAACGCACCTGAGATTGCAGCCGGTGAAGAACACCGCGCCGGTCCCGTTTTTGCCCGCGATGCACGGCTCCTCCCCATAATGCGGGGCCGCTCTGGCGATGCGGGGCAGCAGGGGAGACCGGCAGATTCCGCCCGGTTTTTCGTCACTTCGCAGCACCCCGCAGCGGCGGGGGCAAAGCTCACAACGTATTTCCATGACCCAAGTTCTCCCATTAGATTTTGCTAATATGCAAAATGACAATTTCATGCCCTTTCACGGGGATGATTATAGCCCGAATTTGTACAGTTTGCAAGAAGATTGAATTTTTAGTAAATTGTGCATGATTTTTTTGCTTTTTGTGCTAAAATGATGATGATTAAAAGGGAGAGGTATAGCTTTTCGCCTCCCGGCCGCCGCAGGAAAGAGGAAGGAACATGCTCAATATCGTGCTTGTAGAGCCGGAGATTCCGCACAACACGGGCGCCATCGCGCGCACCTGCGCAGCGACCGGGGCGCGGCTCCATCTGGTCAAGCCCCTGGGCTTCGATATTTCCGACAAGGCGGTCAAGCGCTGCGGTCTGGACTACTGGTATCTGGTGGACATTACCGTGTACGAAAACCTGGACGACTACTTCGATAAGAACGGGGACAGCGGCCTGTGGCTTGCCACGACCAAGGCGCCCCGCGCCTATCACGAGGCGGACTTCACCGGGGACGTGACGCTGATGTTCGGCAGGGAGACTGCGGGTCTGCCCGCGTGGCTGCGGGAGAAATACCGCGAAAGGTGCATCCGTATCCCGATGATCAGTCAGGCGAGGAGCCTGAATTTATCCAATTCCGTCGCAATTCTCGCCTATGAGGCGCTGCGGCAGCAGGGCTTTCCCAATCTGCTGGACGTGGGCTCCATGGCGGATTCCATCCAATAATAATTTAGGAGGATCAGCATGAATTACAACAAGAAAACCGTTTACGATGTCGACGTCAAGGGCAAGAAGGTTCTGCTTCGCTGCGACTTCAACGTTCCCCAGGACAAGAAGACCGGCGAGATCACCAGCGACAAGCGTATCGTCGCGGCTCTGCCCACCATCAAGTACCTGCTCGAGCAGGGCGCGGCTGTCATCGCCTGCTCCCACCTGGGCAAGCCCGTTGCCACCTTCGACGGCTACGTGAAAAAGCAGGTCGAAAAGGGCAAGAACGCTGAAGACATCACCAAGGAAGAGTGGGAGAAGTCCCTCAAGAAGCTGACCCTGGCCCCCGTTGCCAAGCGCCTGAGCGAGCTTCTGGGCATGGACGTCATCTTCGCTGCCGACACCATCGGTGAGGACGCCAAGGCCAAGGCCGCCGCTCTCCAGCCCGGCCAGCTCCTGCTCCTTGAGAACCTCCGCTTTGCCAAGGGCGAGACCAAGAACGACCCCGCCTTCGCCAAGGCCCTGGCCGACATGGCCGAGATCTTTGTGTCCGACGCTTTCGGCACCGTGCACAGAGCCCACGCCTCCACCGCCGGCGTTGCCGCTTACCTGCCTGCCTACTCCGGCATGCTCGTCAAGAAAGAGCTCGACGTCATGGGCAAGGCCCTTGACGATCCCAAGCGCCCCTTCGTCGCTGTCCTCGGCGGCGCCAAGGTCTCCGACAAGATCAACGTCATCAACAACCTCCTCGAGAAGGCCGACACCATCATCATCGGCGGCGGCATGGCCTACACCTTTAAGAAGGCCCAGGGCTATGAGATCGGCCAGTCCCTGCTGGAGGCCGACCGCCTCGACTATGCCAAGGACATGATCGCCAAGGCTGAGGCCAAGGGCGTCAAGTTCCTCCTGCCCGTCGACAACATGTGCGCTGCCGAGTTCTCCGCCGACGCAGAACCCGTCCTCGTCGAGGGCGACATCCCCGCCGACCTCATGGGCATGGACATCGGCCCCAAGACCATCGAGCTGTTCTCCGAGGCCGTGCACGGCGCGGGCACCATCGTGTGGAACGGACCCATGGGCGTTTTCGAGTTTGACAAGTTTGCCACCGGCACCAAGGCCATGGCCAAGGCTCTGGCCGAGTCCGGCGCCATCACCATCGTCGGCGGCGGCGACAGCGCGGCTGCAGTCGAGAAGCTCGGCTTTGCCGACAAGATCACCCACATCTCCACCGGCGGCGGCGCTTCCCTCGAGTTCCTCGAAGGCAAGGAGCTGCCGGGCGTGGCCTGCCTGCTCGACGCCTGAGATAAGGCTTTCCGCTTAAGCTCCCCTTGCGAAGGGGAGCTGTCACCAGTGGGCACACTGGTGACTGAGGGATCGGCTGTCCTGCGCGCAGCTTTGATAGAGCGCGGCGTAAATTCGGTCGATCCCTCCGCCCCTGCGGGGCACCTCCCTTTTTCCAAAGGGAGGTAATATAGTTGGATTTTACCGAAAGGATTTGATACCAATGAACAGAAAATACCGCAAGACCGTTATCGCGGGCAACTGGAAGATGAACATGCTCGCCTCCGAGATCAAGCCCTTCATGGAAGAGCTCAAGGCCAATCTCCCCAAGACCCGCACCTGCGAGATGGTGCTGTGCACTCCCGCTGTGATGATCCCCGCCATGATCAAGGCCGGCAAGGACTGCAAGGTCGCCGCCGGCGGTGAGGACGTGTCCAAGTTCGAAAAGGGCGCGTACACCGGCGAAGTCTCCGCCAGCCAGCTGGCTGACGTGGGCGCCAAGTACTGCATCGTCGGCCACTCCGAGCGCCGCCAGTACCACGGCGAGGACGACATGCTCGTCAACGCCAAGGCCAAGGCCCTCATCGAGAAGGGCATTATCCCCATCATCTGCGTCGGCGAGAGCCTTGAGCAGCGCGAGATGGACCTGACCATGGAGTATGTCGCATACCAGGTCAAGGCCGCCCTCAGCGGCATCGACGCCTCCAAGCTGCGCCGCTGCATCATCGCCTACGAGCCCATCTGGGCCATCGGCACCGGCAAGACCGCCACTGCCGAGCAGGCGCAGGAAGTCTGCCAGGGCATCCGTGCCGTCATCCGCGGCATCTATGGCGCCCGTCCCGCCCGTGCCGTCAGCATTCTCTACGGCGGCAGCATGAACGCCAAGAACGCCGCTGAGCTGCTGGCCCAGCCCGACATCGACGGCGGCCTCATCGGCGGCGCTTCCCTCAAGCCCGTTGACTTTGCCACCATCATCAAGGCGACCGATCAGGAATAATAGATTTCAATTGCGAACGCGGTTCGCAATTGAGGCACTCGCGCTTATCGCGCGCGGCGGTGCGTAACACGCCGCGTTTGGTCGGCGCGAGGCCTCGCATAGCTCGGCTTATGGTGTATTTGCCGTGGCAAAGCTACGGCAAATACATTTTTAAATGTCCGTTACTGATTCGCTTAAATGAGTAATAGTAAGGAGCTTATACACATGAGCAAGAAAGCAGTCCTGATTATCATGGACGGCTATGGACTGGCGGCGCCCTCCCGCGGCAACGCCATCTATGTTGCCAACACCCCCAATCTCGATAAACTTTTTGCCGAAAATCCCCACACCATCCTCCAGGCCTCCGGCCTTGACGTGGGCCTGCCCGAGGGCCAGATGGGCAACTCCGAGGTCGGCCACACCAACATGGGCGCGGGCCGCGTCGTGTTCCAGATCCTGCCCAAGATGACCCAGGAGATCAAAAACGGCAAGTTCTTCCAGAACCCCGTGTACCTCAAGGCCATCGAGGACGCCAAGGCCGGCGGCCACGCCCTGCATGTCATGGGCCTCATGTCCGACGGCGGCGTCCACAGCCACCTGACCCACATCTTCGCCATGCTCGACATGGCAAAGCAGCACGGCCTAGAGAAGGTCTTTGTCCACTGCTTCCTCGACGGGCGCGACGTGCCCCCCACCAGCGGTGCGGGCTTTGTCAAGCAGCTCAAGGAAAAATGCGACTCCCTCGGCAATGCGAAGGTCGCCACCGTCCAGGGCCGCTTCTGGGGCATGGACCGCGACAAGCGCTGGGACCGCGTGGAGAAGGGCTACAACGCCATCGTCTGCGGCGAGGGCGTCCAGGACCCCGATCCCGTGCATGCCATTGAGGCCAGCTACGCAGCTGGCGTCACCGACGAGTTCGTCGAGCCCACCGTCTGCTGCGCCGACGGCCAGATCAACCAGGGCGACAGCGTCATTTTCATGAACTTCCGCCCCGACCGCGCCAGAGAAATGACCTGGGCGCTGAACCTCGAAGGCTTCGACGGTTTCGAGCGCAAGAAAAAGGTCTTCCCGCTCAGCTATGTCTGCACCGCCCAGTACGACGAGGCCCTGCCCCTGCCCATCGCCTACCCGCCCGAGGTCATCGAGAACACCCTCGGCGACTATGTCAGCGCCCTGGGCTACAAGCAGTTCCGCGTTGCCGAGACCGAGAAGTACGCCCACGTCACCTTCTTCTTCAACGGCGGCGTTGAGAAAGAGACCGAGGGCGAGGTCCGCTGCCTGGTGCCCTCTCCCAAAGAATACGCCACCTACGACCTCATCCCCGAGATGAGCGCTTACAAGGTCTGTGACAAGGTCGTGGAAGCCATCGCCTCCGACGAGTACGGCCTCATCGTCTGCAACTTTGCCAACTGCGACATGGTCGGCCACACCGGCATCATGGACGCGGCTGTCAAGGCCGTTGAGACCGTGGATGCCTGCATCGGCAAGATCGTAGAAGAAGTCGCAAAGCACCCCGACACCGTCCTGCTGGTCACCGCTGACCACGGCAACGCCGACTGCATGTTCGACGAGGCCACCGGCAAGGTCAACACCGCCCATACCACGAACCCCGTTCCCTTCGTCGTCTGCGAGAAGGGCATCGCCCTCAAGCCCGGCCGCCTGGCCGACATCGCCCCCACGATCCTCCAGGTCATGGGTCTCGAGCAGCCGAAGGAAATGACCGGCGAGAGCCTGATTGGGTAATCACATTTATTTATAAAAATAACGCCATCCAAACGGATGGCGTTATTTTTATGAGATTAATCAGCTCTCGTAGCCCATGGGGTTCTTGGACTGCCAGGCCCAGGTGTCGCGGCACATGTCGTCGAGGTTGTACTCCGCCTTCCAGCCGAGAAGCTGCGCGCTCTTGTCGGGGCTGGAGTAGACGGTGGCAAGGTCGCCGGGACGGCGGGGCGCGATCTCATAGGGGATCTTCACGCCGGTCACGCGCTCGAAGGCCTTGACCATGTCCAGCACGCTGTAGCCGGTGCCGGTGCCGAGGTTGAAGACGTTCTCGCCGCGGTGCTTCATCATGTACTCGATGGCGCAGACATGGCCGCGGGCCAGGTCGACCACGTGGATGTAGTCGCGCACACCGGTGCCGTCGGGGGTGTTGTAGTCGTCGCCGAATACGTTCAGGTGATCGCGGCGGCCGACGGCGACCTGGGCGATGAAGGGCATGAGGTTGTTGGGGATGCCGCGCGGGTCCTCACCGATGAGGCCGCTGGAGTGGGCGCCGATGGGGTTGAAGTAGCGCAGCAGGGAGACGGAGAAGTCGTCCACCGCCTTGGCGGTGTCGCGCAGGATCTGCTCGGACATGTACTTGGTCCAGCCGTAGGGGTTGGTGCAGTTGCCGGTCTTGCTGGTCTCCTTGAGAGGGACCTCGTTGTCGCCGGAGTAGACCGTGGCGGAGGAGGAGAAGACGATGTCCTTTACGCCGTGATCCTTCATGGCTTTGCACAGCTGCACAGTGGAATTGAGGTTGTTGTCGTAGTATTCCAGCGGCATGGCGACCGATTCGCCCACGGCCTTGAGGCCCGCAAAGTGAATGGCGCAGCCGATGTCGTGCTTTTCAAAGATGCGGTCGAGGGCCGCGCGGTCGCGCACGTCGTTTTCGTAGAAGGCCACCTTCTTGCCGGTGATCTCTTCCACGCGCTCGATCGCCTTGGGGTTGGAGTTTACCAGGTTGTCGATGACGACCACGCCGTAGCCGCGATTGAGAAGCTCCACGCAGGTATGGCTGCCGATATAGCCTGCGCCGCCGGTGACAAGTACATTCATGGTGATGTTTCTCCTCTCAAATATATCAGTCTAATAATGCTTCCGGGTAAACGCCCTTTTCGCGCATGCCGCAGATGGCGGCCTTGACGCTCTCCATGTCCTCCTTGTAGGTCATGCCGTACCACTGCTCATGGCAGGGGAGGACTCTGACCACCGCGCTGCCGTCCTGGATGCAGGCGTTGGTGACAAAGGGCAGGAAGTACTCGGCCTTGAGCGGGTTGACCGGCAGATTCTCATCCAGCCACTTGGGGAAGCGCTGACAGAGCTCGTTGAGCATGCTTCTTCCGAAGGCCCAGCAGTTCATGGAGACCTGTGTCTCGCCCGGCAGATCGACCCAGTGCTCGCCGTCCTCGGTGTAGGCCGCGTCCGCGCCGCGCTTTTCGATGTGCACGCGCTCCACCACGTCGGTCAGGCACCCGTCTTCCACCTGGCAGATGCCGCGGGAGACATAGCCGTTTTCCGTCACGGTGTTGCGCAGCAGATAGGCGACCATGGCGTGCTCATTCTCGGGCCGGTCGGCGGCGAGAAAATCGTACAGCGCCTTGTATGCGGTGGGGCCGTAAAAGTCGTCGGCATTGATGACGGCGAAGGGGCCGTCCACCACGCCGCGGCAGCACAGTACCGCGTGCCCCGTGCCCCAGGGCTTGACGCGCCCCTCGGGCAGACTGTAGCCGTCCGGCAGCATGTCGGTGCTCTGGAAGACATACTTCACGTCAAAGTATTTCTCCATGCGTCTGCCGACTGCAGCCTTGAAATCTTCCTCGATTTCCTTTTTAATAATAAAGGCAACATGGCGAAAGCCCGCGCGGTATGCGTCAAAGAGCGAAAAGTCGATAATGGCATGTCCGTGCTCGTCCACGGGCATGATCTGCTTGAGACCGCCAAAACGGCTGCCCATCCCGGCAGCCAGAATCACAAGAGTGGGTTCCTGCATAAAGCGTACACCTCATAGAATTTGTTCGGATAACCAAATAAAACACCCATGCGTCATAAATCGCACCACGACGCATGAAAGCTTATAACGCATGGGCGTTTTTTCGCATCTGTTTCGGTTGCCGCGCCAGCGGCGAGAAACAGGCGTTTGAATTAAATTTTACTGCGGAAGCGGAGCTTTCACAATAAATTATAGCAGTCTTTCCCGATTTTGTATAGGGGACAGGCAGCTTTTTGCAAATAAAAAATCCAGACTGAAAAAGTGCGAAAAAGATTGACACTTTGCCCGGTTTTGTTCAAATCGGTGCAAAAGGGATTGACGCACAGGGCCAAAATCAGTATAATATTCACAGCGAAAAATGGCAACAATCCATTAAAAATCATAGCAGGAGGGAAATATCCGTATGAAGAAACTGAAGAAGATCCTGTTCCTCGCGTGCTTCGGCTGCCTGGGCTATGCCCTTTGCAAGCTCCTGAGCACCGATGAGGCCCAGGAGAAGCTTTTCGGCATCCTCGGTGAGGACACCTATCTGGCCGTGCTGGACAAGGTCCGTCTTCTCGGTGATCTGCTGATGTGGCCGATCGACTTCGTAAGAGCTCTGCTTCCGTAATCCCCATCGGAAAGAAATTGTAAAGGAGTAAGTCAATGAATCCGAAATATGAACCTCTGTTTACACCGTTCAAAATCGGTGAGGTAGAGATCCCGAACCGCATCGTGCAGTGTTCCATGGGCGGCACCACCCTGTTCGGATGGCTGGAGCCGTCTCACTTTGACCTTGAGGCTGCTGACTTCCTGCTCAAGAGAGCAAAGGACGGCGTCGGCCTGGTCCTCCCCGGCATGCAGGTCATCCGCGACACCATGGGCAGAAAGTGGCTGGACTCCAACCGCCAGATGTACCGCGTGCTCAAGCCCTACATGGACGAGTACCACAAGACCGGCGGCAAGCTCTTCATCCAGCTGGCCGGCGGCTTCGGCCGTTCCATGGCTGTCACCCCCTGGATGGCTGCCCTCGGCAGAAACGACCTGCTGAACAAGCTGGCAAGTCCCATCGTGGACGTGCAGTACGCCTGCGCTTCCGCTTCCGCCACCCCCAACCGCTGGGCCGACAACTTCAACTCCCGTCCCTTCACCGTTGAAGAGATCCAGGAGATGGTATGGCACTTCGGCGCCACCGCCAAGAAGCTGCGCGAGGCCGGCATCGACGGCGTTGAGATCCACGCTGTGCACGAAGGCTACAACCTCGACCAGTTCGCCATCGCGAATATGAACTTCCGTACCGACCAGTACGGCGGCAGCCTCGAGAACCGTCTGCGCTTCGCCACCGAGATCGTTCAGGAGATCCACAAGCAGGCCGGCGACGACTTCCCCGTCTCCCTGCGTTACTCCGTGCGCTCCTGCACCAAGGGCTGGCGCAAGGGCGCCATGCCTTACGAGGAGTTCGAGGAGTTCGGCCGCGACATGGCTGAGTCCGAGAAGGCCGTCAAGATCCTGCAGGATGCCGGCTATGCCTTCCTCAACTGCGACAACGGCACCTACGATGCCTGGTACTGGGCTCATCCGCCACAGTACATGCCCGACAACTGCAACCTGGCAGATGTCGAACATATCCGTCAGTTCATTGACATCCCCGTCGCCTGCGCCGGCCGTATGGATCCGGTCAAGGCTGCCGAGGAGATCGCCGCCGGCCGTCTCGACGCCGTGGCTATCGCCCGTCAGAACCTGGTCGATGAGAACTGGGTCACCAAGATCCGCACCGGCCACGAAGAGGACATCCGTCCCTGCATCCGCTGCCACAACGGCTGCTTCAACTTCTCCAAGGCCAACGGCACCGAAAACATGCAGTCCCTGGGCGACTCCCTGCACCTGGGCCGCTGCGCCCTGAACCCGCCCACCATGCAGCACAACCGCTATAAGATCGTCCCGACCAAGCACCCGAAGAAGGTTGCCATTATCGGCGGCGGCATCGGCGGCATGGAGTGCGCGCTGGTTCTGAAGAAACGCGGCCACAACCCCGTCATCTTCGAGAAGGAAGATCAGCTCGGCGGCCTGTTCCTCACGGCCTCCGCCATGACCTTCAAGGAGAACGACAAGGAGCTCATTGAGTGGTACAAGCGCGAGATCGCCAAGGCCGGCGTGGAAATCCGCTTCAATACCGAGGTCAATGATCTGGGAACCATCAAGCGCGGCTTTGACGAGATCATCGTCTGCACAGGCTCTGTTCCCAGAACCATGCCTCAGATCAAGGGCTTCGAGAAGACCCGTTCCTTCCGTGAGCTTCTGCGTGAGAAGAAGGTCGAGGGCGACAAGATCGTCTTCCTCGGCGGCGGTCAGTCCTCCTGCGAGGCGGCCTATGACCTGGTCCTCGCCGGCAAGCACCCCGTCATCGTCGAGTACGGCAACGACCTGGTTGCGGCTCAGGCCACCTGCCTTGCCAACACCTCCTTCCTGCGCGACGCCATGGAGTACCACAAGGTTCCCGTTTACCTGCACTCTACCATCACCGAGATCGGCGACGGCTACTGCACCATCAAGACCCCGAACGAGACCTTCCGCTGCGAGTGCGACGCCGTCATCAACGGCATCGGCTTCGTTCCCGCCCCTGTCGGCGACAAGGGCGCCCATGTCCACAGAGTCGGCGACTGCGTTGCCATCGGCAACCTGCGCACCGTTATCTGGCGTGCCTGGGACGTCTGCATGAGAATATAGTTCTCTCGCAGGCAAAGCATAGAACAACAATGATCCCCTCGGGATTCCCGAGGGGATCATTGTATGAGAAAAAGGGAAATAATTATTTGTCTTCCAGAAGATCGGCCAGGGTTTTGCTGTCCAGGTAATTGCAGATGAGCTCGTCCAGCTCCTTCCACATGGGCAGGGTTTTGCAGCTCTTGGCACGCGGGCAGGGCTTTGCACTCTTCTCAAGACACGCAACCGGTGCAAGGTCGCCTTCGGCTGCCCGCAGGATCTCTCCGATCGGATACTCGTCCGGCTCTCTGGTCAGGCGGTAACCGCCGCCCTTGCCGCGGATGCCTTCCACCAGCTTCTGCTCCACCAGCAAGGGCAGGATGCGTTCCAGATATTTTAAAGAGACCTGCTGCCTCTCAGCGACCTCCTTCATTGCGACATAAGCGCCGTCAGAATTTTCGGCGAGATCCAGCATAACACGAAGCGCATAGCGCCCGCGGGTAGAGATCATCATCAGACCGCTCCTTTCTTTCTGCGCATGATTGGATGCGCACAGCAATGCTTCTTTGAATTTCAGCCCTATTATAAACGAAAGAACGGAGACAGTCAATTATTGGAAATCACAATTTCACGAAAAGAAATAATTACCTGCTCGTTGTTTGTACCGTTACGCAATGTATCGAAAAATTTGAAAAGCAAACAAAAAACACTTGCATTTTAAAAGGCATTGTGCTATTATAATCGAGCGCAAGAGATCCGGGTGTAGCGCAGTTGGTAGCGTGCTTGAATGGGGTTCAAGAGGCCGGAAGTTCGAATCTTCTCACTCGGACCAAAAATCCTCAATTTCGTAAGAAATTGGGGATTTTTTCTGCCTAAAAATACCCCTCATTATGGCCTGACTGGAATTTGACTGGAATGCGCTTCCGGGAGGCAAAATGCCTGGTCGAACTCCTCCACCGCCTTTTGCTTGATTGGCGACTGCACATGCAGATAATGTTTCGTCATATCCAGATCGGCATGACCCACCATGCTTTGGATTGTGGCGAGGTCCACACCCAGCGCCTGCATCTGGCTGACATAAGTATGGCGGCAGGAATGCGGTGTCAGCACGCGGACTCCCGAGACTGCGCCGACGTATTCCTTGAACTTGTCCCGGTAATGTTTGGGATCGAAGGGCTGCTCGCTGCGGGGAGATTGAAAGATGTACTTGTCCTCAGTGCTGCGAAGTCGGACAACCATGCTGCGCAAACCCTGCGGGATCAGAACGTCTCTCGTGCTGTCTCTGGATTTCGGTTCACCGATCTCTACTCTCCCGGCTACGGTCTTGACTGCCTGACGGATATGGATCACGGAACCATCCTCCTCAATGAGTCTCGGCTCCAGCGCCAGCAGCTCCTGCATACGGATTCCCGTTCCGAGCATCAGGCGGATGCTGTCCCCAAACTTGTCGTGCGGGAGCTCCTGCATCAGCCGTTTTACCTCGTCAGCGGTAAAGGCTTCCTTTGCCTCCATGGGCTTGTTGGCACGCATCTTCTCCGCACAAGCAACGGGATTGCGACGGATCAGCTCGTTTGCCTCCGCCTTGTTCATGATCTGGAACAGCATCCCTCGAGCCTTGGCCACATAGCTGTCAGACTTGCCCTCCTTTCGGAAAGCGCGCAGCACTTCCTCTATGTCCATTGCTTTGATGGTGTTGATCGGCTTGTCACCCAGCCTCTCCTTCAGCGTGACCAGCGTGTAGCGGTAGCTTTGCTGTGTCGTCCTGGATATGTTCTCCTTATGACCCTCAAACCAGGTATCCGCCCATTCGGAGAAGAGAATCTTCGTATGAACTGTGGGCTTTTCGTCCAGAGAGATCAGACCGGCATCCAATTTCTTCTTAAATTCGTACATCTGGTCCAGCGCTTCTTTCCGTGTCTTGCCATAGAATGATTTGCGTCTGCGACGACCGTCCTTCTGGAATCCGATCATAATGGAGCATTCCCAGCGGCCATCTTTTCTTTTGGTGATATTTCCTTCGCCGTTACAGCGTTTCTTTGCCAAACTAACTCCTTTCCTCAGTACATTGTGTTTCTGATATATTGTTTACATAACTTCTTTGAATTTTCAAGTGCTTTTTTGAAAAAATTCCAGTCAGGACAAAATCCCGACTGGAATCCTTTTTTATTCAAGCTGATCGTCCATCCACTGCAGCAGCTTGTCCTTCGGGACAAGCAGGCGGCGGCCGACATGCATGGTGGGAAATCCTTCGCTGTGCATCAGCGTATAGGCGCTATTTCTCGCAACTCCGAGTATTTCGGCAACCTGCTTGGCGTTCAGGGTAAAGGGCATGTTTTCAATATCGGCTTTAGTCAATAGCATTCTCCTTATCATTCATAGTTTTGCCGGAGTAGCGGAAGACGATTTCCGGCGGGATTTTCTTGAGCGTGCGCTCCAACTCTATATAATCGGATTTGAGCTGGGCCTCTGCCAGGCGGCGCTTCATGTCGCCGTCTGTCGCGGCTTTCAGATCCTGCTTCAAATCCGCGTTTTCTGCTTTCAGGCTGCGGATAGCCTGATCGTACTGCTTCGTTTTCGTGAGGAATTTGCCCATCTCCGGGAAAAACTTACGAAGCAGCCGATCCAGCTCCGCTGCGTTCTTGCGGGCGTTCAGAGGATTCGTATCAGAGAGAAGATCAAGGATCACTTTAGCCGGCTTGTTCAAATTGCTGGCCTGCTTGAATACTCGAGGCGGGATATGCTCGCGCCCGGTCTTGCTGGCACTCTCCCCGCGCTCCAGCTCCGGGTACTTCGAAACCATATGTTGCCAGTACCGATCCTGCCAAGCGGTCAGGCTTTTCCTGTTCCCGATGATGTCCTTTGCCGAGAGCCGCCCGTCCTTCGTGATTGGGACGAAAGAGAGGTGCATGTGCGGCGTCTTTTCATCCATGTGTACCACGGCCGAAACGATGCGATCTTCTCCCAGCTCGTCTTTCAGAAAATCCACCGCATGCTGGAAGAAGGCCCGGACTTCTGCCATATCCATACCCCGGAAAAATCCATGGCTCGCGGTGACCAGCGTCTCCACGATCCGAACGCTGTCGCTGCGGACCCTGGGACAATCATACTGCTTGATCAGGGCCTCGGACATCTTGCGGTAGCGGTCAGTCGGCTCGACAATATGAAAGTTATACTTGCTGCGGCTCATATCCACGTCGGGATTGCTGGCGTATTTCTCCTTCATACGCTCATTGTGGGCCTCAATGTTGCTGATCTCAGGCCCCTTGTATTTGGCAAAGCGCAGAATGGCGTATTGGGCTTTATCCGTCAGCTATCCCTCCGTTTCTGCCTCGTCGTCGCAAGCTCCGTATCACTCGCGTCCGCGAAAACGCGAACTCTCGTTCGCTCCGCTGCTCCTCCTCTCCCAAGAAAACGAGTTGTTTCCTTGGGTACCCATTTGATGTCATAGCACAGCACATCGGCCAGCTCCACCACCTCGCGGAAGCGGATGGAATCACGCTGGAGCTTGTTGGAGAGGTTGGACACCGAATCGCTCCAACCGTAATCGTCATGCAGACGGTCACACACCTCCTGCATGGTAAAACCGGCGCGGATGATCTGCGCCTTGATCTCATTTCTCGTGTTGTTCATTTGTACTCCTTTCAGTAAAATAGAATGAAAAAGCCCGATGGTCTGCTCGTTGAGCGTCCATCGGACTTTACGGTTTTGTGGGCGTTTTCGCCGAATGCGATGAATGCCCACAGTTTGGTATAATTGGTTTATTGTTCCGGACAGCACCGGATGATGAACAAACGGCACGCTCCGAAAAAGAATGATGCGGAGCAGAAAACAGCCTTGTTTTCCTGCCCATGGAAAAGCCTTTGCATAGCCATAAAAGTGTATTAACTTCAAATTATCCGTACCGACCGTACTTCTGTATTCACGACACCAGGTCATAGATCCCGACATAACCGCGAACCTTGCGCCCGTTTCGATGGACCTTGTTGGTTGGCTCCAGCTTGTATTCTCCGGCCAGCGCCGCCATTTGCAGACAGAAGCTGCGGGTACTCAGCGCATTATAGGCGTTATCCTCGCACCACAGTTTGTACAGCTCATACAGGCGCTGGGAGCTGATGTCGTAGTCCGCCTTAAAGCCGATATAACCTTCGGATTTGAGAAATTCCGTCACGTTGTTTCCCTCGCTCACGCTTTCCTCTATATTCTGTCTGGCGCGGTCACTGATGGTGAATTTGTAGTCATTGGCGATCAAGCGTTTCAGCCCTTCCAGCGCCCAAAGAAATATCCCCTCTATCTCGGCGCACAGCTTCTCCGACAGGAATGGATCATCCACGCGGTCTGCGGGGCGGTCCTTCACCGTCAGGATGATCTGGCGTCGGAAAAAGCCGACGCTGCGATCATACAGAGATTTCAGCGTACCGTTGCCGAAGCCGATCAGCCGTGCATACATGGTTCCCTGATAGCTCTGCTTGCCCTTCTTCTCCAAATCCATCGGCATTTCCGCCGTGACAAGGGATTTGATTATGTTGGTCTGCGGCAGCGCCTCCATCTTCATATCATCGTCCACCAGCAGAAGATCATATTCCAGATCAGCGCGGGCAAAAGGGCTTGTCTCCACCTTTGCAATACTGCCGGAATACATGTTGGTTCCCAGCAGGGCGGACAGGACGATACCGACACGGGATTTGCCCTCGCCGCCTTTCCCAACCAGCATGAGCATCTTCTGAGCTTTCGTACAGGGAATCAGACAATAACCCATATACTCCTGAAGTGTCAGAATGTCCTCCGGTATCAACAGCTCATCCAGGAAGCGCAGCCAGTGTTCCGGCTTGTTCGCATTGGGGTTATATGCCACCGGCAAGCGGTTCAGGCAAAACTCTTTGGCGGGATCAAAATGCCCATCCAGAAATACCCGCCCATTGGCTACATGGATACGGTCATGATAGACAGGCAGCGGCGGTGAATAGCATTCCGCGCGCAGCACATCCAACAGGCCCGTGACCTTCCGGGAGATGCCGCGGCGGATATAGGGCTTGAGCTTTTCGTATATCAGATTCTTGATCCAGCTTTCATCTGTCACCTTTCCGTCTGCCGTAAAGAAGCATTCATGGATGCAGATCATAGGATGCTCGTACACAAATTCCTCACAGAACAGTACCTCGTCGATCTTGTCTCCATCCAGCCAGGCCGGTGCTTCACGTTTATAATACATCGTCATCCGTGATCTCTCCCTTCTGCAAGGCCCTCTTGAAACGCGCGAGCATTCCGCCCATCAGATATGTGACGCAGTCTTGCCGCTCCTGCTCGGTACCCCCGGAAAGCAAATCTGCCAGACATACGATATAATCGTACATCTGGCAGTTCTTCGCGTATTCAATTGTGATGGGATCGCCTGTGCTCTGCGGCGCGGTCAGGCGCTTTTGCCGGTGCAGCATCGTTTCCATCTCCAGCAGCACCTCACGACACTCTTCGGCAGGACTTTTCTTTCTTGGCGGAGGAGGCGGTCCCGGAATCCCCGGCGCGATTCCGAAATCTGCTGCCAGTCGTTCCGCTGCCTCTTTGACCGGCAGGTGGAACAGCCGTGCGGCAAAGTCAATCGCATCCCCATCGGCTCCGCAGCCGAAGCAGTGGAAGCGCTCGTCCAGTTTCATGCTGGGGTGGTGATCCTCGTGGAACGGACAGCAGGCCATGCCGTACCGATTCACAGTCAGTCCATAGTGTTCTGCTGCCTCGCGGGCTGTGACGAGGCTCTTGATTCTTTTGAAGTCTACAAATATGGTGCTTCACTCCTTTTCAGATTTCCGGCAACAGGAAAAGCCCTGAAACCATCCGCCGAGGTACGGTGGTACGCACGGTACGGAAGATTTCAGGTCGCTGCGTTTTTTCGTGTTCCCTGTTTCCGCTTCTGTAAGAGTATACTGTCGGAAATGAAAAAATTGCAGGAAATCGACAAAATTGCAATTTTGCAATTGACCTCGGAGGAAAAATTGCAGATTTGCAATTTGACATCATGTCAGTCAAAAAGTGATACCATTTCGCCTGGCGCTGCTGTCAATTACCGTGGAAAGTGGTATCAGCTCACATTGCAGTGTTATGGAGTGGTATCAAAAGCGGCCGGAAATGCTGTCACTGTGGCATCATTCCCGGCAGTTTTTGATACCAGATCAGTTCAAAAATTTTAAGCAAAAATTTTTGCTTGCTGTACGGATTATCGTACAGCCACTTCTTTATAATGGGTTTTGTTCAGCGGAGGTGCTGAACAAGCAGGCTGATCGAGGGAAACTTTTTGGACAACGTTTATGTTATTATCAGACATGTCCAAGGAAGTGTTTCTTCGACGGCAATCGCGCGCGGATTCCTGTACAATTCATCGAGGAGGCGAAGAATATGAACGAAAATGAATTTCTGCCGGGGACTATCCCGGACCGCATCGTAGATTTGAAGCGCATGAAAAACGTCAACAACAAAACCATCGCAGAGAAAACCGGCATCTCGGAATCCTTGCTAAGTCGGATTGAGAGCGGCAAGCAGCAGACCGTCAACGATGATGTGATCTTGAAGCTGTCAAAGTTTTTCGGCGTGTCCACAGACTTTCTTCTTGGCCGGACGAATGTGCCGGACAAGAAAAACTATACAATAGAAGAACTCGGTCTCTCCGCACAGGCTGCCCGGAGTCTTTATACTGGCTCCGTCGATGTGAGCGTTGTGAACCGGCTCCTGGGCGAGCCAGAGTTTGCCACGCTCACCCTTATGATCGCGGATTACTTTGACGACAGCTACGCCGCGGCCATTGCCACACAGAATCAGATTCATCAGAGCACTGCAGAGTTGTTCAGCCGTATTGCGCGCGAGGACAAACAGAAGCGGCAGAAAGCGACCTCCCTTTCCAAACAGGCTCGGGCGCAATGCACGCCGCTTTACAAAACGGAGCTTGCACAGATGGCAACGCAGTTTGAAAAAACCTTAAAGGCAATCAAGAAGGATTTGCCGGATAAGGCGAGCGATGCAAAGGCCATGACGAAGCAAGCCTTCGATCACATGGTGGCGGAG
This sequence comes from Candidatus Limivicinus sp., assembly GCA_045130755.1. GTDB lineage: Bacteria > Bacillota > Clostridia > Oscillospirales > Oscillospiraceae > Limivicinus. Next base: position 7,235 of record JBGUQD010000129.1, on the reverse strand, counting down.
CTGACGAAAAACGGCAGCGCCGTGGATATCCTTTCAGTAAAACCGGAGCAAATTGCAGAGAGCCTCTGCTCATACGCCGATATGATGGACGGGGTGACCAATGAGATGAAAGAGAATTTTTATCATGCGGTGCTGCCGATCTTTCACGCGGGAGGATCAAAAGTTGGATGAGCTTTCAAACGAAGAATTGGTTTTGTACGCTGCGGGCGGTTGTGACCGTGCGCGCAATCTGATGATGGAAAAGAACGAGGGGCTTGTCGTTTCAAAGGCGAAGATCTATTGGGAAGGTATCTATTCTTCCGGCATGGACAAGTCTCTGACGCAGGACGATTTTATTCAGCTTGCCCGCATCGAACTATGGAAAGCAATCGACAAATTCAAGCCGGAGCTGGGAAACAAGTTTTCAACTTATGCCGGTGTCTGCATCGAGAACAAATTGAAAAGTCTTGCCATCTCAGTCAAGAAAAAATATGACCGCGCGGGCGGCGAGCTGGTCAGCCTGGAGAAATACGCTGGCACAGAGGAACAGCTTACCTACGACGAAAAATATTTTGACCCATACCAGCACGAGCCGGAAGAAATCGCAATACGGCATGATCACTCACAGTGGATTTTTTTCGCGCTGCTCGATCTGCCTCCCCGCGAGAAAACATTTGTGATCTACCGTTACAATTATCCGAACGGGAAGAAGCGCAGTCAGGGGAGAACGGCGAAGCATTTTTATCTCTCCAGAGTGCGTGAGAAAAACATGGAACGGTCAACACGCGAGCTGTTTATGAAAAACTATCTGCGCAAGAAGCGGATCGTGGGTGCGTAATCGCTGCGGCGGGACGGGAGCTTTATATACCTCTTGCTCCGCCCGGCGGTGTTCGCTGCATTTCATTTTGCGCACGCCGCCTCCCATGAAAGGCGCACAGTTTCTGTTCATGCCTTCACAGAACCCATGCGCCTTTCCGCCTCGGAAAGGTCTGCTGCCTGGGCGTGGGCAGCATCCCTTTTCGCGTCGTGCGGAGCAAAAGGTATAACTCACTAGACCTTGCGAGCAAGGTCGTTCGCCAAAGGCGGGCAAGGCCCTCCCTTGGAACCCTCCCGAATACCGGCAAAGTGTGGCCACACTTCATGACACTTTGCATTTTTTGCCGGTATTCCTTTTCGCTCGCTATTTCAAAACCTCAAGAAATGAGTTTTGAAATAACGAGCGAAAACAAAAAACGGATCGGAGCCGCACAAGAAAAATGTGCAAACTCCGATCCGTTTTTTCACGTCAGCAGCATTGGTTCATTGTTCAGGCCGCGCGTGTATTTGGCGCGCGATTTCAATAAAGTCCCGCGCGTAAGTGGAGAGATAGGCGCCCTTGCGTGTGGCGGCCACAAAATCCGTGACCATTTTCGGCTCCCCAAAGCTGTAGCAGTCGATAGGGACGGTGCCGAGCCGGTGACTCAGGTGAGGTTCAAACATGAAGGATACCCCGTAGCCCTGCGCAACAAGCTCCATAATGGCGGGAAGATTTCCGGTATAGAGAACATTATCAAAATGGATGCCGTTTTCCCGAAGGTAGTTATCCATGATCTGCCTGGTCCGCTGTTCCGGCTTCATGAGCAGTACCCGTTCCTTCTCCAGAAACTTCAGGTCGATATGAGGATACGTATTGTATGGGTTTGGTTCGGCAAAGCGGCTTACCGGATGGTTCTCCTTCATGATGACAAGGAGCTCCTCCTCCCCGAGACTCTCGTAATGGATTTGTGGGTTCAGATCCGCCGGCTTGCTGTAGAAAGCGACCTCCACGCTGCCGTCAAGCACACGCAGATCGTTCTCATCCGAATTGCCCTCGAACACGTTGACGCGCACGTTGGGATGCAGCTTCTCAAATGCGGGCAGCGCACAGGGCAGCATGTAGGTGCAGCGCATATTTGCAAAGGCTACGTTCAGCGTACCCACATCGCGGCTGAGAATGTCGGACAGCTCTACATCCAGATCGTTTTTCAGGCGCATGATTTCTGCCGCCTGTCGTGTGTAGCGCTCCCCGGCATAGGTCAGCAGGTACTTATTTCCGCTTCTGCGGAAGAGCTTAAGCCCCAGATCGTTTTCAAGTGAGATCAGGAATTTGCTGAGCGTAGGCTGCCCGACATAGAGAGCCTCCGCTGCCTTGGTGATGTTCTGGTATTTGGCGATTGCAAGCACATAACTCAATTCACGAAAATCCACCGCGCTGCCTCCTTCTTTCCTGAACCTGTTTAAAATGATGATGTCTGATAACAGTATACATTCGATACACAAAAAAAGCAAAAACATTCCTTTCATGCCCTTCATTCAAAAAATGAATATCTCATAAAAGCAGTCTATGACACAGACTTTTGTCACTTGTGCTCATTCAGAGCTTCATTACTTGTGTAGTTTGCACAGTTAATTCCCTTCGTGAATGCCTGCCATGGAAGCTATGAATTTCACTTCTCCTTTCCCCTTTGGTATCCTGAAAACAGCAAAAAACCGGCTTCATAAAACACAGTAAAGGAGAAATCTTATGGTACAGCTTTACGATTCCGGCGTGTATCTGCTGGAGGGAAAAACCCTGATGAAAGCGCAGGAGGCGGAGGAGCGATTCGCCTATGACCGCAGGGAGGCCAAAAAAGGGACCATCGCTTACGGTATCCTGCAAAGCCACAATGTGAGCGGCGATCCGGACAATCTGAAAATCAAATTTGACGCCATCACCAGCCACGATCTGACCTATGTCGGCATCATCCAGACAGCCCGTGCCTCCGGCCTTGACCGCTTCCCGTTGCCCTATGTTCTCACCTGCTGCCACAACAGCCTCTGCGCGGTGGGCGGTACCATCAATGAAGATGACCACGTTTTCGGTCTCACGGCATGTAAAAAGTATGGCGGCATCTTCGTCCCGCCCCACATCGGCGTCATCCATCAGTACATGCGTGAAATGCACGCAGGCGGCGGCAAGATGATCCTCGGCTCCGACTCCCATACACGCTACGGTGCGCTCGGCACCATGGCCGTCGGCGAGGGCGGCGGCGAGCTCGTCAAGCAGATCCTCGAACAGACCTGGGACGCGGCCTACCCTGAGGTCGTCTGCGTCTATCTCGACGGCAAACCCAATCCCGGCATCGGTCCCCAGGACATTGCCATTGCCATTATCTCCGCCGTGTTCAAAAACGGCTATGTGAAGAACAAGGTCATGGAATTTGTCGGCCCCGGCGTTTCCAGCATGTCCACCGATTACCGCAACGGCATCGACGTCATGACCACGGAGACGACCTGCCTCAGCTCTATCTGGCGCACGGATGAGGACACCAAAGCGTTCCTCACAACCCATGGCCGCGGCGGCGAGTTCAAACAGCTTGATCCTGCGAAGGTCGCCTACTACGACGGCTGCATCTATATTGACCTGTCCACTGTGCACAGCATGATCGCCCTGCCGTTCCACCCCTCCAACGGTTTTGAGATCCGCGAGCTCAACGCCAATATGGACGACATCCTCCACGGCGTGGAAGAGGACGCGAAAAAGCTCATCAAGAATCCCAATCTTCACCTGAACCTCTGGAAAAAGGTGCATGACGGCGCTCTGTATGCCGACCAGGCCACCATCGGCGGCTGCGCGGGCGGCAACTACTCCAACATCATGGAGGCCGCTTATCTGCTCAAGGGCAAGAATACCGGTGCGGGCGAGTTCGCTTTGGGCGTGTATCCCAGTTCCCAGGCTGTCATGCTCGACCTCATGCGCAAGGGCGCGCTTGCCGATCTGATCTCCGCCGGTGCAACTGTTCGCACCGCCTTCTGCGGCCCCTGCTTCGGAGCGGGCGATACCCCGGCCCACGGTCAGCTCGCCATCCGCCACACCACCCGCAACTTCCCGAACCGCGAGGGCTCCAAGCCCGGCAACGGCCAGATCGCGAGCGTGGCGCTGATGGACGCGCGCTCCATCGCGGCCAGCGCTGCAAACGGCGGACGTATCACCGCCGCCGACGAGCTGGGCTACGAATACACCTGCCCGGAATACAACTACGATCCCACCGCTTACGAGCACCGGGTCTACCAGGGCTTCGGCAAGGCGAACGAGTCTGAACCGCTGGTCTGCGGCCCCAACATCAAAGACTGGCCGGAGCTGCCCGCTCTCAACGAGCACATGCTGCTCAAGGTCTGCGCCTACATTACCGATCCCGTCACGACTACCGACGAACTGATTCCCTCCGGAGAGACCGGTTCCTTCCGTTCCAACCCCATGGGGCTTGCCGAGTTCACCCTCTCCCGCCGTGTGCCCGGCTACGTTGCAAAGGCCAAGGCCGTCATGGCAAATGAGAAGGCTCGCAAGGAAGGAAAATGCCCCGGGGAGGTACAGGCTGTTCTCAATCAGATCCGCACCCTGCCCGGCTTTGAGGGCGTGAAGGATGAGACGGTCGATCTCTCCAGCACCATCTATGCCGTAAAGCCCGGCGACGGTTCCGCCCGTGAGCAGGCAGCCTCCTGCCAGCGTGTGCTGCTGGGCGGTGCGAACATCACGGTGGAGTATGCCACCAAGCGCTATCGCTCCAACCTGATCAACTGGGGAATGGTTCCCTTTGTGATGGTGGGTGAGCCCGACTTCGCCGACGACGATTACATCTTTATTCCTAACATCCGCGCGGCGCTGGACGGCGACATGAAGAGCATTCCCGCCTTTGTTCTCGGTGATACCGTCAAGCCCCTTACACTCGCCATCGCGCCGCTTACCGACGAGGAAAAGGAGATCATCCGCTGCGGCAGTCTCATCAACTACAACCGGAAAATGAAGAACAACTGAGGAGGTTTTCAACATGGACAGCATCACCAAACTCCCCGTTACCATCATTCGCGGCGGAACCAGCAAGGGCGTGTATATCCTAGAAAAGGACCTCCCGGCCGATAAAGCCGCCTGGGAACCCCTTCTCCTGCGCCTGATGGGCAGCCCGGACAAGAAGCAGATCGACGGTCTGGGCGGCTCCCAGTCCGTGACCAGCAAGGTCGCCATTGTCAAGAAGTCCGATCATCCCGGCGCGGACGTGGATTACACCTTTGCCCAGGTTTCCGTAGACAAGCCCCTGGTCAGCTACAAGGGCAACTGCGGCAACATTTCTTCCGGCGTCGGACCCTTTGCCATTGAAAAAGGCCTGGTCAAAGCCCAGGACGGCTTCACCACCGTGCGCATCTACAACACCAACACGGACAAGATCATCGCCGCCGATGTACATACCAAGGACGGCCAGGTGGTATACGAGGGAGATTTTGCCATCGCGGGTGTTCCCGGCACGGCTTCTCCCGTCAAGCTCAAATTCGTCGATCCGGCGGGTACCCTCGGAAAGGGCCTTCTCCCTACCGGAAACGCGGTTGACACGCTGGAGGTTCCCGGCTATGGCAAAGTCGAGGTCTCTATTGTGGACGCGGCCAATCCCCTGGTTTTCGCACGGGCAAAGGACTTGGGACTCACAGGAAAAGAACTGCCCGACGATCTGAACGCGGACGCCGAAAAGCTCGAGCTGCTGGAAAAGGTGCGCGGCCTTGCTGCGGTCAAGCTGGGACTCATTGATGACTATACCCTCTCTCCCTGGGACACACCGGGCATCCCGAAAATGACCTTTGTCGCTGAGGCGGATGACTACGTCACCCCCGACGGCAAGGAGATCAAAAAAGAGCAGATCGACCTGTTAAGCCACATGATGAGCATGCAGAAGACCCACCCCAGCTACGCCATGACCGGAGCCATGTGCACCGCGGCGGCAGCGGTCATTCCCGGCAGTATCGTCAACCAGGTGCTTCCGAAGGATGTGGACACACAGTTTATCCGCATCGGTCACCCCGCGGGTATTCTCGAGTGCGGCGTGGACTTCACTGAAAACGGCCCGGTTCCCGAGATAGAAGACACCTTCGGCTTCCGCACGGCAAACCTCCTGATGGAGGGTACCGCGATCATCAGAGCATAAAAAGAAAAAGGAGAAATCACCATGAATCTTGCAATTGTTTCCCTGATCGTCCTGGCTATTGTCGTGGCGATCGGCTTTATCAAAAAGGTTAACCTGGGCTTTCTGGCTCTGGGCGCGGCATTTATTCTCGGAACCCTGGGCGGCATGAAGGCGAAAGCCATCACCGGCGGCTTTGACAGCTCCATGTTCGTCACGCTCGTGGGCGTTACCTTCCTATTCGGCATGGCATCCCAGAACGGCACGCTCGACCTCTTCTCCAAGAAGGTCGTGGCCCTGGTCGGCAAGCACACCGTTCTGATCCCGGTTTTGATGTTCTTCCTTTCCGCATTTATTTCCGCCATCGGCCCCGGCCATATCGCCGCCGGTATCCTGATGACCACCTTTGCGGTTTACCTCGCCTTTGAGATGAAGATCGACCCCGTGACTACGGCTCTGTTTGCAAAGCTCGGCGCGAACGCCGGCTGCGCCTCGCCTCTGTCCCTGACTGGCGTACTGGCAAGATCCCTGACAGACAAGGAGATCAGCCGCCTTGCTTCCGGTGAGATCACAGACCCCACCGGTCTGCTGGCAGGTCAGCTTGAGCACTACAGCGCCGCACACCTTTTCTTCTCGACGCTGCTGAGCGGCTTCGTGTTCACCCTGATCATTTACATCGCCACCAAGGCCTACAAGGTCAAGGCCGATAACCCTCTCAAGCTCCGGGACATCCCCAAGTTCAACCGTGACCAGCTTCTGACCATTCTCGCCATTGTCGCCATGGTCATCCTCTGCATCGGCTTCAAGCTCGATACCGGCTTGACCGCCTTCGTCGCTGCCTCCATCCTGATCCTCCTCGGCGCTGCCGACGAGAAGAAGGCCATCAAGGGCATCCCCTGGGGCACCCTGGTCTTTATCTGCGGCGTCGGCGCTCTCATCAACGTCATCAACAAGCTCGGCGGCATCTCCCTGATCTCTGACTTCCTCACCGGCCTCATGGGCCCCAAGACCGCAACCCCGATCCTTGCCGCAACCTCCGGTATCCTTTCCTGGGTAAGCTCCACCACCGGTGTCGTCATGCCCGCCATGTTCCCGATCTGCTCTGAGGTCGTGACCAAATTCGCGCCCAGCGTCAATTATATGGAGCTTATTGCCGCTATCACCGCAACTTCCTTTGCTGCGGCAATCAGCCCTCTGTCTACCGGCGGCGCGATCATCATGTCCTCCATCTCCGCTTCCAAGGAGACCACAAACGAAGAGAACAACAAGATGTTCAAAAACCTCTTCCTACTCTCCGTTGCCAATGTGGGC
>JBGUQD010000128.1:0-12515 GCA_045130755.1 Candidatus Limivicinus sp. | reverse complement strand
GAGAGCCTTGCCCCCTCCCTGCGGGGAGATGACCTACTCAAACCCGACAAGGCGCTGTTGGACACACTCGGTTCCCTGACGGGACTTGCGATCCGGGATCAGGAGAGCCTGACCCAGGCCCTGCGGCGCCGGCTGGATGCGCTGCATGCGGCAAACTGCCGCTTCAGCGACCATGCGCTGGACGAAGGCTTCCGCTATGTCCCGGAGGACGGGAAAAGCGACCGCCGCATCCGTGCGCTGGCTGCCGGAGAAACGCTCTCGCCTGAGGACCGCGGGGCGCTCTGCTCGGCGATGCTCCGGCTCCTGGGGGCGGAGTACGCAAGGCGCGGCTGGACGATGCAGCTGCACATCGGGGCGCAGCGCTTCACCAGCAGCCGCTTGAGAACCCTTGCAGGAGCGGCCGGGGGCTTTGCGGGCATCGGGGGAGGCGTCGATGTGCGCTCCCTGGCGGCGTTGCTGGATGATCTGGAACAAGGGCCTGCCGGGCTTCCCAAAACGATCCTCTACACCCTTAATCCCGCCGACAATGCTGTGATGGCGGTCCTCTGCGGCTCCTTCATCGGCGTGACCCAGGGCCCCGCCTGGTGGTGGTGCGATCATCTGCAGGGCATGCGGGAGATGCTGGAGGTGTTTTCAAGCTTCAGCGTGCTCAGCACCTTTGTCGGCATGACGACCGATTCCCGGAGTCTGCTCTCTCTTCTGCGCCATGACTATTTCCGCCGCGCCCTCTGCGGCTGGATCGGAGAAAAGGCCGCGCGGGGCGAGCTGCCCGATGATTTTTCCGCGCTTTCCGGCCTGGTTCGGGCCGTGTGTTATGAAAATGCTAAAAAACGGATCACAATTTGAAAGGAGCGAATCCAGGATGAGCAAGAACTTTGAAGGGAAAGTGGCTGTCGTGACCGGAGCCGGCGGGACCCTTTGCTCGGTCATCGCTCTCGCACTGGCCAGGTGGGGCTGCAAGGTGGCGCTGATCGGCCGCACCCGTGAGAAGCTTGAGAAAACGGAGAAGGCGATTCTGGAAGCCGGCGGAGTCTGCAGGATCCTGACCGGGGACGTGTGCGACGAGGCCTCCATGCAGCAGATTGCCAAGGAAGTGGCCGAGGAATGGGGCCCCTGTCGCTTCCTCGTCAACGGCGCGGGCGGCAACAACAACCGCGCCATCACGACGAATTTTTACTACGATCCCGCGGAGCTGTCGGAAGACAAGCCGGAAGGCATGGTCGGCTTTTTCGACCTGGACATGCAGATCTTTGAGAGCGTGGTGCGCACGAACACCATCGGCACCGTGATCCCCGTGCGTGTTTTCGCCAGACAGATGGCGAAAAACGGCGGCGGCAGCATCATCAACTTCGCGTCCATGAACAGCTATCGCCCGCTGACCCGTGTGCCAGCCTATGCTCTCGCCAAAGCCGGCATAGTGAACCTGACGGAGTTTCTGGCCACCTATTTCGCCCCGGCCGGGATCCGCGTCAACGCCATCGCGCCGGGCTTCTTTATCAACGATCGCAGCATCAAGATCCTGGGCAGCCCCGAGATCGGCCTGACCGAGCGCGGCAAAAACGTCATGCGCCAGACCCCGGCCGGGCGCTTCGGCAAGCCGGAGGATCTGATGGGCTGCGTGGAATGGCTCCTGGATGAGGAAAAGGCCGCCTATGTCACGGGCATAACCGTCCCGGTGGACGGCGGTTTCCTGTCTCACGCGGGTGTATGACCATGCTGCTGACGGATTATTTTCGCTCCGTCCCGGACGCGACCTGGGAGATCGGGCGTCAGCTGGGCGTACGGTACGGCGTCATCCGCCTGCCTGAGGATTCCGGCTTTGACCCCGCGGAGCGCAGCCATTGGCTCCCTGTCTATCAGCGCTTTATCGACTATGGCATCACGCCCGTGATCATCGAACCCATGCCAAATTGCCTGCACGACCACATCAAGGCGGGCGACGAGAAACGGGACGAAAGCATAGAGCGTGTGATGCGCATGTTCCCCATCATGGAGGAACTGAATATCCGCACGATTTGCTTCAACTGGATGGCGTATGTGGGCTGGACGAGGACGCGCAGCGATTACCCCGAGCGCGGCGGCGCCAGAGTGACGGCCTTTGACCTGAAGGACTACAAGCCCTCGGACAAAGCCATTTCCGCCGAGCAGCTCTGGGATAATTACGCCTACTTCCTGCACGCAGTGCTCCCGGAGGCAGAAAAGCATGGCATTCGCCTGGCTCTGCACCCGGACGATCCCCCGCTGCCGAAACTCGGTGAAGTGTCGCGCATCATGATCTCCTATGAGGCTGTTCGCCATGCGGTGCAGGACATCGTCCCCAGTGAGAATCTGGGCGTGACCTTCTGCCAAGCTACCTTCGCCATGATGGGCGAGGATCTGTACGACATCATCCCGAAACTGGCCGACAAAATCCTGTTCATCCATTTCCGCAACGCGGCAGGCGACAAACGCTGCTTCCACGAGACCTTCCACGACAACGGAAGCCTCGACATGCCGCGGCTCATGCGGCTCTACCGGGACTGCGGTCTGGATGTGCCCGTGCGGGTCGATCACGTTCCCACCATGGCAGGGGAGAGCGTCCGGAATGCCGGGTACGACGCCTTGGGCCGTCTGTTCGCCATCGGATACTTAAAAGGCATTCTGGATTCCCTTTAGGTAAACGACAGACTTTTCCCAGAAAAACGGGAAAAGTCTGTTATTATTTATAGTTCCTTTAACAGGGCCTCCGCTTGAGCGGAGATGGTAAGCTGGCGGTCACAGGCCGCTACCTCGGCGAGGTGGGCCCGGGCGAAGGCTGTCTCCCCCAGGCATGCGTAGATCCGGCCGAGCAGGAACTTCATGTCCGTGCAGAACAGCTCCGACCGTGCCTGCTTCATTGTCCCGCGCACAAAATCCGCATCCTGTGCCGTGACGCTTCCGTCCAGCAGGGCGATTCGGACGCGATATTGCTCCAGAACGTCCGGCTCCACAAGCCTCCCGTCCCGGGAAAGAACCTCCAGCTTCTCCCACTCCTCCTGTGCCGCTTCCCGCTTGCCCATGAAGCAGTACAGGTGGCAGCGCTTCCCGGCCAGGATTGCCTGGGACTTGCGGCGCTTTGCCACCGGCAGGGTCTCGGCCTGATCCAGCACCTCTCCGGCTTGGGCATAGTCCCCCGCCGCAGTACAGGCACTCGCAAGATTGATAAGCATGGAAAAGCGGATATGCGGACGCACGCGCGCCTGCTTCAGCAATAGGGTATAGCCCTCGATGAAGTCCTTCGGCTTGAGCAGCGTATAGAAATACGCGAGGATACGGCTGTGCATCCGCACAGCCTGCACGGAGGCGAACAGACAGGCCGCAAGCGTGAGCAGGAGCAGCACCCCCAGGCAGACAAACCACGGCTGTCCGCTGCGCCACAGTGCCGCGGCGGACAGAAAGCCCACTGCCGCGCCGAGCACAAACAGGGCCCGGCATTTCGGAAAGAGCGGGATCACGGCGTCTCCTCCCTGTCCCGGTGGGACGCGGCGATACTCTTGCGGTATTCGGTAGGCGTCTTCCCCGTCAGCTTCTTGAAAGAGCGGTTGAAGTTTGCGATGCTGTTGAAGCCGCAGGCTTCGCTGATTTGAAGCACGGAGTTGGCTGTGGTTTCCAGCTGATACTGTGCCAGGTCAATCCGCTGACGGGTGATGTACTCCCAGACGGACAGACCGTTGAGGCTCTTGAAGACCGTGCTGTAATAGGAGCGGCTCATGCAGGCCTCGTGGGCCAGATCCTCCAGCGTCAGATCCTCGCCCAGGTGGCTGAGGATAAAGCTGGTGGAGCGCTCCATCTGCTCCAGATGCCGCTGGTTGATGCCGGGGGCATCCTCCGCCTCCAGCTCTCGATAGTAGTACCGGGCCATATTTGCCAGAATGGTCATGAGCTTGGCCTTGACCAGAAGGCCGTAGGACGGCTCCTGTCCCCGGCATTCCTCAAAGATCTCCGCAAGCAGACTCACGATGATCTGCGCCGCGCGCTCCCCGTGAGGGATCATGCGGCGGATACTGTTTTGCTGGGTAAAGAGCTGAAGGTACTTGCTGTTGAACCATTCGCCGCCGGGGGACCAGATAAAGCGCGGCGCGAAACGGATGACCAGCAGACTCGGGATCTTGCCATTCGGCGTGTCCAGGGTCTTGGCATAGTGGACGTCGTTGCTGCGATGGAAAAACACGTCGCCCGCGGAAAAGGGATAGTCGTTTCCCGCGCAGTGGTAGATCCCGGCACCGTCCAAAATGCAGGATATCTCCAGCTCCGGGTGGTGGTGGAGGATATAGCGTGCCTCGGCCTTGTCCGCATAGGGATAGTACACCTTAAAGACGGAAAACAGCACATGGTTGTCCGTGTCGGATCGAACAACGATCCGGTCAGAGCTTACAAGCATAATACCTCCTGTTCCCCAAAAACCTACCTCGTCCTAAATGTATCTTATAGGCAGACAACGCTCTTGTCAAGTCGGCGCGGAAGTCGATCCTTTCATTTTTAAAACTTTTTATTAGAACCTCGAAATAAACGAAAAAAAAGATAAGAACAGAAGAATATTTAGTAAGATATTACAAAGATGCCTCTATATAATAGGAATTGTAAAAAAGATTTTGTGCAAAATCCCGCATTGCGGGCAAAAAAACGATATATCAAAAAAGAAAGGAAGTCATAAACATGAAAAAGTATCTGTCTCTGCTTCTCGTGCTGGTCATGCTGTTCGCGCTTGCCGCCATCGGTCCTGCAGCCTCCGCTGACTACGACACGGTCAATTTCCGTCTCGGCACGACCTCGGCTGAGGGTTCTCTGGTCGCCAGCACCTTTGTGGAGTGGGGCCGCCGCATGAGCGAGCTGTCTGACGGCAAGCTCAGCGTGGAGGTCTATCCAGGCAGTGTGCTCGGAACCACAAATGAGATGGCCCAGAACTGCCAGATGGGTACGCTCGACCTGGCCGTCCTGCAGCCCGCGGGCCTGGCGGACATGGGCGCGAGCAAGATGAGCCTTCTTACCCTCCCCTATCTGTTCCCCAGCTATCAGGTCTTTGTGGATACCCTGTTCAGTGATGTGGGCGATGAGCTGCTACAGGACGTTACGGACAATGTGGCCGGCGTGGTCGGCTTTGGCTATCTGCCTGACGGCGGACGCTGCTACTTCACCACCGGCGGCAAATCCATCACCTGCCTGGACGATATCAAGGGCCTGAAGCTGCGCCTGCAGGGTTTTGCGATCGACACCGACACTGCAAACGCTCTCGGCTTCTCCGCGACGGCTGTTGCCATGTCCGAGCTCTATTCCGCGCTGCAGACAGGCGTTGTGGACGGCGCCGAGAACTCCATCAGCACCATTGACGGCAGCGTTCTGTACGAGGTCATCGACACCCTCACGCTCGACAACCACACCTTCAACCTGCCGGTCATGATGGTCAGCGAAAAGCGTTGGAACAGCTTGAGCGACGACTCCAAGGCGCTGATGAAGGAGACTTGGGAGAGCACGATCCTGGATTACTATGTGCCGAAGCTGCTCGACACTCAGGAGGAGCTGCTTGTGAAATTTGAGGAAAAGGGCGTGAACGTCATCCGCGAGCTGCCCGACTATGAAAAGTGGGTGGAAGCAGTTCAGCCCGTCTGGGAGAAGTACGGCGCCGGAATGGAAGATGTGATCGACTCCATCCGCAATGCCGCCTGATCTCCTACAATAGTGTTTTCTTATGGGGGATACTGTCCGTATCCCCCATAAGCTTATCAATCTGACAAAAAGCAGGGGGAAAAAATGACATGATACAACAAAAACCCTGGTATCGTGCCGTCATGAAGTTTTCGGATATCACCAACGCAATCATCAACTTCTTCTGCGTCGTGCTTCTGACCGCGCAGACGATTGCGATCCTGATTATGGTGTTTGGCCGATACATATTCAACAAGGTACCCCAGTGGAGCGAGCAGTTTGCACTGTTTTGCATGGTCTGGTTTGCCATGTTCAGCATCGCCCTGGCAGTGCGGGACGACTCCCATGTCAAAATGGAAGTCATCGACAATTTCGTTTCCAAAAAAGCTCTGTTGTATTTCAAGCTCTTCGGCTGCATCTGCACGGTTGCGTTCGGCCTGGTGCTGGTTGTGTACGGGGTCCCGCTTGTGAAGCTCACCTGGGGCACCAAGCTGTCAGCCTTTCGCATCCCCACTGGTCTACAGTACTGCAGCGCTCTGGCGGGCGGGCTGTTTATGATTACAAACGCCGTCATCTTCTGCATCGAAATGTTTGCCCGCTACCATGACGAAGAAGTGGGAAAGGAGGCGAAGCGCCATGAGTAGTGATACCATTGCCATCATGATTCTGGTCGGCGTGTTCCTTCTTCTGCTCGTCATGCGGGTCAGCGTGGCTGTCTCCATGGGCATCGCTGCCATCGCCACCTATTCCTATCTGAAGCTTCCTCTGCAACTGATCGTCCAGTACACTGTGGGCGGTGTTAACGTCTTTACTTTTATGGCGGTACCCTTCTTCATCCTGGGCGGGGAGCTGATTAACCAGGGCGGCATCGGAGATCGGCTCATCAAGCTGGCCGACGAACTGATCGGCTGGGTCCACGGCGGCGCGGCCATGGTCAATGTGCTGGCGTCCATGTTCTTCGGCGGAATTTCCGGCTCCGCTGCGGCGGATATTGCCTCCCTCGGCCCCATCGAGATCAAACTCATGGAATCCCAGGGCTTTACCAAGGATTATGCGACCGGTCTGACCTGCGCCACGGCGGTTCAGGGCATGCTGATCCCTCCAAGCCATAACCTTGTCATCTATGCTGTTGCGGCGGGCAACGTCTCGATCGCCGCGCTCTTTCTGGCCGGTCTCCCTGCCGGAATCTTTCTCGGCCTGGTGCTCGGTGTATACTCATTCTTTTACGCTCGACGGCGCGGTTACGCCACGGGTCATCGCTTCAACCTCAAAAACACGGGAAAGGCCTTTCTCTCCGCTTTCGGCGGGTTGATGACCATCATCATCATCTTCTGCGGCGTCACCTTCGGTATCATGACGGCCACCGAGTCCGCTGCCGTCGCTGCCCTGTGGAGTTTTCTGTGCGCCTTTGTCATCTATCGCGATGTGCCGTTGCGCAAGTATTACAAGATCGCCTCCTCCGCCATCAAGACCCTCTCGACGATCATGATCCTGCTTGCGATCGCCAATACCTTCGGCTGGGTCGTGGCCTATCTTCGCATTCCCAACAAGATCGCGGCGGCGGTTCTATCCCTCACCGACAACAAGTTCCTGATCCTGCTGCTCATCAATATCGTAATCCTCGGTCTGGGCTGCATCATGTCCATCAGCTCGATCCTGATTATCATTACGCCCATTATGGTACCGATACTCAAGGCGCTTGATTACAGTCTGGTTCAGTTTGGCGTGGTGATGATCCTCAATCTCGGTATCGGCACGCTGACGCCGCCGGTCGGGGCATCCCTGTACATCGGCTCTGCCATCTCGGGCATGGGCGTGACGCGCACGGCCAAAGCGCTGCTGCCCTTTTATCTTATGATGGTGGTTGCTCTGCTGGCGCTCATGTATATCCCCGTCCTGACACGTCTTTTCGGAGCCTGGTAAGGAGGAAAGAGATGCGCTTTAATCATCCTGACGATATTATCGCTTTAACCCCGGAGTGGAAGGGCGAGCGTTTTCCGGACGGTCGCCCCAAAGTGCCGGATCACTACCTGGACGCCATCCGGAGCATGACCCTGGAGGAACTGTGGAAACCCATCTTTCTCAAGGGCTACGAAAACCAGTTTCTGGCGCTGAAGTCCCTGCACCCGGAATTCAAGGAAAATGGTGAGCTCAACTGCAAGCTGATCGGTCGGGCGGTCACGGCTGCCTACGGACCAAAGCGGCCAGACTATTACGAGGCCTCCATGGCGCAGGCGCGCTTGGAGGGGCGCAGCGGCACCCCCAACCAGTGGGTCATTGACACACTGGTGGACCGGGACGTCATCGTCATCGACATGTACGACAAGATCTATAAGGGGACCTTTGTGGGTGGGAACCTGACCACCGCCATCAAGACGCGCACCCACACCGGCGGCGCGGTCATCTGGGGCGGCATCCGCGACATTGAGCAGATGCAGAAAATCGACACGCAGGTATATTACCGAGGCGTTGATCCCACGGCGCTGCGTGATTTCAGCATGATCAGTTTCAACGGCCCGGTGGTCATGGGCCAGGGCGAGCACGCCGCGATGTGTCTGCCCGGGGACATCGTGTACGGCTGCAGCGGCGGCGTACTGTTCATCCCGCCGCAGTTGGTGATCGAGGTCGTGGAAAACGGCGCAAAAACCCAGATCAAGGATGTCTTCGGCTTTGAGATGATCACGGCTGACCGCTGGACCAGCGCACAGGTGGATATGTATACCTGGACGGTGGAGATGCTGGACGAGCTGCAGGCCTTCATTCAGACCGATCCCCGCGGTGCGGACTACCGGGACCTGGATTGGAGCCATGAGTACGACATGGCCATCCACGGCGACCCAAGCAATAACCAGTCGGCCTTGTAAGAAAAAAGCTCTCATCTTCAGGTGAGAGCTTTCCAAAACGCAGGAGGATTTGTATGGATTTAAGCAAATACGAGGCAAAGCTCTCCGCATGCATGGAGCCGGTCCCCTTTCCAATCCCGGTACAGGAACTGTGCGAACGATACGAGCAGGTCTTTACCGCCGCGGTCAACGACGTGCTTCGGGAGGAGGGGCTGATCGCTCAGACCCTGCCCAACGACATCATGCCGCTGCGGGAGGAGATGAAGGTGTGCGGCATAGCCTTTACGGTGAGCGGCGGCCCCAGTCTGGAGCTCAAGCAGGAGATGGAGGAACGCGCCCGCATGCTGGAGGCAATCAGGGCCGGGAACGTCGTGGTCTGGGAGACAGGACGGGATACCGTATCGGCCCAGTGGGGCGAGATGATGACCAGAGTCTCAAAGAAGCAGGGCTGCCGCGGCGCTGTGGTGGACGGCGGCGTACGGGATACGAACAAGGTCCTCGCGCAGGATTTTCCGGTGTTTTGCAGATATCGCAGTTCCAACGGGATGCTGGGACGCTTTCGCATCACTGGCTGGCAGATCCCGGTACGCATCGGGGAAGTGACCGTGTTTCCGGGGGATGTGATCTTTGGTGATATCGACGGCGTCCTGGTGATTCCGCGCCGTCTGGCTTACGATGTGCTGCTGCGGGCGGAGGCGATTCGGGACAGCGAGATCCGGCTGGCCGCGATGATCGACGGCGGCATGTCGCCGACTGCCGTTGTGGATAACGGCGGATACTTTTGACAGGAGGAGATACTCATGAGAAACCTCGAAGGACTTACAATCGTCATGATGGGCGCCACCGGCGGCATGGGCACCGCCACGGCGCTTCGGATCGCAAAGCCCGGCGTCAATCTGGCGTTCAGCTCTTCCCGGGGAGAGCGCGTGCGGGAACTGGAGGAAAAGCTCTCCCTCACCGGCGCCGGCGTGTTCGGCGCCGTGGTGGACGTGACGGACGACGCCCAGGTTCGGGACTTTATGCAGGCGGTTTATGACCGTTTTGGCCGGGTGGATATCCTGATCAATTTTGCCGGACTCTCCATCACCCGCAAGCTGGAAGATTTCACCGCAGAGGATTACGACAAGGTGATGAACGTCAACGTGAAGGGCATGGTCTTCTCCACCAAGGCCTTCGCGGCCCTGGCCGACCCCGCCGCAGGAGCGCTGGTGATCAACATCGGGTCCATGGCGGCCAAACGCGCCAACGCCAACGCGCCCCACTACTCCGCTGCCAAGGCCGCCGTCAACATGTTCACAGACGGGCTGGCCCAGCAGCTCAAGGGAAAAAACATCCGCTTTACCGTCATCAATCCCGGCCCCACCGACACGACCTTCTTTGAAGGGCGCATCCCGCCGGAGAAGCGCGGCGACTTTATGCGGGCCGGGGATATCGCCGAGGTCCTGGAGTTTATCATGACGCGGGACGCCCGCATCAACTTTCACGAGCTCTCCTTTGACAGCTTTGCCTTTTTCCAGAGATAGAAGGGACCGTCATGATCTACAGAGAACAGCCGAGCCCCGGATATGAACAGCTGAAGAGCATGGCCCTCGCCTTTGTCCGCCGGATGAAGGTGGGCGAAGAGCCGGGCGCTTACAAAAAGGAGGCCTGCGAGAGCGGCCCGAGCACCTATGGCGCCTATCACGCGGCAGTGATTCTCTCTCTGTTCGGCGAACTGGACCGGGAGGGCCGGGAAAACCTGGATCGCTGGGCGGAGCGCATCAACGCCCTCCAGTGTCCCGGCGGGTACTTTTCCAATCGCCCCGGCGATGCGGCGCGGCGCCGCGGCCCGGACGAGCTGGATCCCGTCTGGCACTTCACGCGGGGCATGCTCTGGACCCTGTATCTGCTGGGCCGCAAACCGGCCCGGACGCTTGACTTTCTCGAGCCGCTGCTGAACAAAGAGGCCATGTACCGCTATGTGAAGAAATATGACTGGAGCAACTCCTGGGCGGCGGGCAACCAGATCTGCGCGCTGAGCACGGCTATGTTCGCTCTGAGGGATTTCTTCGGCGTTCCCTACGTGGACGAGGTGCTGGAATACGGCATGTTCCCCGCACTGGAAGAGCTGCTGGATCCGAAAACCGGCTATTGGGGCTGTCAGTTCGGTGCGGATCTGCGCAACGGCCAGTTCGGCACCATCCACGTGCTGCCGACTTATTTTGCCCAGGGCTGGGACTACCGTTATCTTGAGCGCAGCGTGGATTCCACCCTGGCCTGTCAGAACCCGGATGGATCGTTCTGGCCCTGCGGCTCAGACTGCCCGGATTTTGACGGAGCTTATATGCTCTATAACCTGCATCGCCTGACGGACTATCGGCGGGAGGACGTGGAGTGCGCCGCA
This sequence comes from Candidatus Limivicinus sp., assembly GCA_045130755.1. GTDB lineage: Bacteria > Bacillota > Clostridia > Oscillospirales > Oscillospiraceae > Limivicinus. Next base: position 1,628 of record JBGUQD010000128.1, on the reverse strand, counting down.
CGGCTCTACGTTCGGCACGCGCAGATGCACAAGGCGGCCGACGGCGTGGGCTTTACGATCCATCGGCGGGATTCCCGGCCCGAGCAATGGGTCTCCAGGCCGCATTTTATCTGGCTGGATGGGGACACCAGTGCCAGGGAAGAGATCCGGGACGAGGACCCGACGCGCGACATGATCATGCTGGGCAGCTGGTTTTATCCCCAGTCCCTTGCCCTGATGTCCGGCCTGCTGGGCGACACCGGCTTTGAAGGGCCCTGGCGTCTGACGCGCGCCTGTCTGCACGAATGCAACGTCGACCGCGAGCCGGGCGATACCAGCTTGCCGAACAGAAAGGAAGCTTTCCATGGCGCACTATAATACGCTGCGTCCGGAGGATGCCGAGGCGCTGAAACAGTTCGTCGGGCCCGGATGCTTTTATGCCGGAGACTCCGTAAAGGAGGACTTCAGCCACGATGAAATGCCGATTTACGGAAAGCACCGTCCGGAGGCGGTTCTGCAGCCGGTGAGCACCGAGGAGGTCGCCGCCGTCATGCGGTACTGCGCGGCGCATACGATCCCCGTCACCGTGCGCGGAGCAGGGACGGGGCTGGTGGGCGGCTGTGTGCCGCTGTGCGGCGGCATCGTGCTGAGCATGGAGAAGATGAACCGCATCCTCTCCTACGATCTGAACAATCTGGTTGTGCACACCCAACCCGGTGTGCGGCTGTGTGACCTGGCGGCGGACGCGCTGGCCCACGGCCTGATGTATCCGCCGGATCCCGGCGAAAAAACCGCCACCGTCGGCGGCAATGTCAGTACCAATGCGGGCGGGATGCGCGCCGTCAAATACGGCGTGACGCGGGATTACGTCCTGGCTATGACGGTCGTGCTGCCAAGCGGCGAGATTCTCAGGCTCGGCAAGACCGTCTGCAAGACCAGTTCCGGCTACAGCCTGCTCCACCTGATGATCGGCTCGGAGGGAACGCTCGGCATCATCACGGAGCTGACTCTGAAGCTGATCCCAAAGCCCCTGCGGGATGTGAGCCTGATTCTGCCGTTTGAAAACATCGCCCGGGCTATCGCCTCGGTCCCGGCCATCAAGCTTGCCAATCTGGATCCCCAATCCATTGAGTTCATGGAACGGGATATCGTTGATTCCTCCGCGGCTTTCACGGGGACGCCGGTGTTTCCCACCGTCGTGAACGGGAAAGAGGCCGGGGCATATATCCTTGTGACCCTGGTGGGGGACAGCGAGGCGGAGCTGAGCGATAAAATGGACCGTCTCGGCGCCGTGGCGGAGACCGCCGGGGCCTACGACACACTGGTCGTCTGGACGGACAACCTGAAAAAAGATGTGTGGGCCGCCCGCAGCGCCTTTCTCACGGTGATCGAGGCGGAGACCCGGCTGCTCGACGAAATGGACGTGGTCGTCCCGGTAGACAAAATCGCCCCGTTCCTGGTCTATACCCATGAGGAGGCCGGACGGCAGGGCGTCCGGGTCCGTTCCTTCGGGCACGCCGGGGACGGCAATCTGCATATTTACTGCTGCTCCAACGACCTGGAGGAGGACGAATTCAAGCGCCGCGTCAGGCGACTGATGGACGCCTGCTATGCGAAATGCACCGAATTTGAAGGGCAGGTCTCCGGCG
>JBGUQD010000127.1:0-43749 GCA_045130755.1 Candidatus Limivicinus sp. | reverse complement strand
TTGATAAAGATTTATTTGCTCGTTGAGTGAGGGATTGACCACAAATGAACAGAAAGGTATAATTGAGACACCTGCTAACATCAATGGAAAGGTGAAATTAATATATGTTTGGCATAAACAAAAAGAAGAAGCAGCAGGCTGCTTTACAAGAAAGGGCCGAAGATTTATTATCTACCATTCGTGTCAATGCGGAGTTTGCTAACAAAGCAAGAAGTTTTGACTTCTTTATAGAAAGTTATGATGAAGTGATAAAGGCTGCCGAAGAGTTGGCCGAAATAGATAAGCAGACCGTTCTCACGGGAATAAATGGTAATATACAACACGAGTGCTCACGCTTAAAGAGAGAAACTCAATGGCATATGAGAGATGCCCTCGAACGGGAATATGACCAGGTAATAGAAGACAGTAAGCATAAGTATCGAAATAATAGAAGGCTGGTAGAAGGCTGCTGTTATTGCTTCCAAGAAAATGTCGAGAAATACCGAAACAGATTTGATAAGGAAACAGAACAGTTTGCGGATAACCTTCTGAAAAAACTATTCTTAAAATTCAATATTCCGCTTGATAACAGTAATACTACAACAGATTTACCGCAACAGGGGTTTTCGCTGTCGAATGGGGTATTCTTTTTCGACGATCTTGAAGGAACAGAATTTGAGTATTGGTGTGCTAATCTGCTTCGCTATAATGGCTATGAAAATGTTGAAGTCACGCAAGCAAGCGGAGATCAAGGTGTCGATATTATCGCAGAAAAAGATGAGATTAGATACGCAATTCAATGTAAATGCTATTCTGCCGATTTAGATAACACTCCTATTCAGGAAGTCTTTGCGGGAAAAGACTACTATCATTGCCAAATTGGTGCTGTTATGACTAATAGGTATTTCACAAAGTCAGCGAAAGAACTTGCTAAAGCGACTGGTGTTTTACTTTGGGATAGAGACAGAATAATAAAAATGATAAATAAAACCAACCAGCAATAATCAAAGGGCAGGGAAACGTACTATTCCCCTGCCTTTTACTTTTCCAACAGCCCAATATATTTGTATGCCGTCGTTCTGCTCATCCCGCGCAGCCGAACAGGGATGCAATTCTTATCCGTCTGTGCTATCATAGCCTAAACGGGCGACCGCAAGGGTCGCCCCTACAGAAATGGGGGCAGGCCGTACGATGGAATTACCGCAAAGAAAAAACGTACGTTTACAGGCTTACGATTACAGCACTTCCGCTGCATACTTCGTCACGGTGTGCACCCACAACCGAAGGCGGCTTCTTTCGTCGATCCGTAGGGGCGACCCTTGTGGTCGCCCGCAGCCTTGCCTGACGGAATACGGACAGATCATCGAAAAATGCATGGATGAGGCAGCCTCCCTTTATTCCGTTTCTTTTGACAACTATGTCATCATGCCCGACCATATTCATTTCATTTGCCGATGGGACGATGATCGGGCGACCGCAAGGGTCGCCTTTTCATTGGGCCGTATCGTCGGTGCGTTAAAGTCATCCGCCGCAAATCAATGCCGAAAAGCCGGTTTGGAAGGGAAACTGTGGCAGCGCGGTTATTACGAACACGTCATCCGCAGCGTGCAGGATTATCGGGAAACATGGGAATACATCGACGGCAATCCCGCCCGATGGCTTGACAAACACGGCCTTTCCTGAACAATGCATCTATCTCCCTTTCCGCCCCCGAACGGACACGGAAGCTGGTATGGAAGGCGAAAACATACCGGATACAAAAACTCCCCGAAAGGCGAACCTTTCGGGGAGTTCGGTTTCTTTTGCTGTACGACTTAGGCCTTGCGGACCTTGTCGATGTGACGGGTGAGGTCGATCATCTTGTTGGAGAAGCCCCACTCGTTGTCGTACCAGGCGACGAGCTTGACGAAGTGCTCATTCAGAGCAATACCGGCACGGGCGTCGAAGATGGAGGTGTGAGCGTCAGTGCGGAAGTCGGAGGAGACGACATCGTCATCAACATACTCCAGAACACCTTTCATGGGGCCTTCGGAGGCAGCCTTCATGGCAGCGCAGATTTCCGCATAGGTGGCAGCCTTCTCGAGGCGGAAGGTCACGTCAACAACGGACACGTCCGGAGCGGGGATACGCATGGACATACCGGTGAGCTTGCCGTTGAGCTCGGGGATGACCTTGCCGACAGCCTTGGCAGCGCCGGTGGAGGAGGGGATGATGTTGTTGTAGATGGAGCGGGCGCCGCGCAGATCCTTCTTCTTGGGGAAGCCGTCAACGATGGCCTGGGTGGCGGTGGAGGCGTGGACGGTGGTCATGAGGCCTTCGACAACGCCGAAGTTGTCATTGACAACCTTGGTAATGGGAGCCAGGCAGTTGGTGGTGCAGGAAGCGTTGGAAACGAACTGCATGTCGGGGGTGTACTTGTCGAGGTTGACGCCGCAGACGAACATGGGGGTGTCGTCCTTTGCGGGGCCGGACATGATGACGACCTTGGCGCCGGCATCGATGTGAGCCTGGGCCTTGGCCTTGTCGAGGTAAACGCCGGTGCACTCGAGCACGTACTCGACACCCAGCTCGCCCCAGGGGATGAGGGTAGCGTCGCGGTAGGTCTTGTCAGAGAGAACCTTGACGACCTTGCCGTTGACGGTGATGGTGCTGTCCTCGTCGTTGCCGACGACTTCGCCGTTGAAGCGGCCGTGCACGGAGTCATACTTTACGCAGTAAGCGACGTGGGAAGCGGGATGACCCGGAGCGCTGATGGCGACGACCTCGATGTCGTCGGACTGGATGGCAGCGCGGAAAGCGAGGGAACCGATGCGACCGAAACCATTGATGCCAACTTTGATCATGTTTTTATCCTCCAATTATTAAGATAGTACAAATTTTGCCGACAATTTGTCCGTCGTGCGCATGCGCGGCAGACTCCTGTCATAGCTTACTCATAATAACATATACTATTCTCAAAAATCAAGTTCAACTGCAAGGGAATTCAGTCCTTAATGTGCCGAAATTTTGTCGGAATCGCGTGTTTATTTCACATAAGTATTGTTCATTTTGTCCACATTTGCTATAATTAACCAGATCCCGCGCATTTTGGCGGGGCCATCACGCATTTACCGGGGAGGACGCCGTATGATTCAGATCTCTGCCGAGCTTCTTGCGCTCACTTCCGAACCCGCTCTGCTCGTCCGGGGCGGCAGGCTTCTCTTTGCCAACGACGCAGCCTGCGCCCTGCTGGGGCCGGACTGTCTGGACAAAAGCTTCTCCGCCCTCTTCGGCGAAGAGATCGCCGGGATGCAGGCGCCCGCCTTCGTGGGTGAGGCGGAGGTCGCGGGCAGGCGGTTTCTGCTGCGCATCCGCGCGCTGGAAGGAGCGCGGGCAGTGTTCCTTTCTCCCTGCGAGACAATGGGCGAGCTTATCAGCGACAGTTTTCTATATACCCTGCGCAGCGAGCTGATGCAGTTGAGCGTGGGTACACAGCGCCTGCGCGCGTCGGTCGCTGCAGAGGATGCACAAGGCCTCGCCGCTTTGCGTGTTATGCTGCAGAGTCTCTACCGCCTCAACCGCAGTCTTCAGAATCTTTCGGTCATTCGCGGTGCGGAGCAGGGCACGATCTTTTTTCGCCCACAGCCTTTGGAACTGTGCAGTCTGCTGAGCGATCTCCTTGATTCTGTGCGTCTGAATGTGCGCAGTCCGGAGATCAGCTTCTGCGCACCCGAGAGTCTGCCGGTTCGGGGTGATCCGGATCTTTTGGAACAGCTTGTACTGAATCTGCTTTCAAACTGCCTGCGCCACGCCGAGAGTTGTACCCGCATCCGCGTGTCGCTGCATGGTACCGGGGATCAAGCGATCCTGTCGGTGGATGACGACGGCCGCGGCATTCCGGGCGACCGGCTCCACACGGTGCTCGAACGCTACCGCTACGGCGGCGGGCTTTCGGAGGCTGGCAATGGGCCGGGGTTTGGGCTGACTGCGGCGCGGGAGATTGCCCGGCTTCACGGCGGCACACTGTTGCTTGAAAGCCGTGAGGGCGTCGGGACAGCCGTGCGTGTGTCACTCAGCCGGGCGGCCGTGCCGCACGGGGTTCTGCGCAGCCCCATGTCAGACTACGGAAAAAGCTACGACTCGATCCTCACGGGTCTTGCCTCCTGCCTCCCGCCGGAGGCCTTCGACGTACCCGATTGCAGGTAGCAGAATCAATGACAGGGACGGCTTTGCGGCCGTCCCTGTCATTGACTCTGTATTGATCAATAAAAGTGGATCTCGGGAAAGGTCTCGTCTAAGGCAGCGAAGGTGTAGCCCTCCGCCAGCGCCCAACTGATCATGCTGTCCAGCGCCCGGACGCTGAAAATCCGCGTGTCATGCTGCAGCACCACTGCGTATTCGTAGGGCTTTTTCGGGTGCGTAAAGTCGATGATGGTGTCCTCGATGGTCTTGGTTCTGCGTTCCGGCTGCACATTCCAGTCGTACACGCGCACGCCTGCCTCGTGCATGACCCGGTACATCTCCTCACTGCCTCCGGGGAAGGAAGCGGCAAGGAAACTTGCCGTCCGGCTGCCTCCGGGGAAGCGCACCACATGGGCATACTGCCCCGTGCAGTCGTGGACGATCTCCTGCGCTGTCAAAAGATCGTTGAAATAGTTCTGTTCATTTTTATACATCCACTCGTAGGCGCGATGATCATAACAGTGGATTCCCAGGGTGTGACCCTGCTCCAGGATCTTCGGCAGCATGTGGAGATACTTCGTCTGGTTGGCAACAACGAAGAAAGTGGCTTTCACGCCGTATTTTGCCAGGACCTCCAGCACCTCCCCGGTATACTCACAGGGGCCGTCATCAAAGGTGAGACAGATCGTCCCCTTCGGCGGCTGTACTGTCTCCGGCAGGGTCTGTGCCTCGACATGCACAAGGCGCGTTGCCTCGGCAAGAATCCCTTCCCCATCCAGGAGCACATAGTGCAGCTCATAGTCGTCGGGCCGCCAGGGCACAACCTCACCCTCGGTCACCACCCTGTCGCTCAGATCTTCCCCGTTTGCATCGGCAGCGTCATAACCGGGGTCATGCCAGGGCTCGCCGCAGACCCATGTCATTTCCGCCCCGCCGGACAGCGCGATGTGCGCGCCGCCTCCGGCGTGGGCCGCAGCGGAGAGCGGCAGCAATATCAGCAAAAACAAAAGCGCTGTTAAGCGTTTCATGTTCTGCCTTCTCAGAAGGGGATCTCCTCGTCGTCGGTGCGGGGTTCGTCATCTTCACCACCGAGGTCGAACTCAAGCCGCTCTCCGCAGTTGGGGCACTCGATGAAGCCCTTTTCGAGCGTCTCTTCATCGAAGCTGATCTCTTCACCGCAGACGGGACAGGTAGCATCGTAGATTACGCCGTCGTATTCCAGCTCTTCATCCTCATTCTCTTCGTCCTCTTCGTCAGTGCGCTTGCAGCAGCCGCCGCAGAAGGGTCGGTCTTCTTCATCCTCTGAATCAAAGCCGCCGCAGAGTTCTTCAAGGTAGCTCAGCTCGTCGGCCACGCCGTCGATGGCTTCTGCCTGGCCGAGGTCGGTCTCGTGCAGGCTCTCAAGCTCATGAGCAATATCGGTCAGCACATCGTTGAGCGCTGCCCAGAGCTTCCCTTCCTTCGATTCCGGGTCCACGCCCAGCCCGTCGGCCAGGCCCTTCAGATATGCGGTTTTTTCGGTAATGGTCATGGGTTTGCCTCCTTTTTCATGCATATCAAACAAGGGAAGACCTCATGGTCTTCCCTTGTTCGCTTGTTAAAAGTTTTACGCTCTGGACAGATACTCGCCGGTGCGGGTGTCGATCTTGATGCGCTCGCCGCGCTCGATGAAGAGGGGCACCTTGATCTCGGCGCCGGTCTCAACAGTGGCGGGCTTGGTGGCGTTGGTGGCGGTGTTGCCGGCAAAGCCCGGATCGGTCTCGGTAACCTCAAGCTCCACGAAGAACGGAGGCTCGACGTTGAAGACCTTGCCCTTGTAGGAATAGATGGTGCACTCCATGTTTTCCTTGACGAACTTGAAGTTGTCGTTCAGGACGGAGGCATTGACCGGTTCCTGGTCATAGGTCTCGGGGTTCATGAAGTAGTAGAGATCGCCGTCGTTGTACAGGTACTCCATGGTAACGCGGTCGACGGTGGCATTCTCGAACTTGGCGGTGGGGTTGAAGGAAGTTTCGGTGACGGCGCCGGTGATGACGTTCTTCATCTTGGTGCGAACAAAAGCCGCGCCCTTGCCGGGCTTGACGTGCTGGAACTCGACGACCTGCATGACCTGGCCGTCCATCTCAAAAGTAACGCCGTTTCTGAAATCGCCTGCAGTAATCATAAAAAGGGACCTCCCGAAAGTTAATTTATCTGTTATCTATGTTATTCTACAGGATATGTGCGTATAATGCAAGAAAAATTTTATTCAAATGCGAACTATGTTCGCATTTGAGGACTCGCGCTTATCGCGCACGGCGGAGCGTGACAAGCCGCGCTTGGTCGGCGCGAGCGCTCGCACAGCTTGCTTCAGGGTGTTTATGAGGAAGCAAAGCACCTTCATAAACGAATTTGGATAGTGAAAAAATGCCTTTTACAAAATAATCAGTTCGCTCTTCGGTGCTTTGGTGATAACCTCAGCGTGATCTTCGCGGATAATCATGACATCTTCGATTCTGACGCCGAAACGGCCGGGCAGGTAGATGCCGGGCTCGGCCGAAGAGAGGGAGCCCGCTGGCAGCGGCATGTTTCCGGTGGGGCCGGCGATGGGAGGTTCGTGAATCTCAAGGCCAAGGCAGTGGCCGAAGCCGTGGCCGAAGTATTCGCCGTAACCTGCGTCCGTGATGACCTTGCGGGCCGCGGCGTCGATATCCTTGCCCAATACGCCCGCACGGGCGGCGGCAATGCCCGCAAGCTGGGCCTTGAGGACAGTATGGTAGACATTCTTCATCTCGTCGGTGGCCGAACCAACTGCGACGGTTCGCGTCATGTCGGAGCAGTATCCGTCCTTGAGGCAGCCAAAGTCCATCGTCACGAAGTCGCCTGTCCGGATCACCTTGTCACCGGGGACACCGTGGGGCATACTCGTCTTTGCGCCGGTGACCACGATGGGATCGAAGGAGTTGCCCTCGCTGCCGTGCCGGAGCATGCGGTAGACGAGCTCCGCTACGACTTCGCGCTCGGTCATGCCGGGCTTGATGATATGCAGCACCTCGTCCAGTGCGGCTTCGCTGATGCGCTGGGCATGGATCATAGAGGCGATCTCCTCCTCTGTCTTGACCGCGCGGAGTACTGCGAACAGGTCGCCCACACCTTCGAGCTCTGTGCCCAGTTTCTTTTCCCAGCCGATAAAAGCAGCATGGCAGAGGCTCTGATCCTCCGCCGCGATCTTTTCGGCGCCGATCTCGCCCAGGGCTTCCTTGATCTTCATGGTCAGCGGGTGGGCCTTGTCGAAAAGCCGCACCTCCGCGCCCTCGGCCTGTTGCTGAGCCGCCTCGATGTAACGGGAATCGGTGATGAGGAAGGCCTTTTCCTTCCCTACCAGCACTGCCCCGTCGGTAAAGGGAAATCCTGCGGCATAGCGCTGGTTCTTCTCATCAGTAATCAGCAGCGCATCAAGACTGCGCTTATTGAGTTCTTCCCGGATTCTTGCGATTTGATTCATGTGTATTGTCCTTCTTATGTTGAATTATCCCTTATACTGGGGAAACGTCACGATAAATATTGATCCTCTCGGCTCATTGGCGCCGACAGCGATGCTGCCGCCGTGGGCCTTGACCGCATCGTGTACGATGGAAAGGCCCAGGCCGCTGCCGCCTGCCTCTCGGGAGCGCGCCTTGTCGATGCGGTAGAAGCGGCCGAAGATATTATAGCGCTCATCCTCCGGGATGCCGACGCCGGTATCCTCCACGCTAAGCTGCACATTGCCGTTTTCGGCATGGAGCTTCGCGGTGACGCTGCCTTTCGGGAAATTGTACTTGACGGCGTTTTCCAGGAGGTTGAAGACAATGTGGTGCATGTTGTCCTTGGTGGCAAGCACCATACAGTTGTCATCGAGTTCTGCGTTCAGGGTGACCTGTTTCTCAGCTGCCACCGGGCGCAGAAGCGCGATGGCGTCAAGGACAGATTTCTTCACATCCACCGGCTCGGGCACGATCTGGATATCATCGTCCATGCGGGAAAGGCTCAGCAGATCCTCTGTCATGTGCTGCAGGCGCTCGGCCTCGTTGCCGATGTCGGAGACAAATTCGCGCATGGTGTCGGTGTCCATGTTTTCGGTCTGCACGATGCTGTCGGCCAGCAGACGGATAGACGCCAGCGGTGTCTTGAGTTCGTGGGAGGCGTCCGACACGAAGCGGCGGCGCTGGCGCTCGGTATCCTCAAGATAAGCGGTGAGAGCGTTGAACTCACGGCTGAGTTCGGCAAGTTCATCCTTGCCGGTGACCTCCATACGGTACTTGTAATCCCCGCCGGACACTATACGGATCGCATTGGAAAGCTGCCGGAGCTTTCCCAGCACCGTCGTGCCGTAGATACCCGCAAGCCCCAGGGCTGCAAGCGCGATGACGATCGAGATGACCCGGATCTGCAGCTTCAGCTCCCGCAGAATCCGGCCTCGCTCGGCATCGTTTTCCCGCAGGAATACTGCGCCCGTGATGCTGTTCTGGTTCAGGATGGGGATGGCATAGCTGGACAGAAAGCTTGCGTCCCGGAAAACAGAGCGGAATACGGTCTTCCCCTCCAGGGCGGTGAATGTGTCAAGCTCAGCGCTTTCGCTGCCGTCCCCCCCATCGGTGTCATAGACGGCAGCACCGTTGCGGTCGGTGACGGTGACGCGCTCAAAACCTTGCATATCCAACATGCGCAGCACTTCCGCCACTTTCTCCTCATCCGGCCGTTCCAGCCCTGCCAGGGCCGAGGCCAGTGTGGACGCCTGGCTTTCCATAGCCTTCTCCTTCTCCTGATACACGGCGTCGCGCGTGGAGACATAGGGGAAGATATTGAGCAGCAGCAGCAGGAGCAGCAGCAGCATCACGATAAACGAGAAGAACTGGAAGCTGATACTGCCGGTGATGCTGACGCCGTTTTTTGCGCCTTCCTTCGGCGCTGTCGCTTCATTCGGCAAGGTAATACCCCACTCCCCATTTGGTAATGATATGCTCAGGCTGGGCCGGGTTCATTTCCAGCTTCTCACGGAGCCTTCGGATGTGCACGTCCACAGTGCGCGTGTCGCCCAGGTAATCATAGCCCCACACCAGGTCCAGAAGCTTCTCACGCGAGAAGACCTTGCCCGGGTTTTTGAGCAGGAAGAGCATAAGGTCAAATTCCTTCATTGTAAGCTCCACCTCCTGCCCGTCTTTGAAAGCGCTGCGGCGCTTTTCGTCGATCATGATGTGGCCGCAGCGGAGCACATCCGGCTCTTCGGGCTTTGCGGGGGCTGCCGGAGCTGCCATGGACGAGCGGCGGATGAGTGCGCGCACCCTGGCCTTGAGCTCAAGGATGTTAAAAGGTTTGGTGATGTAGTCGTCCGCGCCGGACTCAAAGCCCATGAGCTTGTCCGCATCCTCGCTTCTCGCGGTGAGCATGATAATGGGCACGGTGGAGAAGCCGCGGATTTCCTGACAGGCTTCCAGCCCGTCTTTCTTCGGCATCATCAGGTCGAGGATGATGAGAGCATAGTCCCCTTCCCGGGCCATATTTACGGCAGCCTCGCCGTCGCTTGCGGTGTCGACGGTGTAGCCCTCGTTCTCCAGATTGAATTTTATGCCCTTGACAAGCAGTTTTTCGTCATCAACGACCAGAATATTCATAAATGCTCCTTTCCGGGGGCCTTGCAATTTTTCCTGTGAACCGATATAATGAACAATACGGTTTTACAGATCCAACAATTTCATCCAACAATTTCACAGATAGATAGTATACCATATTCTATTTCGGAAAACAACGGGAGAACCAAATGAAAAAACGCAGAATTTTCCCTCTTATCCTGCTTTTAAGTCTGGTGATGAGTATGTTTGCCCCTGCGGCGCTGGCACTGGAGGTGCCGCAGCTCAACGGTCAGGCCGCTGTGCTGGTGGATCTGGACGCGGGGCGGGTACTCTACGGCTACAACATGGACGCCGAGCGGGCCCCCGCAAGCCTTACCAAGGTCATGACTGTGCTGCTGGCACTGGAGGCAGTCGACTCCGGGCGTGTGAGTCTTGACGAGATGATCGTTGCGCAGGACGATTGTCTTGAGGGCCTGGAGGACGACTCCAGCACTTCCGGCATTGCACCGGGCGTCGTCATTTCCATGAAGGATCTGCTTTACTGTGCACTTCTGCAGTCGGCAAACGAGGCCTGCAACATTATCGGCCGCTATATTGGCGGCAGCATCTCCGGCTTTGTGGATCAGATGAACCGAAAGGCTGAACAGCTCGGCTGTCAGCACACCCACTTTGTCAACACCAACGGTCTGCCTGCCGAGAACCACTACTCCTCAGCCTACGACCAGTACCTCATTTTTGCCGAGGCCATGAAGCACCCGCTGTTCATGGAAATCTCGAACGCCGCCTCCTACTCGGCGGACTGCACGGCAGTCAACAACGGCGAGCCTATCGGCAATTCCAACGCCCTTATCAACATCACCTCCATCTACTCCAACGGCGGCCGCTATCTCTACGAAGGGGCAAGCGGCGGCAAGACCGGCTATACCCGCGCCGCCGGCTACTGCCTCATCTCCACCGCCCAGCGAAACGGCGTGCGCCTGCTGGCCGTTGCGATGGGCTGTGACGGTCAGCTAAACGCTCAGGTGGACGATTACTACAACTTTGTCGACAGCCGCACCCTCTACGACTGGGGCTTCAACAACTTCTCCTACCGCACGCTGCTGAGCGCCAATGAAGTCGTGGAGCGGCAGGATGTGGAGCTTGCCGAGGGCGACGCCATGGCAATGCTCCGTCCGCAGGAGGAACTGCGCGCCCTGATGCCCAACGAGGTCACCGACGACGATATCCGCCGTGAAGTCATCCTCTACAACGACACCCTGCGCGCCCCCATCGGTGCAGGCACGGTGCTGGGCGAGGTGCGCGTCTATGTCGGCAGCAGCCTTTACGGCACAAGCAGGCTCGTCAACAGTTCCGCCATCGAGCTCTCGCGCAATGCCTACCTTGCGCGCCGCGTGGGCGAGATCCTCAGCAAGGGCTGGGTCATCGCGCTCATCAGTGTCCTGTTGTTCTTCACCATCATTTACCTCATTCTCATCACCCGCTACCGCCGCCTCCGCAAAAAGCATCTCCGGGAGCGCCGCCGCGCCGAGAAGCGCCGGCGTGAGGAGGAGCTTCAGAAGCGCCGTCAGGGCGTGTCCTTCCGCACTGCCGATCCGGTGGAGCGCTTCGACTTCAGCGCCGATATGAGTGAGTTTTTCGATGACGAAAACAAATAAAATAATTTACCCGTCTGCCTGTGCAGGCGGGTTTTTTCAACAACAATTCATGGTTTTTCGGTTTTTTCTATTTACACGCGGTCCGTTTTCAGGTAAAATATATATAATACTTCGTATATTTCATTTACACGAAGTTCTGTCAATAATATTTTATTCAGGAGGAATGCTGCCATGAAAAACATTTCCCGCCGGGACTTTCTGAAGGGCGCCGCCGCTGCCGCCGCGACCGCCGCGACCCTCAGTCTGACCGGCATTCCCGCTGCTTTTGCTGAAGAGGCGAAGGAGGCCAAGGAAGTCCTCACCCCCACCGAGAGCATTGACTGCGATGCCGTCGTCGTCGGCGCAGGCGCTGCCGGTCTGATGGCTGCCATGGAGCTGGCCGCCGCCGGCAAGAAGACCTACCTGCTGGAGAAGGGCCCCAGTGTCGCAGTCTCCAACGGTTCTATGGCAGGCGGCCCCGCGCTGGCCGAGACCCGTGTCCAGGCCGCTGAGGATGCAACCGTTTCCGCCCAGACCCTCTATGACTGCGAATATGGCTTCAGCCGCGGCACCGTCAACGGTGCCCTGCTGCGCAAGTGCACCGAGCAGGGCGACCGCGTGGTCGGAAACTTCATGGACAACGGCGTCCGCATGGGCCTGCGCATCGATTCCTACGGCATGGGCTTCCGCGCCCGCCACAACTTTGAAAACGACGAGGGCAAGCAGCTCAGAGGCCTTGACCGCTTCGGGCCCCTGCTCGAGAAGTTTGAGGCCGACGGCGGCGTTCTCCAGTGCAGCCGCGAGGCCGTGCAGCTTGTCAAGGACGGCGACGCGGTCACCGGTGTGATCGTCAAGAACAACGAGGACAAGACCGTCGTCCAGTATAACGCCAAGGCTGTTCTGATCGCCACCGGCGGCTACGCGGGCAACAAAGAGATGCTCAAAAAGATCTACGGCGACATCACCGTATGGCCCCTGTGCAACGAGCTTTCTGTCGGCCAGGGCTTCGATATGGTCCTTGAGGCCGGCGGCATCGCCGACCGCAACTGGGCCCTTTGCTGCAACGAGTTCGGCGGCGCAAACCACAAGATCCCCGGCATCATGGGCGGCCAGATGCGCTCCGCCAGTCCCGCGCTGGAGCCCGCACTCTACGGCGGCCTGATCGTCAACCGCAACGGCGACCGCTTCATGAACGAGCAGTACCTCTCCGACCGTCCCCTCGCCCTCGGCGGTGAGATGGCTCTGCGCGAGGGCCTGTACTACGCCGTGCTCGACCAGGAGATGATGGACGCCGTCGCCACCGTGGGTATCCGCGGCTACTACGGTGACCCCGAGGACTGGTATGTCGGCTGCCATGGCAGCGTCTTCTACAAGAACGGCGCCAATGTCGTGCGCGACGATCTGCCCGGTTCCGTTGATGCCGCCGTCGAGCAGGGCTGGGCCGCCAAGGGCACCCTCGCCGAGTGCGCTGCGGTCTTCGGCATGAAGAACCTGGAAGCCACCGTTGAAGCCTACAACGCCCTGTGCGAGGCCGGTGAGGACACCCAGTACTACAAGGCTCCCTACCTGCTCCACAAGCTCAGCGGCGACACCTACTATGTCTTTGAGTACGAGCCCTCCATCTGGTCCACCTTCGGCGGTGTGAAGACCGACGATTACTGCCGCGCACTGGCAGAGGACCAGAGCGTCATCAAGGGCCTGTACGTAGCCGGCGTCGACAACGGCAGCCTCTACTGCAGCCCCTACTATGAGAACGAAGGTGCCTCCCTCGGCATTGCCTATACCAGCGGCATTGTTGCGGCCGACTGCATGATCGAGTTCCTCAACGCCTGATCCCGCAGCCCGGAACAGATTTCCGGATTCATAAGCACAGCCGCGGTTCCCAAAGCGGGAATCGCGGCTGTGCTTTTGATAAGTGCCGGATCAGAATATCGGGTTCCACTCGTGATAGGTTATGGTATTTCCCTGGGCGCGGGAGGTCATGTCCAGCGTGTCGCCGTCGAAATCATCGCTCTCGCCCAACTCGCCGAATCCAATGTCATCGCCGAACCAGATGTCCCCTGTTGTCAGCGTGACATTGTAGTGCGAGGAAGGGAGATAGATTTCGGAGGTGTCGCCCTTGCGCACATAGAAGCGCACGAACAGGCTCGGATTGTCGACATCGGTGATGGTCATTTCAAACGGCCAGCTCTCCGCAGTCGCATGAACACAGTTCATTCCGTAGAAGGGGAAGTGCCGTTCAAGCTCGCCCGTCTCCGGCTCCTTGTCTTTGAGCTTGTCTGCGATCTTCTCCAGGATCTCGTCACATTCGTCCCATACGTCGGGATAGTTCTCCGCGCAGTCCCGGGCAGCCAGAGCAGCGGCGTAATACTCACCGCCGTCGAAGATGGACTGAACCTCCGCGAGGACCTCCTGCGCGTCGTCCTGCCCGCTGTCCTTTCCGTTGTCTTTGCCGCCATCCTTTTCGGTGTCCGCCGGCGGCTCAGTCTGCATGTTTTCCGCCTGGGCATCGGCACTCGGGTCCTTTTCCCAGAATACCAGGGGTTCATCGCTGCCGATGTCGATCAGGATCCGGTCGGGAAGCTCCTCCCTGCTGACGGGATGCTTGGATGTTGTCTTGTAGTTTTTGGCATTTTCCGGCAGCTTTGCCACAGTATCGGTGCTGAAGAGTCCCGATGTAAACTTCTCGCCGGCCTGCTCAAAATCCAGGATTATTTTCGGCGGCTCCTCGTCCTTCCATTTTGTGATGCCGTCGATGCCGACGGAGACGACGAGCTTTCCGTCTTCGATTTCAAGTTTCAGAAGCGAGAGGTCCAGCGTCAGGCCATTTTTCTCCACATGCAGCTCTGCCAGGGCTTCCTCCGCAAATGCCGAAGCGGCAAGACCCGTGAGCATGAGCACGCATAGCAGCAAGCAGACAGCCGCTGCGGCAGGTTTTCGGGTGCGCATGTTTTGTGCCTCCTTTTTCGTTTGGTCGTGTCACATTCTGTCTTGGAACACTGCTTTTATTATACGCCGTTCAAAGTAGGTTTTCAACCTTATTATACGTTTTTCTGCTGATGAAAAAGCGCCCGCCTTCCGTTTTCTCAGCAGAGAACTTGCCCGGGTTTTCCCACCCGCATTATAATGATTATATGATAGCGAAACGCCGTAAGGCGTTCCGCTGAGCAGCTTTGCTGCTCAGCGCGGCAGCAGGGCCTAAGCGCCATATATTCATTGCAATGAGCATCGCGTGAATGATTTATAGAATCATTCACTGCCAAGCTTGTCGTTTGGCAGCGAAATCAATCAAATTCTCGATTGATTTCGCCATGCGATGATCATTATTGACAGCCGGGTTGGAATCATGTATTATTCTATTCAGCAGAATACACGCAGGGCTTGTCCGCCCTGCTGTCGGGAAGGAGGGTTCCGGCATGAAGATCGGCGCGATGGAGCTGGTCGTCATTTTTATTGTGGCGCTGCTGGTGATCGGGCCTGACAAGCTGCCGCAGTACGCGCGCAAGTTCGGCGCGGCGATGCGGGAGTTTCGTAAGGCATCACAGGGCGTGACACAGGAGATCCGCGAGAGCGTCATCGATCCGCTGGAGGAGGCGCAGAAGCCCCTGCGCGAGGCGATGGAACCGATTGAGGATATCACGAAGGGCCTCAAGTCAGACCTCAACGCCGTGGAAAAGGACCTCAAGAGCATCGGCAAGACAAAGCCTCAGGAGAAGAAAACCGCCGACCCGGCGGAAAAAGCAGATCCCGCTCCCGACGCGGCGGAGAAAACGGAAGCCGCATCCGTGAGCAAAGAAACAAATGAAAGCGCAGAGGCTGCCGCCGAAGTACAGCCTGCGGCAGAAGAGGAAGGAGAATCCGTATGAGAATCGGAACCCAGGAGCTTATCATCATCCTGATCGTTGTCATCATCATCTTTGGACCGACACAGATCCCGAAGCTGACCAAGATGTTCGGCAAGAGCGTCAAGAGCTTCAAGGACGGCATGGACGAGACGTCTGAAGAGCTGTCTGAAGAGAAGAAGGCTCCCAAGGCGCAGAAGGCCAAGGCCGCCAAGAGCGCCGACGATGAAGACGAAGGATAACGCCTCCGCCTCCCCCGACGGGAGCATGAGTCTGTCCGGTCATCTCCGGGAGCTGAGAAACCGCATTCTCGTATGCGTGATCCTGCTGGTGGTGGTCTTCGGCGTGTGCCTGAGCTTTGCCCCGCACATCGTCACAGCGCTGACAAATATGGGTCAGCGCTACAACTATGTGTACGTGTACATTGCACCTCAGGAGCTGTTTCTGGTCTATATGAACGTGGCTCTCGTCGGTGCGGTGGTGGTGTGCTTTCCGGTGCTGGCCTATCAGATCTACGCCTTCTGCAGCCCGGGCTTAAGCGGGAAGGAGCGCGGCTACATCTCCGGTTCCCTGGTCGCGGGCGGCCTGTGCTTTCTGGTGGGTGTAGCCTTTGCTTATTTCATCAGTCTGCCCTTCATGCTGCGCTTTCTGATCCAGTTTACGGGCGAGGTGGATGTCTCTGCCTCCATCAGCATCCAGCAGTATGTGAGCTTTCTGTTGACGGTGTTTGTCATCTTTGGCCTGGTCTTTGAGCTGCCGGTGGTATCGGTGCTGCTGACGGGGCTGGGGCTTGTGCGCGCGGAGTGGCTGGTCAAGGGCCGCAAGGTGATGGTCGTCATTATCTTTGTTCTCGCTGCCATCATTACCCCGCCGGACATCGTCTCTCAGGTCATGGTAGCCGTGCCGATGCTTGCTCTTTATGAGATCAGCATTGCCCTCAGCCGCGTGGTAGGCAAGGCGAAGAAACGTACCGCAGAGGCGGCGTGAGCCACAAGCGGTAATTGAAAAAGTTGTTAAAATCTGTTAAATGAGAGATTGGTACGCCAATCTCTCATTTTCCTAAATCGTGCTGATAACAATTGACGGATGGCATGCCTTGCGATACAATAAATTATCATATGGAATAAACCACCATACTGGAAAAACGAGTCGACTGCGAAACCGGAGTTTCGCAATCGACTGACCAAAAAACGAAAAGGAGAAATGACTATGGCAAAAGAACTTTCCCGCAGAGATTTTCTGAAGGGCATGGCTGCGGGCGCGATGGGCATCGCCGCCGCCGGTGTGCTCGGCACCGTTGAGGCCCCCAAGGCCCATGCCGAGGCTCTTTACACTCCCGGCACATACTCTGCCTCCGCCAGGGGCATCGCCAGCGACGTCAAAGTTACCATGGAGTTCAGTGAGAGCGAGATCCTCAGTGTCAAGATCGACGCCTCCGGTGAGACCCCCGAGCTCGGCGGCAAGGCTGCACCCGTGCTTGAGCAGGCCATTCTGGACGCGCAGGGCGTGGACGTGGACGCTGTTTCCGGCGCTACCGTTACCACCGACGCGGTTAAGAAGGCTGTTGCGGACTGCATCTCCCAGGCAAGCGGCAAGGCCGTCGTTGTGCAGGAGGCCGCCGAGACCTTTAACGCCGATTGGCTGGGCACCAAGCCCGAGATCAGCGATGCCGACATCAAGGAAGAGCTGGATACCGAGGTACTGGTGGTTGGCTGCGGCACGGGCGGCTGGATCGCCACCATGACCGCCGCCGAGGAGGGCGCGAAGGTCCTCGTCATTGAAAAGCGCGAAACTCCGACCGGCATCCGTGAGGATATCGGCTCTATCGACTCCAAGCTCCAGCTCGAGAGCTTTGAGCAGTACCCCGAGTTCAAGATTGACAAGACCGAGGCTCTGCAGGAGATTGTCCGCTACGCAGGCGGTTACGTGGATTCCGATCTCATCAAGGTATGGATCAACAATTCCGGCGAGATGGTCGACTGGCTGACCGACCTCATGGAGTCCACCGGCGACTGGTTCATGAGCCTTGAGGGCGGTGTCGGCGATCTGGAGCATCCCGAGCGCGACAAGGCCTTTGCCACCGGCCACAGCCCTCACAAGACCGAGCAGGGCGCTGCCAAGGAAGGCCTGAGCACCTCCTCCACCTTCAAGGACTTTTGCGACGCCACCGGCAATGTGGACTGGCGCTTCCAGACTGCGCTGGTCGAACTGGTACAGGATTCCGACGGTAAGGTCACCGGCGTCATCGCACAGGACCTGACCGACGAAAAGTACATCCGCATCAATGTGACCAAGGGCGTCATCATGGCCACCGGCGGCTACGCCACCAACACCGACATGATGCTGGCTCTCCAGCCCCAGACCATGAAGATGAAGGCCAACGTCCCCATCGGCTCCACCGCCGACGGCTCCGGCATCAAGGCCATGCTCTGGGCGGGCGCCGAGCTTGATCCCACCCATGCTTCCATGATGTTCAACCGCTGCTCCGTCAAGCCCGATGAAACAGCCGGCTACAAGACCAACGGCAAGTGGTACTGGTTCGGTGAACAGCCCTTCCTCAAGGTCAACCTCAACGGCCAGCGTTTCTGCAACGAGTCCGGCCCCTACGAGTTCATGCTGCACTCCATGTACATGCAGCCCAAGCACACCTATGTCGACATTTTCGACGCCAACAACAAGAAGTATGCCGAGCAGTTCGATGAAGTCGGCTGCTGCCGTCTGTTCAAGTTCCCCAATGGTGCCGAGAGCAACATGCCCTACGACTATGTCTGGGGTCAGATGACCGAGGGCGACAATTCCCATCTGGCACTTGGCTATCTGCAGAAGGCCGATACGATCGAGGAGCTGGCTGAGAAGCTGAACATCCCCGCCGACAACCTGGCCGAGACCGTGGCCCGCTACAATGTCCTCTGCGCCAAGGGTGTGGATGAGGATTACGGCAAGTCTGCCCACCGCATGACGCCGGTCGACACCGCCCCCTACTATGGCATCCGCACCTGCGCCTGGCACCTGACCACGCTCAACGGCTGCCGCATCAACACCGATATGCAGGTCATCCGTGAGGACGGCACCCCCATTGAGGGCCTCTACGCCACCGGCGACTGCACCGGCGGTTTCTTCGCCCAGACTTACCCCAACCTCTTCACCGGCCTTGCCTGCGGCCGCACCATGACCTTCGGCCGCCGCGCCGCGAAGATCGTCGCCAAAAAGTAAGGCAGAATCCGTATAACCATCTTTTGATCCCGGCGGTTTTCGCCGGGATCGTTTTACATTTTTCGCCTTGCGGCACAGGGACGGGCAGTGTATGATAATAGTATCTCAACAGGAGGGAGGCGTGAACATGCAGGAGACGTTCTATACCGTGCCGGGCTGTCCGGTGTTGGTCGCACAGGTATCGGATCTGCATGAGCGCCCGTACGACGGCGTAATCGCCTCTCTGCAGCAAAACCGGCCGGATCTCATCTGCATCACGGGGGATTTTTTCTTCGGCCGTCCCGTCCAAACCGGGCTCAAGGTTGATGCGGCAGAACTGCTCCCCTTCTTCTTCGCCTGCGCCTCACTTGCCCCCTGCTTCGTCTCACTCGGCAACCACGAATGGCTCATTTCCCCGGGGGATATCACGCTGATCGCGCGGACCGGCGTACACATACTGGACAATGCCTGTACCGTCTGCACCGTCAAAGGCGCGCAGCTGGTCATCGGCGGGCAGAGTTCGGGGGCCGCAAGTGCCGGGCTGCGTCTGGCGGGAGAAGGGGTTGATCTTCGTACACCGTACCTCTATGAGCAGATAAAAAAGGTGCCGCCGGTAATCGACTGGCTGGACGCCTTCTGCGCCGCACCTGGATACCGCATTCTGCTGTGCCATCACCCGGAGTATTATTCCAAATATCTGCGTGATCTCGATATCCCGCTCATCCTCAGCGGACACGCTCACGGCGGACAGGTGCGCATCTTCGGTCACGGGCTGTACTCTCCGGGGCAGGGTGTTCTCCCGAAGCTTACAAGCGGGGTAAAGGACGGCCGCCTCGTCATCAGCCGCGGCCTTGCCAACCGCCAGAAGATACCGCGCCTGTTTAACCCGCCGGAGATCGTATACGTATGCGGATAATTTTTTCATCCGCATCCATCAAAAATTCTTTACTTCTCCCGGACAGCGCTGTATAATCTTTCAGTAAAAACGCAAAAGCATTTTGCGTTTTATTGAAATATAATGCCGTTTTGCTCGCCCCTGATGAGGCAATCGCAAAACATGGCAATAATGAAAACGCAATTTCCAATTTCGTTTTCAACAAATCTATGCCTTTCGGCAAAAGGGGAAATACACATGAGAACCATCGGAACAGTTGTACGCGGCGTGCGCGCGCCCATCATCCGTCAGGGGGATGACATCGCCCGAATCGCTGCAGACGCCGTCATGGCCGCCTGGAAAGAGGCCGGCATCACCCCCTGCGACCGGGACGTCGTGGCCGTAACCGAGTCGGTCGTGGCACGCGCGCAGGGCAACTATGCTTCTGTCGACCAGATCGCTGCGGACGTGCGCGAAAAGACCGGCGGCGGCACCGTCGGCGTGGCCTTCCCCATCCTTAGCCGCAACCGCTTCTCCCTGCTGCTCAAGGGCTTTGCCCGCGGCTGTGAGAAGATCGTGCTGCTGCTGAGCTACCCCTCTGACGAGGTGGGCAACCATCTGGTGGACTGGGACAGGCTGGATGAGGCCGGGGTCAATCCCTACAGCGACACCCTGACGCTGTCTGCGTTCCGTGAAAAGTTCGGCCATATCGTACATCCCTTCACCGGCGTTGACTATATCGACTTCTATTCTGATCTCATCCGTGCCGAAAACTGCGAGGTTGAGGTGATATTCGGCAACAAGGTGACCACCCTGCTCGACTACACCGATACGGTGCTCACCTGTGATATTCACACCCGCGAGCGCTCCAAGCGCCTGCTCCGAAAGGCCGGCGCCAAGATCGTTCTGGGTCTGGACGACATTCTCTGCGCCTCCGTCAACGGCAGCGGCTATAATGGAGAATACGGTCTGCTGGGCTCCAACAAGGCCACCGAGGAAACCGTCAAGCTATTTCCGCGCGACTGCACTGCGGTCGCCGAGCGCCTCTCCAAGCTGCTCTGCGAGGCCTCCGGCAAGAAGATCGAGGCCATGATCTACGGCGACGGCGCATTCAAGGATCCCGTCGGCAAGATCTGGGAGCTGGCTGACCCTGTGGTCTCCCCCGGCTACACTGCGGGCCTGATCGGCACACCGAACGAGCTCAAGCTCAAGTACCTGGCGGACAACGATTTTGGTGACCTGTCCGGCGACGCACTCAAGGCCGCCATCTCCGAGCGCATCCGCGCCAAGACCGGCGACAGCCTGGTGGGTCACATGGTCTCCGAGGGCACCACCCCCCGCCGCCTGACCGACCTGATCGGCTCGCTGTGCGACCTGACCTCCGGCTCCGGCGACAAGGGCACGCCCATCGTCTACATCCAGGGCTACTTCGACAACTACACCAACGAGTAAGCGTGTGACTCATATCATATGATTCCTCAGGGGATCATGCAAAACAAAGACCCGTGCGGCGAACCGCACGGGCCTTCGTTTTGGGAGAAAAGAGAGGATTTATAGGAGAAAGAGAGGTATCAGATTCAGGCGGAGCTCCCGCTCAGGCGGGGCGCTCCTCGTCAAACGTGACGCTGACGGTGTAGTTTTCATCCGCGCGGTAGAGTGCAACGTCCACGTTCTCACCGGCGGCGTGCCGCTTGACCGAGGCGCGCAGATCGTCATAGCTGCGGATCGCATCCCCGTCAATGGCGGTAATGATGTCGCCCGGCTGGATACCGGCCTTTTCGGCGCTGCTGCCGGAATCCACGCTGTCGATATAGGCCCCGACGGGCCAGCCGTAATACTGGGCGTACATCTCGTTATATTTGGAGTTGACCGACACACCCAGATGGGCCTTGCCGGTTACATAGCCGGAGGTCACCAGATCCTGTGCGATAGAGACGGCGTCGCTGATGGGGATGGCAAAGCCGATACCCTCCACACCGGAGCTGCGATACTTGGCGGTCACGATGCCGACCACCTCGCCCCGGGCGTTATAAACGGGGCCGCCGGAGTTGCCGGAGTTGACGGCGGCATCGATCTGGAACATGGTAATGGAGTCGCCTGAGGCTTCGGTGACGATGCTGCGGTCCTTGGCACTGACATGTCCGGTGGTCATGGAAAACTCCAGCTCGCCGAGAGGATTGCCGACGGCGTAGACCGTGTCACCCACGCGCAGACTGTCACTGTTGCCGAGAGTGGCGGAATTGAGCCCTACCGCGTCGATCTTCAAAACGGCGACATCATTGTCCGCTTCCACACCCACGATCTGGGCGGGATATCGTGTGCCGTCGTGCATCATTACGTTCACATCAAGCCCGGCTTTGTAGGCATCCTCAATGACGTGGTAATTTGTGAGGATGTAACCGTCGGTAGTGATGATGAATCCGGTACCGCTGACGGCAGCAGAGCTTCGCATGCCGAAGTAATTCATATACGTAACTTCGGTCGTGACGCCGACCACCTGCTCACAGGCCATATCGTAGAGGTCACCCGCGCTCATCGCGCCGTTGTAGGCCGCACCCGTGGCGGTGACGCTGCCGGCGCTGCCGCCGGTGCTCTGTTTGATGACCGTGGGCTGGCGGACGCTTTCGCTCAGCTCATTCATGCTCTGCTCAAGCGTGCTGACCTTTTGGTCCATGATACGTCCGGTGAGGAATGCGCCGCCGATGCCGCCCAGCATTGCGCAGATGAGGCAGCAGGCAATCAGCGCACCGGCCCCCACGCCCTTTCGGGACTTTTCCTCCCGATTCTGACGCGCTGTTTTCTCCGGCGGTGTATAGTAGCGCGGCGGTGTCGTGCTCTCATCGGCGCGGACATAGTGCGCATCGGAGTAGATGCGTTCTGAATAGCCGTTGCTGTAGTGGTATTCACCGCTTACCCTGTCGGATTCGGCTTTATCGTTCACCGGTTTATATTCATCTTCCGGATCGAACATTGCTTTCAAAACCTTCTTGATTCCGGATTGACCGGCGCTCCGAGCATGCGGAACGATCAATCAAACAAAATAGCCACGACCTCATTGTCGTGGCTATACTATACGTGAAATTTATGTCCCAGTCATGAACAAAGGAACAAGGATTTTTAAACGTTGCGCCGTATGTCAAAGCGTGATCTTGAACTTGCTGGTGCTGGCCCACTGCCCGTCCATGTAGAATTCAAAAACCATCGGTTCGGGCAGTTCTCCGACAGTACAATACTCGCCGAAGCCGTCCTCCGCGCCGAACCAGCGGTATCCCACCTGATATGCCACGTGATAGGTCCCGGCAGGCAGGTTCGTCTCGCCAACCTCTCCCTGCCGCACATAAAATGTCACCGCAGGCGGATTGGGATTTCCTTCAAGGACAGCATACGCATCCGTAACCGTGACCAGCACCGGGCCGCTGAAGGCATCGATTGCCAGCACGCCGCCGCCCTGCACTGCAAAGGTCCGGGACAGCTCCGTCCCCGATTCCGGCTCCTGCGCCTTGAGGAGCTTATCGAGCTGTGCAAACTGTTCCTCACATTTTGAACGCGCGGCCTCATCGGTGCTGTATTCTTCCTCCAGCGCAACCAGAGTGCGGAAAGCTTCGTAATACCGCCCAGCATCGATCATACCGCCGATCTCACTCAATGCGGCGCTGACAGCGGCCATATTGTCAGGCGTGGGCTCCGGTGTGGGTTCCGGTGTCGGTGTCGGCGCCTGCGTCGGTGCCGCAGTCATCGCCGGTATGGGCTCCGGTGCGGGTTTGCCTGCCCGGCTGCATCCGGTCAGCAGCAGTGCCAGCAGCAGACAGATCAGCAATGTCTTTTTCATGGGCAGGGCATCTCCTTGCGTTCAATTTCTGCCTTTACCTTACCATATTGCAGTGCGTTTTTCAACCGCAAGCAATGTGCCGCGCGGATTGTTTGCGCTCCGGATAACAGTTGTTTTCAGCTATTTAGAAATTTCTCTAAATACCTGTTGACACAGCATCTATATTGTGCTACTATCTATTTAGAAAAAATTCTAAATACAGAGGTGAGAAGCGATGGGATTCAGCGATACGATGAAGGCCCTGTCCGACCCGGTGCGGCGGGAGATCCTGAACATACTCAAATCGGGGCGCATGACCGCCGGGGACATCGCGGGGCGCTTCGACATGACAGGTGCGACGGTATCTTACCACCTGTCGCAGCTCAAAAAGGCCGGTCTCGTGTTTGAGAGCCGGGAGAAGAATTTCATTTACTACAGCATCAACGCCTCCGTATTGGAGGAAGTGCTGCTCTGGATCCAGAGTCTGAAAGGAGCGGAGGACCATGAAGAGTAAGAAAACATTGATCATCACGTCGCTGATCTGCCTGCTGCCGATGCTGGTCGGGGCACTGGTGTACTCCCGCCTGCCGGAACAGGTAGCGACCCATTTTGATCTGCAGGGCAATCCGGATGGCTGGTCGAGCCGACCCTTTGCCGTCTTCGGCCTGCCGGGCATCCTGCTGGCGGTGAACCTGCTGATACCTTTCGCGCTGCGGGCCGACCCCAAGCACAAGAATATGAGCGGCGCTCTGGTGAATATTGTGATCTGGACAGTACCGGTGGTGTCGCTTCTCTGCTCAGGACTCACGCTCGGCCGGGCGCTGGGGTACGATCTGCGAATCGAAGTGGTGCTGCCGGTGTTCATGGGGGTGCTGTTCATCCTCATCGGCAACTATCTGCCCAAGACCAAGCAGAGCTACACCATGGGCATCAAACTCCCGTGGACACTGGCAAGCGAAGAAAACTGGAACCGCACGCACCGCCTTGCGGGCTTTCTCTGGGTGCTCGGCGGGGTATATTTCATCGTCATGAGCTTCATCGGCTGGAACCTCATCGCCTTCCTGATCCCGATTGTGCTGATGGTGCTTGCCCCGACGGTGTATTCGTACCTGTTGTACAGAAAAGGAATCTGATAAAACCAAGCCCGCCTGATGCAGACGCGTCAGGCGGGCTTTTCCGTTTAAATGAACTTGTCGATGGCCTCGTTGAGCTCTTCGAGCGCGTGGTCGCCGCTTTCAACACCGGCGATGCAGTGCTCGATGTGATCCTTGAGGATGATCTTCGCCGTGCTGTTCAGGGCCGAACGCACTGCCGCCAGCTGCACCAGCACCTCTGTACAGTCGCGCCCGTCCTCCACCATGTGCTTGACGGATTCCAGATGGCCGATGGCTCGGGACAGACGGTTGACCACCGCTTTGGTCTGCTTGTGATCGTGGTGGTGTATGTGCTCCCCCTCGTGGCTGTGGGTGTGCGTATGGCTGTGTTCGTGCTCCGGCTCCAGCTCGTGGGCGTGTACATGGCCGTCGCCATGGTCATGGTAATAGATTTGCTGTTCGTTTTCCATGGCACGGAGCCTCTCTTTCGTGGAATGCTGTTAGTATATCACGTTTTTCCGCATTGCGGAACCCCGGGAGGGGGATATTATTTTACCGCTTCCTTCAACGCGTCGGCGCGGTCGGTCTGCTCCCAGCGGACATTCAGATCCTCGCGTCCCATATGGCCGTAAGCGGCAAGTTCACGGTAAATAGGCTTTCTGAGGTCGAGATCGCGGATGATGGCGCTCGGGCGCAGGTCGAAGACCTTCTGTACCGCCTCGCCCAGCTTTGCGTCAGAGACCTTGCCGGTACCGAAGGTCTCCACCAGCACGCTCACAGGGGACGCCACGCCGATGGCGTAGGCAAGCTGCACCTGGCAGCGCTTTGCAAGCCCGGCCGCAACGACGTTTTTGGCGACCCAGCGCGCGGCATAGGCGGCTGAGCGGTCGACCTTGGTCGGGTCCTTGCCGGAGAAAGCGCCGCCGCCGTGGGGTGCGCTGCCGCCGTAGGTGTCGACGATGATCTTGCGCCCGGTAAGGCCGGAATCGCCCTGAGGTCCGCCGATAACAAAGCGGCCGGTGGGGTTGACGAGATAGCGGGTATTTTCGTCCAGGAGCTCCGCCGGGACGGTGGTCTTGATGACCTTCTCGACCATGTCCGTGCGAATCCGGTCAAGCGTCGCCTCCGGGGCATGCTGGGTAGAGATGACCACGGTGTCCACGCGGACGGGGCGGCGGTCTTCGTCGTATTCCACGGTGACCTGGGTCTTGCCGTCGGGGCGGAGGTAGTCAAGCTCGCCGCTCTTGCGCACGTCGGTGAGCTTTTTTGCCAGCTTGTGCGCGAGTGAAATGGGCAGCGGCATGAGCTCTTTCGTCTCGTCGCAGGCGTAGCCGAACATCATGCCCTGGTCGCCCGCGCCGGTCTGCAGCTCGTCGGTCTCGCCGGTCTTGCTCTCGAGCGCTTTGTCCACGCCCATGGCGATATCGCCGGACTGTTCGTCGATGTTCAGGATAACGCCGCAGGTGTCGCAGTCAAAGCCGTACTTCGCGCGGTCGTAGCCGATATCACGGATGACGCCGCGGGCGATCTTTGCAATGTCCACATAGCACTCGGTGCTGATCTCGCCCATGATGTGCACAAGGCCCGTGGAGACGGTCGTCTCACAGGCGACGCGGCCCGTCGGGTCCTTTTCCAGGATCGCGTCGAGTACCGCATCGGAGATCTGGTCGCAGATCTTGTCGGGATGCCCCTCGGTCACGGATTCGGATGTAAACAGATAATGACTCATTTTTTCTATCTCCTTTGTAATTATTCCTAATTCAACTTTGATTTTACCGTAGCTTTGCCACGGTAAAAACACCATAGGTGAGCAAAGCGAACCCTCGCGCCGACCAAACGAGGCGTCCCCCGCAAGCCGTGTGCGATAAACGCGAGTAACTCGATTGCAAAATCTCGTTTCGCAATCGAAACAGAAAAGCGCACCCCGGTTCCGGGGCGCGCAAAAAAGCTGAAATCAAGCCTCATCTTTCGTCTCACCGCCGGATTTGGCACCTTGCATCTCTGCAGGTTGCCGGGCTTCACAGGGCCGTTCCCTCCACCGCTCTTGATAAGGTGTTCAATTGTAGTGCACAGTATAGCAGGATTTTTCTCTTTGTCAAGCAGAAACCGTTATTTCCCGATGATCTCCATGAGCTCTCTGGCAATAGCGCTGACGCGATCCTCGATATCCTGCCGGGTGACGCCGGTTCCCTCCGTCTCCGACGGAGCCGCGCCGCGCACAGGCAGTTCGGGCAGAGACAGGCCGCTGAGAAAGCAGCGCCATTGCTCGTTGATAAAATCCGCGGTCTCCTGCTGCTGCTGGCGAAGCCTGGCAAAGCAGTCGCCCACACAGCGCACCACGTACTCCTGCATCTCTTCCGGCAGCGCGGCGCTTTCCCGCACAGCTTCTTCGGGCTGCACGTCGGTTTCGGTCTCCGCCGCAGCTTCCGCCTCTGTCTGCTCTTCGCTTCCGGGCGCTTCGCCGTATTTCTCTTCCATTGCGCCCTGCAGGATTTGTGCGGCCCGCTCTTCGGCCTCGCGTAGTTTTTCGGCAGCCTGCTCCTCGGCCTCACGGGTGATCTGTGCGGCCTGCTTTTCCGCTTCGCTCAGCTTTTCTGCGGCCTGCTCCTCGGCCTTGCGCATCATGTCGTCGATCTGCTCCTGCGCCTGCAGGATCATCTGCCTCGATACGGCTCGCGCCGAGAGCAGAATATCGCCGATCTCGGCCTCCTGCTCGGTGCTTAAGCGGACGCTTTCTTCCCGCTTTTCGTTCGTCTCCGCGTTCATGTCTCTCTCCAAATACTCTGTTCTTTTTTCTTATTATATCAGCTTCGCGCGGACATGGCAATATTGATCATCACATGGCGAAATCAATCGGGAATCCGATTGATTTCGCCGCCAAACGACATGTTTGACGGCGAATGATTCTTTGAATCATTCGCGCGATGCTCATTGCAATGAATATATGGCGCTGAAGCCTCGCTGCAGCGCTGAGCAGCAAAGTTGCTTGGCGGAACGCCTTACAGCGTTTCGCCATCATATGTTCATTATTATTTTCCAACGCAGAAACGGCGGAAGATGCGGTCAGTCACATCCTCGCGCAGGCTCTTGCCGCTCAACTCGCCCAGGGCCGCCATGGCGGTCTCGCTCTCGGTGAGGACGATATCAGGCGTGCAGCCGGCTTCCATGGCATTGAGCGCCGCGCGCAGGCTCTCCAGTGCGCGCGCGACCGCATCACACTGGCGGGCATTGGTGAGTATCTCGCCCGCGGGAACCTCCGGAAGCGGAAAGAGAGCCCGGATCACGTTTTCGAGTTCATCGAGCCCCTCCCCGGTGCGCGCGGAGAGCACGACTGTGGGCAGGCTCGTCTCCGGGATCTCCGTCACCGTTCCGAGATCGGACTTGCTCAGCACCAGCACCGCATGCGGGCACTTCTCGGCCTCCCGCAGCAGAGCCAGATCCTCGTCATTTGTTTCCGCGCTGCCGTCCAGCACGTTGATCACAAGCGTCGCGCGCTCCATGGCAAGGCGGCTGCGCTCCACGCCCAGGCGCTCCACTGCATCCTCCGTATCGCGGATGCCGGCGGTGTCCGTCAGCCTCAGCAGGAGCGAGCCCAGGCGCAGCTTTTCCTCGATTGTGTCGCGGGTGGTGCCGGGCACATCGGTGACGATGGCGCGCTCGTAGCCCAGCAGTGCGTTGAGAAGCGAGCTCTTGCCCGCATTGGGTCTGCCCACGATGGCGGCAGGGATGCCCGCGGTCATCAGTCTGCCGCGCTCGAAGCTTTTCAGCAGCGCATCCAGGCTGTCCTCCGCTCTGTGCAGATCCGTTTTATAGTTTTCCAGGCGAAAGTCCTCGATATCCTCGTCCGGGTAATCCAGCACCGCGTGGTAATGGGCGCTGATGTCGGCAAGGACAGAATAAACCTCTTCGGTTTTGCGGGCAATGGCCCCGGACAGCTGCGCGGCAGCGTTCTTTGCGCTCTCGGCGCTCTCGGCGTCAATAAGATCGGCCACCGCCTCGGCGG
Source organism: Candidatus Limivicinus sp. (assembly GCA_045130755.1). GTDB lineage: Bacteria > Bacillota > Clostridia > Oscillospirales > Oscillospiraceae > Limivicinus. The sequence goes on along the minus strand of JBGUQD010000127.1, from coordinate 15,574 downwards.
CGCTCAGATCCATGCGCCCGTTCAGGAAGGCGCGTTTGGTAAACTCCCCCGCCAGGGCCTGCCGGGCACCGAGCCGAAAACACTCGGAAAGTGCCGTCTGCAGCAGGATGGGTGAGCCGTGGCACTGGAACTCAGCAGTGTCCTCGCCGGTGTAGCTCTGCGGCCCATGGCTGAGGGTACACATGCACAGGTCCAGCAGCGCCCCGTCCGACGCATACAGTCCGCCGTAAACGAGCTTTCGATCCTCATAGTCCGTCATCTTTTTTCCCGAGGCCGGGCGAAAAAGGGTGTCCGCGATCGCGTGGGATTTCGGCCCCGACAGACGCAGGATGCCGATGGCGGCCACCTGGGCCCCGGTGGCGACAGCGGCGATGGTGTCAGACATCTGCCATTCCCCCTTCCAGCGCTTCGATCCGCGCGGGCAGTTCCGCCGGAGAGGCGGCGACGGCATCCGGGCTTTCGGCGGCGCCGAAGCCGTAGGTCACGTGGATGAAGGGGCAGTCGGCCTCGCGGGCGCTGCGCTCATCCATGACGGTGTCGCCGATATAAACAGGTTTTTTCAGACTGTGGCGCGCTGCGATGAGGGCGATGTTTCCGGCCTTTTTCAGACCGGTCGAGCCCTCGCAGGCCCAGTCCCGGAAAAGCGCGGAAAGCCCGCTGCTCTTGAGGAAGCACTCAATATAGCCGTCAAGGCAGTTGGAGACGATAAAAAGCGGATACTCCTCCGCCAGAGTCTCCAGCATTTCCGGCACGCCGGGATAGACGTCACCGCCGTGGTCGGCAATATAGTCGTTTTCCCCGTGGATGCAGGCAAAGCAGATTTCGCGAAACAACGGGCCATACCCGGAAAACAGAGTATCGGCGATCTCGTCGGCCGTCATACCCATGATGCTCTTGACCTGGAGCGGGGCAGGCCCGTCCGTGATGCCGTACTTCTGCCGCAGAGTCTCGCCCCAGCTTTCGGACACTACACGGCAGGAATCCCACAGCGTACCGTCCAGATCGAAGATGATGCCGTTTATGTTCATGCTCTCCTCCCATGAAAAAGGGCTGCCTCAAACTGTTTTGAGACAGCCCGCAGCTTGTCAAAAAAGTCCTTATCGGGACTTTCTTTGACTGCGCTTCACCGCCGGGCATTTTGCTTGAGCCAAAATGCCATTATCTGAAAAGCCTTGAACTTCAAGCCTTTTCAGACGGTGGTTTATTGTATTCGAGGCGGGCCTTGCCCCCTCGAGCTCCCCTGCGGCTCTGTTGTCGTACATCGCCGCGTGGTTTTCTGACAGCCCGCCGTTTTGGGTTTTGTTATTTTTCTTCCCGGGCCGCTTTGGCTGCGGCTTCATCGCGTCGCTCAGCCACGAAATAGCTCAGCGACAGGAGGCTGTCGGAAAAGTGGACATTTTCCACGATGGTGCTGCTGTTGGGCTCGGTAAGCTCCACGTTGGTGAAGTTCCAGATCGCGTCAATCCCGCTTGCGGTGAGCCGCTCGGTTACGGGGACAGCGGCGGTCTTGGGCACAGTGAGCACCGCGATGTCTGCCTTGTTTTCGTCCAGGTACTTTTCCAGCTCGTCCATGCTGTAGATGTGGACGCCCCTGTACTCGGTGCCGATGAGGGCGGGCTTGATGTCAAAGGCGGCGGCAAGGTTCACCCCCCAATCGGAGAAGCAGAAGTTCTCCATCATGGCCCGGCCGATGTTGCCCACGCCCACCAGAATGGCGGTGAAGCCGCGCTCCATGCCGAGGATGCCCGCGATCTGCGTACGCAGCGCGGCGATGTTGTAGCCATAGCCCTGTTGTCCAAATTCGCCGAAGCAGTTGAAATCCTGCCTGACCTGAGAGGAGGTAAGCCCCAGCAGATCGCCAAGCTGCCGGGAGGAAATTTTGTCAACGCCGCTCTCGCTCAGCTCATCCAGCTTGCGCAGATAGCGCGGCAGACGGCGGATGACGTTATTGGACACCTTGACTCGCTTCACTTTTCAGTACGCCCCTTCAAAATTCAAAAGACTTTTTAGAAGTATATCATAATGTGGAAAAAATATCAAGTATACGCACCGCGAAAAAGGCGCGAAAAACCGGCGGCAACCCGGCTTTTCTGTACAGAAAGTCCTGATTGCCGCACATTCTTATTCTGTGGGTGTGTTTTCTGCCACGCTCCCGTCAGGGGACGGGACAGGTGTCGGATTAATATAGGGGTCCGGGGTAGGCGCAGCGGAAGACGCGGGATCAGAGGGGCAAGTCTTCAGGAAGCTGTCCAGCTCCTTGAGGGAGCAATCGGCCCGGTAGGTCACGCTGCCGCCTTCCACGGGGCAAAGCGTGCAGTAGACAAAGTCACCGTAGATGGCGATATCCATCTTTTCCTCGCTGCCGTAGGCGTCGTCCGGCAGGAGCTTCACATGCACCAGGCGCGTAAGCTCTGCCTCCTGCGGGAGCGTATCCTCGTTCCTGCCGATCATGGCCAGCAGTTTTGTACGCGCATCATTGCCGTAGACCGTGACACGCTCCTCGACGGCGGGCTTTTCCTCCTGTACGATCTCAAGCGGGATACCGCTCACGACAGGGGCGGGGCTTTCCTCGCTGTCGCCGAGCGCCAGCGCGTCAAGGCCCGTTTCGATCCCGGCGGGAGCCGCCAGCTTAGCATCGGTCAGCTGATCGGGGGGAGCCGCGTCAAACAGATCCATCATGCTGGAAAACAGCGAGAAGGTCACGGGCTCCTCGTCCGGCTCCGTTTCGTCACCGCCGTAGTCAGCAGCGTCTTCAGGGTCCTGCGTGGGCGCGGGGTCAGCCGCGCGCGCCTGCATTACGGAGTTTTGCGTCATCACACCCGAGGATGCTTCTTCGACGGGTGCTGCGTTGAACGCAGCCTGGTCGGACATCTCATAGACTGTCGTGGTCGTCTCGGCTGCGGCTGTCACCGTCGAAGCCGTCTCATCCGGGGCAGGCGCTGCGGTCTCAGCCGATACTGGCGTCCACATGGGCGCCGGGGTCTGTATAGGTTTCGGGGTCTGCATAGGTGTTGGAGTCTGCAAAGGAGCCGGGGTCTGCATGGGTGCCGGCGTCTGCACGGGCGCCGGGTTCCAGGTAGGCAGAGGGGCTGTCTCCTGATAGGAATCATAGGAATACGGATTATATTGCTCGGGCTGAACGGGAATGTATGCCGCGCTGTCGGCTGTGTCATAGGTAACAGCGGGGGGCTGGGCGGGAGCGGTAGACGGGGTCTGCGCGGGCACAGGTGTCACAGCAGGGAGCGCATAGACATCTGCGGCAGGGATACCGGTCGCGGGAGACGGGGTCGGCAGGAGCTCCATTGCCTCCTGCTCGCTGTGGATACTGACGCTGTCAGCACGCCTGCCGGGGTCAAAGCTCACAGCGGCAAAGAGGACCAGCACAGCGCAGGCCGCGGCGGTCATGGCTGTGCGCAGGCCGATACGGCGCATACGGCGGTTTTTCTTCATGATCTCGCTGCGCCGTACGCCCGCCATGATGTTTTCATGCAGGCCCTCGGGCAGCGGCTCGGGATCTTCAGAGAGAATATCGGACAGGTCGTGAAAGACCGCATACATCGCGTTGCAGCGGGAGCATGAGTTCAGGTGCAGCATCAGGGCTTCGTTTTCCTCGTCGCTCAGCTCGCCGTCAACGAGAGAGCTGATCAGCTCCTGATAATACGCGCACGAATTCATTGCTTCTCACCGCCTTTCATTTTACCTGACGATCGAAATTCCGGAATGTTCCCGTCCTCGATCAAAAATGTACACAATCTCTTTCTTGCCCGGAAGATCCGGGATTTCACCGTGCCGCTCTCGATGCCCAGCGCTGCGGCGATCTCCTCATAGCTCAGACCCTGGATCTCCCGCAGCAGAAGAATCTGTTTATAATCCGGCGGCAGCGAGTCGAGCCCGCGCCGCACCGCATCGCGTGTCAGAGAGCTTTCCAGCAGCAGCTCGGGCGACTGGCTCTCGTCCGCGATGTCGAGCTGCGTTTCTTCTCCGTCGTCATCTTCCGCAGAGAGGGATACCGTGGGCCGCCTGTTTTTGCTCCGCAAAAAGTCGAGGCAGACATTGTTTGCGATGCGGTAGAGCCAGACTGAGAACTTGCTGTCGCCGCGGAAGGACGAAAGCGAGTTGTAGGCCTTGATGAAGGTCTCCTGTGTCATGTCGGCGGCGTCCTCGGGGTTGCCGGTCATGCGCTGGGCAATGGCATACACCGCCTTTTCATATTCTGTCACCAGTTTTTCAAAGGCATTCACGTCGCCCTGCAAAACCTTGCGGACGATCATTGCTTCCTGTTCGCGTGTCAAGCTCTCACCACCTTTTTGGGTCAATTGCGAACGCTGTTCGCAATTGAATTACTCGCGCTTGCGTCAGAAGAAGCTCGCGGCACTCCGTTTCCGCAAGGCTTTGCGAAAACTCCGTTCTGCTCCCTTCTTCTTCCTTACCAAAATCAAAGCAACGGCTTTGATTTTGAGAGGAAAACGGAAGGAACGGATATGGAGCTTTCCCGGCTCTTCGCAACCGGGGAAGCGGAATGCAATGAGTTCCGTTTGACGACGGCGCGAGGCGTCGCCTTGCTCACCTAAGGTTTTTTTGCCGAGGCAAAGCCCCGTCAAAAACGAATTTCAATTTACTAACGGTTCTATTTCAAATCTCGCTTAATTCCCCTGCACACCCGGTGGATGTCTTCAAGGGTATTCACCTGCACAAGTTCCTGCCGGTAGACGGCGGAGTGGGGGATGCCGTGCAGATACCAGGGAAGCTGGTGCCGCGCCTCCATGCAGGCCCGGTGTTCTCCGAGGCGGGAAGCCAGCGTCACGATTTGATTTTCTGCAAGTTCGATGCGCTCGCCGAGCGGGGGCAGTTCCGGGATCTCCTGCCCGTCGATCGCGGCCTGTCCCCGGGTAAAAAGCCAGGGGTTGCCGAAGCTGCCGCGTCCGATCATTGCGAGCTCACAGCCCGTATACCGCAGGATGTGAGCCGCGTCCTCCGGGGTAAACACATCGCCGTTGGCGATCAGCGGGATGTGTACTGCCCGGCGCACCTCGCGGATGATGTCCCAGTCGGCCCGGCCCGCGTACATCTGCGCCCGGGTGCGGCCGTGTACCGCAGCGGCGTCCGCGCCCGCCTGTTCCATCAGCTTTGCAAATTCAACGGCGTTTGCGCTTCCGTTGTCCCAGCCTTTGCGGAACTTCACCGTCACCGGGACCGACACCGCTTTTTTTACGCTCTCGACAATCTTTGCCGCAAGCTCCGGCGTCTTCATCAGGGCCGAGCCGTCGCCGGATTTGACGATCTTCCCCACGGGGCAGCCCATGTTGATATCGAGGATATCCGCGCCGGAAATTTCCAGCGCCATCTGTGCCGCCTCCGCCATGACCTCCGGCTCGTGTCCGAAAATCTGGGCGGCGCTGGGGTGCTCGTCCGGGGGGATGTACAAGAGCTCCTTCGTCTTCTCGTCGTGGTAGCAGAGCGCCCTGGCCGAGACCATCTCCGTCGTCGTCAGGGCTGCGCCCAGGGCATGGCACACGCCGCGAAAGGCAAAGTCCGTCACCCCCGCCATGGGGCCCAGGGTCAGATTGCCGCCGAGTTCAACGCCGCCGATTTTCACCATGCAATATCCAGCCCCACCGGGCAGTGGTCGGAGCCCATGATCTCCGGCAGAATATAGGCATCTTTGATCTTCTCCCGCAGGCGGTCGGACACCACGAAGTAGTCGATACGCCAGCCCACGTTCCGCTCCCGCGCCCGCATACGGTAGCTCCACCAGGAGTAGGCGTCGGTGCGGTCAGGGTAGAGAAAGCGGAAGCTGTCGGTAAAGCCGGCGGCCAGCAGCTCGGTGAACTTGCCGCGCTCCTCGTCGGAGAAGCCGGCGTTGCCCACATTCTGCTTGGGGTTTTTGAGGTCGATCTCCTCATGCGCTACGTTCATATCGCCGCAGACAATGACGGGCTTCTGCTTATCCAGTTCGCACAGATAAGAGCGGAAATCGTCCTCCCAGCGCATGCGGTAGTCGAGGCGCTTGAGCCCGTCCTGCGCGTTGGGGGTGTAGACGCAGACCAGGTAGAAATCCTCATATTCCAGCGTGACGGCACGGCCCTCGTGGTCATGCTCCTCCACACCGATGTTATAGCTGACGGACAGCGGCGTGTGCCTGGTAAAGATTGCGGTGCCGGAGTAGCCCTTCTTCTCCGCGTAGCACCAGTAGCTCTCATATCCGGGGAAGTCCAGCTCAATCTGGCCCTCCTGCAGTTTTGTCTCCTGGATGCAGAAGAAGTCCGCATCCAGGGAGAGGAAGATATCTTCAAAGCCCTTCTTCTGCACGGCGCGCAGACCGTTTACATTCCATGAAAGAAATCTCATTCGTTGTTCCTCCGGTTTGCCTCCTGGCTCTCCTCATAGCCGCGCGCGTCGGTGAGGGAGGCGTTTCTCAGCCTCGGCACCGCGCCCGCGGCAGTGGTCTTGGTGTCGGCAGTCTTTGTCGCCACCAGGCGGTTGATCTTCATGCCCTGCTCGTAAAACTTGGCCTCGTAGTCGGTCATGACACCGACAGGGCCGTGTTCGTGCAGGTCGTGGGTCACTTCGGAGAGCGCCCAGCCCTCAGCCTCAAGCTGCCCGATGGACCAGTCGAAGAGCGGGGTGTTATCGGTCTTGAAGTGGATCTCGCCGCCCTGCTTCAGCACGTCGGCGTAGACGCGCAGAAAGCCGGGAGAGGTGAGGCGAAGCTTCGCGTCCCGGCTCTTGGGCCAGGGATCACAGAAGTTGATGTAGATGCGGTCGGCCTCGCCGGGGGCGAACATGGTGTTCAGGAGCTTTGCGTCCGCGTCGATGAAGCGCACGTTTGTGAGACCCCGCCGGTCGATCTTCTCCATGGCAAGGATCATCGCGTCCGGCACCTTCTCCACCGCGATATACAGGATCTCAGGGATGGTCTCGGCGGTATCGGCGGTGAAGCGGCCCTTGCCGCAGCCAAGCTCCACATAAAGCTTCTCATGGCCCGGGAAGGTCTCCTGCCACTGTCCGCGCAGGGTTTCCGGTTCCTCTATCAGATAATCGGCACAGCGCTCCATGCGCTTGTCGAGGTTTGCTCTCTTTCTCATTCTCATAGCTTGTAAACACTCCTGTAGTCGTGTATATATCAGAATACCACAAGTACGGGAAAACATCAATTGTAAAAACACATCCTTCTGTCAAGGGCGTATCTTCCCCAAAAATGGCATCTGGAGTTTGTATAAAATGCCAAAATACGCTCAATAAAACTTTGTTTATATTGACATTTCTGCACAGCATGGTGTAAGTTAGAGGTGCCTTAATGGTTTGTTCACAAAGTTGCATTGTGACAGCCAAAATCGGAAAATAATCGAAAAAGGAGTATCAGACCATGAAGAAAGTTCTTGCACTGGTTCTCACCGTCGCGATGATCGCGGCCATGTTCGCCTTTGCACCCACCGCCTCCGCCGATGACTACAAGCTGACCATGAGACTCAGCCACGTTTTCGGCCCCACCGAACAGCTCGCCATCTCCATCCAGGAAGCTGCCGACAACATCCGTGAGAAGACCGGCGGCGCCATCGACATCCAGGTCTTTCATTCCAGCCAGCTGCCCACCTACAAGGACGGCCTTGAGCAGGTTGCCAGCGGCGCAAACTTCATCTCCGTCGAAGATCCCTCCTACATTGCCGACTACGTCCCCGACTTCAACGTCCTGGTCGGCCCCATGATGACCAGCAGTTCCGATGAGTATGAGTACCTCATCAACACCGATACCGTCAAGGAGATGGTCAAGAAGCTCGAAGCCGACAACATCAAGGTCCTCGCCCTCGACTTCTTCTCCGGCTACCGCTTCATGAAGACCAACAAGGTCATCACCACTCCCGACGACCTCAAGGGAATGAAGATCCGCGTTCCCAAGTCCCAGCTCTTCGTCGATACTCTCAATGCCATGGGCGCCAACGCCATTCCTCTCGGCTGGGATGAGACCCTCTCCGCCGTGACTCAGGGTGTTGTGGACGGCCTCGAAGGCACCATGGACGACTTCCTCAACGACGGTTCCGGCGAAGTCGCTTCTGTCGGCTCCCTGACCAACCACTTCATCGGCACCTGCGGCGTCTACTTCCCGCTCAATGTCTGGGAGCAGATCCCCGAGGAGTACCAGACCATCATCCAGGACGAGTTCACCGCCTCCGCCCAGCGCATGATCGAGAAGATCAACAGCAGCTATGAGGAGACCAAGGCCAAACTCGAGGAAACCGGTCACACCTTCAACGAGGTTGACACCGACGCCTTCGCCGCCGCTGTCGCTCCCGTGTACGAGAACATGAAGGGCGTCACCCCGGGCCTCTATGACGAGTTCCGCGCCGCTCTGGCTGAGTTCCACGCCGGCAAGTAATCCAACAAGTTGACTCCGGGGAGTGGAGTGTTTGCTTCACTCCCCCTTTGTTATCTTCCGGAGGTGGACCATGAAAGAGCTCTTAAAAAAAATTACACCGAAATTTATTTTTCAGAACATTGAGGAGATCGTGGCATCACTGCTGTTTGTGGTGACGCTGGTGCTGGTCATCATCAATGTTCTGACGCGCTACGTGTTTCGGACCGGTATCCCCTGGGCGGAGGAGATGGCGACAAGCTGCTTCGTCTGGACGGCCTTTATCGGCTCGGCCGCGTGCTATAAAATGCGCGCCCATGTGGGCGTGGATATCCTGGTCAACAAGTTTCCGCTCAAGCTCCAGAACGGCGTGAAGATCGCGATGGACATCCTGATGGCCTTCATGTGCTCGTATCTGTTCTATATCAGCATCATCTACTTGATGCGCTCCTACCGCAAGCCCACGGCGATCCTGGGCGTTTCCTCCGCCTGGATCTCCTCCTCCCTTTCTATAAGCTTCTTTGACATGGCGATCTGGTCCTTTATCTTCATTGTAAAGGACTGGCAGTCCATCAAGAAATACGGCCGGGTAATCGGCGTTGACGAGGAGGTGAGCGCATGATCGGTTATCTGCCCATATTGATCGCCTTTGTGCTGTACTTCTCGGGCGTGCCGGTGGCCTTCGCGCTCATCGGCTCGGCGCTCTTCTACTTCGGCGTCATCGACCACAACTCCCCCGTTGACCTCATCTTCCAGAAATTCGTCACCAGTGCCCAGTCCTTCCCGCTGCTGGCAATCCCCTTCTTCGTCATGGCGGGCTCCATCATGAACTATGCCGGTATCAGCGGCAAGCTCATGAAAATGGCAGACGTGCTGACAGGCCATATGAAGGGCGGTCTTGCGCAGAGCAACGTGCTTTTAAGCTGCCTGATGGGCGGTGTGTCCGGTTCGGCAAACGCCGATGCTGCCATGGAGTGCAAAATGCTGGTGCCCGAGATGGAAAAACGCGGCTACTCCAAGGGCTTCTCAGCGGCCATCACAGCGGCCTCCTCGGCGGTCACGCCCATCATCCCGCCCGGCATCGATCTCATCATTTACGCATTGCTTGCCAAGGTCTCAGTTGCCAAGATGTTCGCGGCGGCGTATCTGCCGGGCTTTGTGATCGCAGGATGCCTGATGGTGTCTGTCCACTTCATCGCCATCAAGCGCGGCTATCTGCCGACGCGTGACAAGCGCGCCTCCGGCAAAGAGATTGCCAAACAGTGCGCCGACTCCCTGTGGGCGCTGCTGTTCCCGCTGGGCATTGTGCTCGGCATCCGCATCGGCCTCTTTACCCCGTCCGAGGCCGGCGCCTTCGCCGTAGCCTACTGCCTGTTTGTTGGCGTGTTCATTTACAAGGGCCTCAGGTGGGAACATCTGCCCAGGATTTTCGTTGAGACCATAAACGGCACCGCCACCGTCATACTCGTTATTGTGGCCGCCAATGTCTTCGGCTACTACATGACGTGGGAAATGATCCCCATGCACCTGACGACCATGCTGTTGAACGTGACCTCCAACAAGTGGCTGATGCTGCTGCTGGTGAATGTTCTGCTGCTCATCATGGGCATGTTCCTTGAGGGCGGCGCGGCGCTCATCATCGTGGCTCCCCTGCTCATACCGGTGGTCACGAAGCTCGGCGTCGATCCCATCCACTTTGGCGCCATGTGCATCGTCAACATCATGATCGGCGGCCTGACGCCCCCCTTCGGCTCCATGATGTTCACCTGCATGTCGATCACAGGCTGCAAACTCAACGACTTTGTGAGGGAGTGCTTCCCCTTCATTATCGCTGAAATTATCGGCCTGCTGTTCGTCACCTTCATCCCCGGCATTTCCATGCTGCTGCCGAAACTGATTTTCGGTTGATAAGCTAAGCCGAACAATGTTCGCCAGCCATTATTTTTAGAAAGTAAGGACACAAACAATGAGAGTATTTGCGCACCGCGGTTACAGCGGGAAGTATCCGGAAAACACCATGCTTGCCTTCCGCGAGGCCGAAAAGGCCGGGGCGGACGGCATCGAGCTGGATGTGCAGCTCAGTAAAGACGGGCAGATCGTCATCATCCACGACGAGACGCTGGACCGCACCACGACCGGCACCGGCTGGGTCAAGGATCACACGCTCAAGGAGCTCAGGGAGCTGGATGCCTCCATCATCAAGGGCAGCCTCTACACCCCCCAGCATATCCCAACGCTGGAAGAATACTGTGACTGGGTGAAGAATACGAAGCTCATCACCAATATTGAGCTCAAGACCAGCATCATCTGCTATCCGGAGATTGAAGAAAAAACCGCCGAGATGGTCAAGGCCTTTGGACTCACGGATCGGGTTATTTTCTCCTCCTTCAACCACCTGTCTGCCCTTCGCATGAAGGAGCTTATGCCCGAGTGCCCGGTGGGTGCCCTGGTGGAAATCAACGATCTGCAGTACGCGGGCTATTACTGCCACAAGTACGGCTTCGATTTCTATCACCCTGACTGCCACCTGCTGACGAAGGCCAACGTCGACAACTGCAAGGAGTACGGCATCGGCATCAACACCTGGACGGTCAATGATCTCGGCACGGTCGAGACCATGGTCGAGTGGGGCGTGGAGGGCATCATCGGCAATTTCCCCATGATCCCGAAAGCCTGGCTCAAGGCCCAGAGCTGAACACAGTAAACACCGGTCTTTCCCTTCGGGGAGAGGCCGGTTGTTTTTCCGCGGGCTTTGAGCGCAAAATCTTTTCTTTTTTCTCGAAAAATCCTTGACATCTGTGCAAAAAAGGATATAATTATTAAGCCTGTCCGAAAGGAAGGCTATCCTTGCTCCCGACTTTGAGCGGGGGCCAAATGACCAGAAGGAGGTGCAACCATGGCAAAAGCAAGCGAAAAGTACGAAGTGATGTACATCGTCAACCCCAATTTCTCTGAGGAAGAGTATGCGGCGGTCGTCGAAAAGTTTAAGGGTCTTGTGGAAGCAAATGGTACGCTTGAGGAACTGGAGGAGATGGGTAAGCAGAAACTGGCTTACGAGATCAACTACCTTTCCGAGGGTTACCGTGTGCTGATGAAGTTCACCAGCGGCCCCGAACTGCCCGCAGAGCTCGACCGTATCCTCGGTATTACCGACGGCATCCTGCGTCGTCTCATCGTTACCCGTCCCGAGTAAGAGGTACAAAAATGCTCAACCACATTACCATCATGGGCCGTCTGACCCGTGATCCCGAGCTGCGTACCACGCAGGCCGGCGTCAGCGTGACGAGCTTTACCGTTGCAGTGGACCGCGATTTTGGCGGCCGCGACGGCGGTGAGCGGCAGACCGATTTTATCGACTGCGTCGCCTGGCGTTCCACCGGCGAGTTCGTGTCCAAGTACTTCCGTAAGGGCAGCATGATCGTTGTTTCCGGTCGCCTTCAGTCCAGAAAATGGCAGGATCGCGACGGCAACAACCGCACCAGCTGGGAAGTCAACGCGGACAACGTCTACTTTGGAGAGAGCCGCCGTGACGGCGATTCCAATCGCTCCTACGGCGACAACCGTGCCGACAGCTACTCGAACAACTACTCTTCCAATTCCGGAAGCTATGGCGGCGGATATGATTCCGGCCGTACCGGGGCCCCTGCCCCGTCCAACACTTTCGTGGATCTGGATGACGGTGACGGCGAGCTGCCGTTCTGAAATTGAAATAAGGAGGATACAGCTTTGGCTTTCGATAAGAACAATCCCAAGAACCGCAAGCGCAGAAAAGTTTGCCAGTTCTGCGTTGACAAGGCGACCTACATCGACTACAAGGACGCCGCCAAGCTTCGCCGCTTCATGTCCGAGCGCAGCAAAATCCTGCCTCGCCGCACGACCGGCGTTTGCGCCATGCATCAGCGTGAGCTCACCGAGGCTATCAAGAGAGCGCGTCAGATCGCTCTTCTGCCCTACGTGACCGACTGATTACACGAAACAAAAGGCAAGCGGATTTTTCGCTTGCCTTTTTCGCGCCTTGACGAAAAGAGCATCAAGTGGTAAATTAAGTAACACACGCCGGTGTGGTGGAACGGTAGACACCGGGGACTTAAAATCCCCTGGGAGCGATCCCGTGCCGGTTCGAGTCCGGCCACCGGCACCAGATAGATGTTAATAATTCACTGTGCAAGAAGTGTGCAAGAAAGAAAAAAAGTCAGTGTTTATGCAGGCTTTCACGAAAAATCCTTTCTTTCACACTTTCCAGCAGGCGAAAAGTTAACAGTATGAAAAAGCCCGCCGTTTTTGGCGAGCTTTTTTATATCATTGGCGCTAAAATTGAATGATTTTGTTCCCAACATCCTCTTGGTAACGGCCAAGAAGATATGCGTACCTTTCTTCCGATTCGCGCAGACTTTCTTTAAGGACAGCGTTTTCTAATTTAAGTTCTCTGTTTTTCCTGCTTGATTCTTTCAATTTAGCGTTAAGGGCTGAAATTGTATTTTTCAATTCAAGAACAGCTTCTGGATCTGGCTCCTGTGATACTAAAGGGTTGAACTCTCTATAGTTTTTCAGAAAGCTTTGGACATAATCAGCGTACATTGTCCGGCGGCTCAGGCCCGTTTCTTCGGCGAGAGATGATATAGTTATCGTAACTTTCTCAGCTCGCATGGCCTGAATTGCTTTGTCAATGCGAATTCTTGTGTCTTCTTTTATTCCTTCATAATAACACTTCAAACCACTATGCTGTTCCATATGCTCTCCTCGATTCATCTTCTCCAAAAGAAATCAGATCCGCAGCAGTTTCGGATTCTTCGGCTGACATTCTTTCAATATACGCATTGATCGTTTCCAACTGGCTTTTCTCAAATTCAATGGCGGCGGGAGCACCGCCGGACTTCATGAACTTCAACAGGCGCTTTTGCACAATACCTCTGGCTTCAATAAAGTAATCGAGGTAGAGCTCATCCGGCCGGAAGTGGTCGCATTTCACGCATTTCTCATACTGAGGGCTACATTGGGCGTTGCTGCACAGGCCAAAGCACGGGATGACACGTGTATAAGCCGTTTCATTCTGCAGACGTAGATATTTTGCCGGGTTGACACTCTTTGGCTTTGCGGGAATCCCTGTATCTACTACATCCAGATGCTCCGTCAATACCACAGAGGAAATCTTGCCAAGATGCTCGGCTTCATCATGCTCGGACATGTAGCCGTAAGAAAGCGTGACATCAACGTTGGAATGATTAGCTTCCTTCATGGTTTGCTCAGGAGAGTAGATACCGCTTCTCAGCCTCTCTCCAATGCAGACATGCCGAAGTGCGTGGGATGTAACCTCTGCTTTCCGCCCATTGGCAGTGAGAATGCCATGCGCCTGGATCACTTTTGCAAGGAACCTGTTAAAATCCTCCTGTGTGATAACCCGATCCTTCTGAATATCATAGAGGAGATAATCAGTATCCTGTGTTTCCAAGCACGCATATGGGCGGATCGACTCCTGCTGCTGTCGAACCAGCTTATAGAATGCATTTTCAATTATCCCGTCCATTGCAAAAGTGTATTTTGAATACAACGGGGTGTGGAGAGGCGTTTCTTTCCAGTTTGGAATGCTGATAGCAAACAAGCCGACATCCGGATAACTGAGGCATTCAAGATTTATAGATAGGATCTCCGAAATCCTGTTCGGAATGAGGCGAAGCAGGAAATATGTCAATCTGAATACCTGGGGAATCTCATCCTTTGAGAAATCAAAGAAGAGTTTATCGAGAGCATCGACCACACATTGGTCTGGTGCTCTTTTTCTGTTTGCTGGCTCCGAAAACCTGTAACTAAAATCAACGGCTTTTGCGGTAGTTGTAGCAAGGCCGTTCTCAACACACGTTTCAAACAGAGAGCACGCGGATCTGATGCGGGAGTTCTTCTGACTATCGCCAATCTTCTGCTCTTTCAGATACTCAATGTAGTTGCTGACGATAGGGGTACGAATACTCTCAATGAACAGGCCCGACTCGTTCAAATGTGTTATGAAATAGAATCCTTCTCTTACTACGCGCTGGGCGGCGTCAGGTGACGCATACTGGACGAGAAAGGTAAGCGCAGTTGCCCGCAGGATATCCCGATCTAAACCAGTTGCACGAGGAAAACGGATTTTTGCAGTCTTCCTGGATGTCGGGATATGCAGGTTCCAGACGCTGTCCGACCAGGAACAATCCGAAAAATGAGCCAGCGTTTGTTCCATAGCGTGAAGGGTTTGAGTTGAAAATACCGGCCTTCGACGCGTGGAGGATGTAGCAGGTTTTTCTACGATGGAAAGAATGGGTTCTGCCAGTGAGGTGTTCTGTTTGATATTATCACGCTCTTTTCATACTCTTTTTTCAATGCGCTGGGAGCAATTGCGGCAGTCATTTTTGTTGTGGCACTCCCTGTCCGCCTCGCAGGAGCCATACATCGGAGTGATCTTTGAAACAGATGGACACCTGGTTTGGGTAACTGTAGCTTCAAGCGTTTGTTCATAGAGCGCTCGTCGCATATTGGCTTCGTCAGCAGGGTACATGCTGTCATAATGCATTTTGGCAACAGCAGGTGTATTTCCAAGCTTGGCTGCTACAGTTTCCGGTGATGCACCACGGGAGAACAACGATCGACCGACTTCTGCTCGGATGCTCCTAGCCGACCAGGCCGGAAGCTGCCCTTCGCGGTCGTAAATGCAATGCTCTCGGCATAACTTTTGAAGGTGGTGGGAAAAGGTGCTTGAGGTAAGCACAGAAGGCATACGATTAGAGTTAGTTCGAAAGGTTTCGCATTGATAAACAAAGATATAGTTCCTTTTGAGTAACGCCCTTTGGATTTCGGTATTTCGGATATAGGCCTGGAGTGATTCAGCAAGCCCGTCTGAAATGGAGTGAATTACATAGCTTGGAGTTCCGCTTTCTGCTTTTTTTCCGGACGCTTTTTTGTAGTACATGCGTACAACACATTGACCATCAAGAGCAATAAGGTTTTCTGTAGTTAGCGCAAAAACAGACCCTGCTCTGGCACCGGTCTCAGCAAATACCTGAAACGCGAGCCATATGTATTCTGGCAGTTCGGAGCGATGCTCCGCGATTTTTTCGATCACAGATGCGTCGATCGGACGTGTGACATTGGGCATCTGTGATGGAATAATACTCAACGGAAGGATCTTTTCTGCAATTTGAGGATCAAGATAATATAGAAAGCTTCTAATACAAAACAAATCTCTTCGAACGG
>JBGUQD010000126.1:0-32545 GCA_045130755.1 Candidatus Limivicinus sp. | reverse complement strand
GATTTAGTTATGATTAAATTGGCACATCAACAATACCGGACAATACCCGCCATGCGCTCCTCCGAAGCAGGAAAGCGCGGCGGGTATTCTTATAGCGATCAGCGAAGCAACAGCCGGTTGCTTGTATTTTGGTATGCGCGCCTTTATAATGTCAGTAAGGAGGTGGCAAAATGGACGCAAAGGACATACTGTTTGAACTGCGCACAAAAAACGGCCTTTCGCAGGATGAGCTGGCCGAAAAACTATTTGTAACCCGGCAGGCGGTTTCCCGCTGGGAAAACGGCGATACCGTGCCGAGCACCGAGACGCTCAAACAGCTCTCAAGGCTCTATAACGTCTCTATCAACACGCTTCTCGGTTCTCCGCGCAAGCTGGTCTGTCAATGCTGCGGGATGCCGCTTGACGACGCGGTCATCGGCAGGGATCGTGACGGCGCGCTCAACGAGGATTACTGCCAATGGTGCTATGCGGACGGGACATACACCTACCATGACATGGATGAATTGATTGACGTCTGCGCCGCGCACATGGCGAATGAAAACTGCTCCGAAGCGCAGGCGCGGGCATACCTGAAACAGACGCTGCCGAAGCTGGACTATTGGAAGCGTTACGAGGAATTGAGCGACGGCGGCCAATTCGAGGCCTTCAAGAGACAACTGATCGAAGAGATCAATGCTCTCTCCATTGAGGGGATGCCCAAGGTGGAAAAGCTCAACGCCCTGGTCGGAAGGTATGTGAATCTCGCCTATCGCTTGCCGAGCGGCGTGCCTGTACAGTTTCTGGATGACGGGACCACCTATCTGGGGGCCCAGCTTGAGCCGGAGTTCGGCGGCGAACGCTGCTTTGGGGTACTCGCCAACATGGATTTCATTCTGGTCAGCACATACGGAATAGACGGAGCCGATCCGGAGCTTATTCTCTATAAAAAGAGATAGCCTTTCCCCATGCAGGAACAAACATCGTAAACAAAAGATACCCGCCATCCGGCGGGTATCCAGACCGTAGACAAAGTCGGTTCCTCGTCATTGCGAACCAGTGCCGCAACACTGGTGTGGCAATCCGTATTCCCAGGAAACCGCATGTTTACTGACATTCTGCCGGAGAACGGATTCCCACGGCCAGTTTTCGAACTGGCCGTGGAATGACACGCTGTTTCAGGTCCGTCTGCACATTGACCGATACCGCATTCATTGCGGTATCGGTTTCTTTGCTTCGTGAAGAAGCTGTCTTATACCCTCAGAACGTAAAGCGGCATACTTCACAGTTATTCACACCGAAAGCGGCAAACTCTTCGTTTTCCATGTCCTGAAAATAAGACATGATAAAACGTGCTATGCCGTTGTGCGCAACCAGAATACAGGTGTGCTCATCGTTTTTCAGTTCATCCAGCAGATTATAGATGCGCTGGGCGACGCGGAACATGGATTCCCCGGTGCCGTAAGAGCAGATGAAGTTCTGCTTTGCTCTCTGAAACGCCTCGCTTTTTCTCGGGCTGGTTCCTTCCCAGACGCCGAAATTCTGCTCGATCAGCCTGGGTTCTACTTTTGCCGGGATCCCGGTATTTTCAGAAATAGCCCGCGCGGTGTCTGCGGCTCGCTGCAAAGGCGAATACAGAATCATATCCGCGCGGATGCCTGATTCCGCTATGACCTTTCCTGTTTTGACCGCCTGCTCACGCCCTTTCTCAGTCAGCGGCGCATCGGTTGCACCGCAGATCTTGTCTTCAAGATTCCAAAGGGACTCTCCGTGCCGTACAAAATAAAGCTCTTTCATTTCTTTTTCCCCTGTTCTTTTATTCGTTTCGTCCTGTACTCCGGCAATTCTTTCATTTTCGCTTTTTATTAGCTATCATAGCGGACAGGTCGTGTCAAGCTGTGCATCGGCCTGTTTCTAACTCCAAGGTTTCCGTATTCCATAACATGATCTCAAAAAACACCCCGTACCGTTTTTTTCGGTACGAGGTGTCTTTCTGTCATCCGCTCTTTACGACCTTGTCAGAAAGCGGATTTTTTGTTTGTTGTTGAATTACTCCTCAACCTCGGGGGCGATGCCGGAAGCGACACCGTCAGCAGAGACCTCGTAAACAAGCGCGTCATCCTCAGCGATGGGCTCCTCGTCGACATACTCTTCCTCAGCCTCGGGAGCCTTGACAGGAGCAGGCTCGGACATGGCACGGATGGACAGGGAGATCTTGTGCTTCTCCTCGTCGATAGCAGTAATCTTGGCCTCGACCTCGTCGCCAACGGTCAGCACGTCCTCGGGCTTGCCGATGCGGCGGTTGGCGATCTGGGAGATGTGGATCAGGCCGTCAACACCGGGCAGGACCTCGGCAAAAGCGCCGAAGGGCATGAGCTTGACGATCTTGACAGAGGCGATATCGCCGACCTGGTAGCGGCTGGTGAACTGGGTCCAGGGGTTGCCGTCGGGATCCTTGTAGCCGAGGGAGATCTTGCGCTTTTCCTTGTCGAAGTTGATGACGTAGACGTCGATCTCGTCGCCGACGGAGACGACCTCGGAGGGCTGGTGGATGCGGCCCCAGCTCAGCTCGGAGACGTGAACCATGCCGTCGATGCCGCCGATGTCGACGAAGGCACCGTAGCTGGTGAGGGACTTGACGACGCCGTGGTACTTCTTGCCGACCTCGATCTCGTTCCAGATGTTCTCGATGCGCTCACGGCGCTCAGCCTGGGCAACGCGGCGGATGGAGCCGACAACGCGCTTGCGGGCCTTGTTGACCTCGGTGATCTTGAGGCGGACGGTCTTCTTGAGAAGCTGGCTCAGCTCAGCCTCACGGGGCAGATCGGTCTGGGAGGCGGGGACGAACACACGCACGCCCTTGACGTTGACAACAACGCCGCCCTTGTTTTCTTCGGTGACAACACCCTCGAGAACGGAACCGCTCTCGACGGCGTCCTCGATATCGGTCCACATCTTGGCGGCATCCAGGCGCTTCTTGGACAGCATCGCGGTGCCTTCCACGTCGTTGACGCGGACAACAACAGCCTCGATGGTATCGCCGACCTTGACAGCGTCTTCGACCTTGATGCCGTCGTCGGTGAACTCGGACGTGGGGATGAAGCCGGAATACTTGGTACCAAGGTCAACGCTGATCTCAGTGCCGGTAATCGCGACCACAAGGCCGGTCACCTTATCTCCATTATATATAGTTTTCAGAGAATCCTCCAACATTTCGTCAAAAGACTTCTCTTTTTCAGCTGTGGTTTCTTCAACTTTGATCTCGTCACTCATTTTGTTTCTTACCTCCTTAATTATCCACGCTGGGGTCGAGGCGCCGGCGGTGAGGCCCACTGTGTCTGCGGCCTCAAGCCTGTCCAGGTCGAGCTCACAGGTGCGCTCGATAAACTGAACATTGGAGCAGTGCTCCGAACAGATCTGTGCAAGATGCACGCTGTTGGCACTGTGCTTTCCGCCGATGACGACCATTGCGTCACACTCCGAAGCAATTCTCGCTGCTTCTTCTTGCCGCGTGGACGTAGCAAGACATATTGTATCAGATATTTTTGAATTTGTACATCTTTTTTTTATGAAGTCACAACATTCGGTAAAATTACTGTGCGTCTGCGTAGTCTGCACCACCACAGTTATAGGTTTTTCCCAAGGATCCGGTTTTACTTTCAGCCATTTTTGCACTTCTTCGGCATTTTCCAGCACGATATGGTCCCCACACCATCCGCAGATGGCGTTAACCTCGGGATGAGCGCGCATTCCGATGACGATCGTGAAGCGCCCCTCCTCCTTCGCCCGGGCGACAATTTTGTGGATCGCCCGCACTTTTGGACAGGTGGCGTCAAATATTTCGGCCCCGGCCTGCTCGAGTGCCGTGTACACCTCCGGCGCGGCGCCGTGGGCTCGTACCAGCACCCGCTCCCCCGCTCTGACCTCTTCCGGCGTCTGAACAACGCGCATGCCCCTGTCTTTGAGAGCTCCCACCACATCCTCATTGTGGATCAGTTCCCCCAGACTTGCGCACGCGCCATGCTCATCGAGAAGCTTCATCGCCATATCCACCGAACGCCGCACACCAAAGCAGAAGCCGGCGCTGTCAGCTACGATCAGCTTTTTCACGGTGCTTCCTCCGGGCTGACGGCGAGGGTGTTGATCACGATCTCGCAGAGGCGGGCAAAGGTCTCCTCGAAGTTCAGGTCACTGGAATCCAGCTCCACGGCGTCATCGGCCTTCTTCAGCGGCGCGGCGGCGCGGGTGGAATCCTGCTCGTCACGCCGGATCATATCGGCCAGGACTTCCTCGAAGCTCTGGTCGCCGCCCTTCTCTTTCAGCTCATTGAGGCGGCGGCGCGCCCGCGCCTCGGGCGAGGCGGTGAGAAAGATCTTGAGCTCCGCGTCAGGCAGAACGACAGTGCCGATGTCGCGCCCGTCCATGATGACGTTATTCTCACGGGCAAATTTGCGCTGCATGTCCAGCAGGAAGCTCCGCACGCGCTGGTGGGCGGATACGTCGGAGGCGCAGAGGGAGATCTCCGGCAGGCGGATTTCCCGGGAAACGTCCCTGCCGTTAAAGAACATGCACTGCTCGCCCTGCCCGTTATAGCGGATGGCAATATCGAGCGTCGGAAGATACTCCATCACAGCGTCCACGTTCTTTCTGTCAATGCCCGCCTCAAGGCAGGCAAGACCCAGGGTGCGGTAGATCGCGCCCGTGTCAACATAGAGAAAGCCGAAAGCTTCGGCCAGGCGTCTGGCCATGGTGCTCTTCCCCGCACCGCTGGGGCCATCAATGGCAATCGCATAATATCCGTTCATTCTGTAACCCTCTTATATAGAATTGCCGGCGACATAGCCGGTCGACCAAGCGATCTGCAGGTTAAAGCCGCCGGTGTAGGCGTCGAGATCCAGCACCTCACCCGCAAAAAAGAGGCCGGAGACGAGCTTTGACTCCATGCTGCGGGGGTTGACTTCCTTCGTGCTCACGCCGCCCGCGGTGACGATGGCCTCGTCAATGGGCCGGAAGCCGGAGACGGATACCGGGAAACGCTTCAGAAGCTCCAGCAGCCGAAGCCGTTCGGCGCGGGTGATGTCGTGCACGGGTTTCTCCTCCGGGATCCCGGACAGACGCACGAGCACGGGGATCATGGAGTGGCCCGCCAAGTCGCCGAGACTGTTTTTGAAGTCCCGGTTTGCGTATTTTTCAAAATCCCGCAGGATGCGGGCATCGAGCTTTTTTTCATCCAGGCCGGGCTTGAGGTCAATGCTCAGGCGATATTCAGCCTCTCCCATGCGCCGCATATGGGCGCTGGCCGAGAGCACCAGCGGGCCGGAGACGCCGAAATGGGTAAACAGCATCTCGCCCAGCTCTTTGTATATGAGCTTGCCGTCCTCATAGGCCGAGAGCGTCACGTTTTTCGGGGCAAAGCCCTGCATCTCGGCGCAATAGTCGTCACGGCTTTCCAGCGGTACGAGGGACGGGCGGCGCGCTGTGACGGTGTGGCCCAGTTCTTCGGCAAAGCGGTAACCATTACCTGTGGAGCCGGTGAGCGGATAGGAAAGCCCGCCGGTACACACGGCGGCAGCGCGGCAGGAAATAGTCCCCGCCTCCGTCATGACGCCCGTGACAGCGCCGTTTTCCGTGAGGATCTGCTTTGCCCTGGTCTTCACTGTCCTGACCCCGGCCTTGCGGCAGAGGGAAGCGATCGCCGCCGCCACGTCGTTTGCGTTGTCCGACTGCGGGAAGACACGATTTCCCCGCTCGGTCTTGAGCGGCAGACCGGCATCTTCAAAAAAGGCCATGGTGTCGGCAGGGCCGAAGCGGTTTAAGGCACTGTAGAGGAAGCGTCCGTCGCCGGGGATATTCGCCATCATGGTTTTGACGTCGCAGTTGTTTGTCACGTTGCAGCGGCCCTTGCCTGTGATGCGAAGCTTTCTGCCCAGCTTGTCGTTGGACTCGAGCAGCAGTGTCTTCACGCCGCGCGAGGCGGCCTGGTACGCGCACATCATCCCCGCCGGGCCGCCGCCGATCACGACGAGTTCCGTCGATTCAAACTGCATATGTAATCACTTCTTTCCGAGAAGCTTTGTGATTTCAGTCTTTGTGAGCTTTCGCCAGCAGCCGGTCTTGAGATTTCCAAGCTCAACGCCGCCCTCCTCGACGCGCACAAGGCGCGTGACCTTGAGGCCCGCCTGCTCGCACATCTTGCGCACCTGGCGGTTTCTCCCCTCGCCGATGGTGATGGACAGCAGCGCCCGGTCGGGAAAGCCCTGCACGATGTCCACACCTTTCGCCTGCACGGTGACGCCGTCGATGTCCATCGGGCGGCGCAGGCGGTGCACCGCCTTTTCGATGTTCTCCCCGGTAACCGTCGTTTCATAGACCTTGCTCACTTCATGGGCCGGGTGCATGACGCGGTTGGGAAAGTGGCCGTCGTTGGTGTGAAGCAGCAGGCCCTCGGAGTACATGTCGAGCCTTCCCACGGGATAGACACGGCTTTCCAGCTCGCCCAGCAGCTCCGTCACGTTTTTGCGGCCCTTTTCGTCGTGCAGGGTGGTGACGTAGCCGCGGGGCTTATTGAGCATGAGATAGAGCTTTTCTCCCTCGCGCGGCAGTTCCTTCCCGTCGACCGTGATGCGGTCAAGGGCGGGGTCCGCCTTGTCGCCGAGATTCGCCTTCTCACCGTTGACTTTCACGCGGCCGGCGGTGATGGCCTCCTCCGCAGCCCTGCGGGACATGAGCCCCGCGGCGGAGATCAGTTTTTGGATTCGTTCTGTCATGATTTGTTTTCCTTTGTATGGCTGTCGGCTCAGATCAGCAGACAGTCTCTCTAAGCTCCCTTTGGAAAAAGGGAGGTGGCCGAAGGCCGGAGGGATCGATAATCCCGGTTTGTGCTCTGTTTTCCGAAGCTGTGTGCAAAACGTTTGTTCCCTCAGTCACCAGTGTGCGCACTGGTAACAGCTCCCTTTCGCAAAGGGAGCTTAAAAGCCTGTTTTATCATTTTTCAATAATCATACATGGATCGGCCAAGGCCGCGTCTTCGGCGTACACAAGCGGAAAACGGGCAAGAGTCCTGCCGTCCTTCCGGTAAGTGAGCATTCCCGCTGTGTCCCCGGCGGATATCGGTGCGAAGACAAAGCGTGGCAGCTCGGCGGTCAGTTCGGTTTCCTTGTCTCTGGGCAGGACAAGCTTTGCGCCGGGCGATGGAATAGCTTTCACCTTCTCACGGCTGCCGGAGATCACGGGCACCTCGAAGGACAGCTCCGCGCTCAGATCATGCAGGGCATAGTTTTTGTACGCCCAATCGTACAGGCGCATGTGATCGTTCCAGTCGTCCGGGTCGGAGAGTGTGACGCAGACGAGCGTCATTCCCTCCCGCTCACAGCAGGAGACCAGGCAGCGGCCCGCCGCGCGGGTATAGCCTGTTTTGCCGCCGACGCAGCCGGGGCATATTCTCAAAAGCCGGTTATGATTTATCAGCGTCTGCCCCGCGATATCGACCGCGTTCACCGCGGTGAGCGATCGAAAGGCCGGGTTTTCCATACAGGCGCACATGAGCCGCGCAAGGTCGCGGGCGGTGGAATAATGTGCCCCTGCATCAAGCCCGTGGGGATTTTCAAAATGGGTGTCCCGCAGCCCCAGCGCCCGGGCCTTTTGGTTCATGAGCAGAACAAAGGCAGCCTCACCGCCCGCCGTGCGGTCGGCAAGGGCGAGGGCCGCATCGTTTCCCGAGGCAAGCAGCAGTCCCAGAAGAAGCTCCCGCACGGTATAGCGCCCACCGGCCATCAGGTACATGGAGGAGCCCTCGACCGCACAATGACGCGGCTGAACAACGAACACATCGTCGAGCGAGGCGTGTTCCAGACACACCAGCGCCGTCATGAGCTTCGTCGTGCTGGCAATGAGGCGGCGGCTGTCCGCGTTTTTTGCATAGAGGGTGCTGCCGTCATCCGCGCACAGCACGATACAAGCACCCGCCTGCACGGGCGGGGCCGACTCGCCGAAGGCCGAGACAGGCAGCAGCAGGAGCAAAAGCGACAGGATCGCGATAAAAGCAAGAGACCGAATAATAAGCACCACCCTGCTTGTAATCTGGGCAGTGCTTATTATGTGCCTTATTACGCGCGATTATTTGTTTTCGTTTTTGCCTTCGTTGTGCTTGTCGATAAAGGCATCGATACGATCCATGACCTGGGGAACCAGATCGATCACACGGTCGACGGTATTGCTGGCCGGCGGGGTGACATTGACCATGCGCACAACGCCGTCCTTGATGATCAGGAAGCCGATGGGTTCGATCTTGACGCCGGTGGCGTTGCCGCCGCCATAGGGGCGCTCTCCCGGCTTCTTGCTGTTGAACTCCACACCGCCGCCGCCGAAGCCGACACTGATCCTGGAAATGGGAACCAGCATGATCCCGTCGGGCGTATAGATGGGATCGCCTACAACCGTGTCAACCTTGAGAATGTTTCTGACATTCTCCATCGTGTTCTGCATCAGTTCGCCGATCGGATTATTCTCCATGTTCGTCTTTCCTTTCATCAGTCGTGATTTCGATCTCTGTATCCGCAGTTGTTTCACTCTGTTCCTCGGGGGCCTGCTCTGCATCTGCGCTCTTTTTCGCAAGCTTTGCCTCCCTGCGCAGACGGAGCTTGTTTTTGATGAGTACGCTGAGGGCACCGAAGGCCACCGCAAGGGCCATATGCACCACCTGAATGAGACGCAGCGTAACGCTCAGTTCAAAGTCAACGCTCGTTTTATCGGTGGTAAAGTCCACATCCGTCCACACGTCCACATCACCCGTGACGCGGAAGTCCTTCGCGCAGATGGGAGCCAAGGTACTGAGAGCCCAGTTTACATAGCCGAAAGTCATGGCCGTGTTATAGGGATCCGCCCCCGCCGCCGTGTAGTGGAGCATGAAGCGGCGCACGGTCAGCTTGCCAAATTTGCCGAGGCCGTTGATGGCCTTCTTCACGAGCTCGAAAAGCTCTTCCTTAGTAAAGTTGAGCTTCCGCTTCTTTTTCGGTTTTGCCTCTTCCTCGGGCTTCGGTTCCTTCGGGGGCTTTTCTTTTTTGGGCTTTTTCTCTTTTTTCGGCTTGTTGGGATCAGCGGGCTTTTTGGGCAGGAGCTGATAGGCAAAGCCGTCCATGCGTGCGGCCAATCGAAACTCGCCGCCGATATAGCCCACATCCGCGCCGATGGGCACGAGCAGCACCACCGCGAGGATCAGCAGCACAAGGCCTACGAGGATCCAGGCCACAACGGGCAGGAAGATAAACAGCAGCACCAGGGCGACAATGACGCCGAGGGCTATCCATACAATCAAGCTCATCCCTCCTCGTTTGTTGTGTCTTCGGTTTCCTCCATGCTGATCTGTTCCGGCTGCCGGGGGTTGGTTAGCTTGTCGATTGCGCTCTGGATCTTTTCCAGGCCTTCGCTCCCGCTGATCTCGGGCAGGACAGGAAGCTCCGATAGCTTACTGACACCCATGGTGCGCAAGAACGCATCCGTCGTGCGGAAAACGGCCGGACGGCCCGGGGCCTCCAGGCGGCCGCACTCCTCGATGAGGCCGCGCTCGACGAGCATGCTCACGGTATAAGAGCTGTCCACGCCGCGCACCTGTTCCACATAGGCCCTTGTCACGGGCTGGAAATAGGCCACCACAGCCAGCGTCTCCAGCGCGGGCTGGGAGAGCATGGGGGGCTTTCTCTGTTCAAGGCATTTGCTGATAATGCCGGCAAACTCCGGGGCCGAACACATCTGCACCTTGTCTTCAAGCCGCAATATGCGCATGCCGCGCCCCTCGCTTTCATACACGGCTGCCAGGGCATCCACTGTGTCGGACACTGTCTGTTCGTCGGTCTGCAGGATCAGCGACAATCTTGCAAGCGGCACACAGTCACCGGCGGCAAATAAGATGGCCTCAAGGGCCGAAGAAAGATTCTCTGTCATGTTTCTACGATCTTTTCCATAATTTCATCCACATCGCCGCCGACGAAGCTGATCGTGTAGCTGTCCTCCGCGCGTTCGACATGAACGCTGCCGATGCTGCAAAGCTCCAGGACTGACACAAAGGTTGCGACGATCTCCGAGCGCGAGGCGCACTCATGATAGAGCTCCATGAGGCTCACATCGCTTTTGCGCAGTCGGTTTAAGATCTGCAGGCTCTTGTCGCGCACGCTGTAGACGATCCTGCGCGGCACCTTGGCGCTCATGTCCGGCGGGGCGGCCTTTCCGCCGCGGGCATAGATGCGGTACATGGCGCGCAGCAGGTCCACCGGCTCGTGGTGGTATTCATATTCCCTGCCGACCCTCGGCAGAGGCTCGGGCTGCTTGGCGTAATACAGCAGGCCCTGTTCGGAGGCTTTTTTGAGATCGGGCACGATCTTCTGGACAGAGGCAAACACATCCCGCGCCTTGAGCTGCTCCAGAGAGGTCATGAGCAGTTCAAGCTCCGACACCTCTTCCTCGTCGGCGGCAAGCAGCGTGCGTGTTTTGATGTACAAAAGCTGGGCTGCCATCTGCACAAATTCGCTTGCGATCTCAAGATCCATGCTCTGTGCCTCTTCCAGCCACGCCAGATACTGATCCAGAATATCGGAGATGCTGATGTCACGGATCTCGATTTTATTTTTGGAAAGCAGCTGCAGGATCAGGCTCAGCGGCCCTTCAAAGTCCTGCATGGCGTCCTTGTCATGGACGACGCCCTCCAGATAAAAATTGGGATTTTCCATTCACATTCACTTATAAAAGAGAGTATATACCGTGTCGCAGGCCCACTGAGAGATGGGCAGAAGGCGCATGAAGCACCAGCGGATCGCGGCGGAAAGCGGCCTTCCCAGCGCGCCGGACCAGACAAGCGCCAGCAGGATCAGACTGCCGTAGCGCTCATAGCGCATGAGAGAGCGGTAACTTCCCTCATCCAGCAGGGAAAACACGACTTTCGACCCGTCCAGCGGCGGGACAGGAAGCATGTTGAAAATGGCGTAGCCCATGCTGATATAGGCTGTGAGCTGCAGCATATCCAAAACATAGGAGCCGACCTTGCTGCTTCCGAGCGGGATAAAGAACACGCCGTACAACAGCAGGAACACGATCGTGAGAAGCACATTGCTCACAGGACCTGCAAGGGCGGTGATCGCCATGCCGCGTTTGGGGTCCTTGAAGCGGTACATGTTCACCGGCACGGGCTTTGCATAGCCGAAGTGCACGGTCAGCATCATGAGAAGACCGATGGGGTCCAGATGCTTCAAGGGGTTGAGCGTGAGGCGCCCGGCGCGCTTTGCCGTATCGTCCCCCAGCTTATAGGCCACCAGACCGTGGCTCAGCTCGTGCAGGGTAATACAGATCAGGGACGGTATGATGCCGCTGACAAGATCCAGCAGATAGCTGAAATCAAAACCGTTTTTGATAAGTTCCCAGTCGCTGATCGCATTCACCCCCAAGATATCGACATTCTAACAAATTTTGATACAA
This sequence comes from Candidatus Limivicinus sp., assembly GCA_045130755.1. Classification (GTDB taxonomy): domain Bacteria; phylum Bacillota; class Clostridia; order Oscillospirales; family Oscillospiraceae; genus Limivicinus. The sequence goes on along the minus strand of JBGUQD010000126.1, from coordinate 21,106 downwards.
AATACAAGAGCAGCGGGGAAATTATTCCCCGCTGTCTCCCTGTTTAGACAAGCTTGTTGATCTCTGCCAGCAGCAGATCCCTTCCCTGCCCCTTCTCGGCGGAAAACGGGATGACCGGCACCTCTTCGGGCAGGCCCAGGGTTTCCCGGATGAGGGCGAGGTTCGGCTCGATCTCGCTCTTTTTGAGCTTGTCGAGCTTGTTGGCCACAACCACCAGTCTGCAGGATGCGCCCTTGAACCACTCCGCCATGGTCACGTCATCGGCGGTGGGCTTGTGGCGTGCGTCCACAATCATGACGCCGAGCTGGAAAAGGCCGGCGGCAAAGAAATCCTCCATGAGCTTGCCCCAGCGCTCGCGCTCTGCCTGGGAGACCTTGGCGTAGCCGTAGCCCGGCAGGTCGATAAGATAAAGGCGCTCATCGATGAGGAAGTAATTGACATGGATGGTCTTGCCGGGCGTGGCGCCGACGCGGGCAAAGTTCTTGCGGTTCAAGAGGCGGTTTATTACCGAGGACTTTCCCACATTGGATTTTCCCGCGAAGGCCACGGCCGGCATCGAGCTTGCAATAAACTGATTCGGTTTGACGGCGGATTTGACAAACTCCGCCTTGTTTACGTTCAATGCTTTCATATTACTGTCTGACGGAGATGCGCTCCTGTCCCTGCACGGGGATGGGCGCGGGCAGCGCCGTCTCGTTCGATTTCCGGACCAGAGCAACATCCAGGATATCGTCCACATTCTCGGCCGTCACAAAGCTGAGTTTGGAGCGCACCGTCTGGTCTATGTTTTCCAGATCCACCTCATTGTCCTTCGGGATGATGACGGTTTTGACCCCGGCGCGCAGGGCGCCCATGGTCTTCTCTCTAAGTCCCCCGATGGGCAGGACACGGCCGCGCAGAGTCACTTCTCCCGTCATGGCGACGTCCCGGCGCACAGGGGTGCCCGTGAGCGCAGAGATCAGCGCAATCGTCATGGTGATGCCGGCGGAGGGCCCATCCTTGGGTACGGCCCCTTCCGGGAAATGGATATGGATATCGCGGTTTTTATAGAATTCCGGGTCGATTCCCAGCATGGTGCTGCGGCTGCGGATATAGGTAATGGCCGCTCTTGCGGATTCCTTCATCACATCGCCGAGGTTGCCGGTCAGTTCAAGCTTGCCGGTGCCGGGGACAACGGCGGCCTCCACATCCAGCACCTCGCCGCCCACCTGGGTCCAGGCAAGGCCGCGCACAAGGCCGATCTCATCGCGCGGATGCACGGTGTCGGGCTTGAATCTGGCGGGGCCGAGCAGCTCCTGCAGGCCGGAGGCATGGAGACTGAGACTCCTGTACTTCTCCTCCGCGATGCCGGATGCCGCCTTGCGGCAGACGTTGGCGATCTCGCGCTCAAGGTTTCGCACACCGGATTCGCGAGTGTAAGAGCCGATGATGCCGCGGACGGCATCGTCGCTGATCCTGAGCTGTGCGGGCTTGAGACCGTGCTTTTTGCGCTGCTTCGGGATGAGGTGGCGCTTTGCGATCTGGAGCTTTTCCTCGTCGGTGTAGCTCGAGAGCTCAATAACCTCCATGCGGTCGAGCAGCGCGCGCGGGATGGTGGAGGTGGTGTTGGCTGTGGTGATGAAGAACACGCCGGAGAGGTCAAAGGGCAGCTCGAGGAAGTTATCGCGGAAGGTCCCGTTCTGCTCCCCGTCCAGGGCCTCGAGAAGGGCCGCCGCAGGGTCGCCGCGGTAGTCGGCAGCAAGCTTGTCGATCTCGTCGAGCACCATGAGGGGGTTGCAGGATTTGGCCTGGATGACGCCGCTGATGATGCGGCCCGGCATGGAGCCGATGTAGGTGCGGCGATGGCCGCGGATCTCGGCTTCATCGTGTACGCCGCCGAGAGAGATGCGCACGAGCTTGCGGTTCGTGGCCGCGGCGATGCTCTGGGCGATGCTGGTCTTGCCGGTACCGGGAGGGCCGACAAGGCACAGGAGCCCGCCCTTGACATCGGGGCTCAACTGCTTGACGGCAAGGTATTCCAGAATACGTTCTTTGACCTTTTCGAGGCCAAAGTGGTCGTCGTCCAGCTTTTTGCGCGCCTTGGCTATGTTGATGGTCTCTTTTGTGGTCACACCCCAGGGGATCTCGAGGCAGATGTCCAGATAGTTGCGCAGGACGGCGGCTTCGGACGAGCCGAAAGGCTGCTTGGAAAGCCTGCCCAGCTCCTTCAGAAGCTTTTCGCGCACCTCGTCCGTGACAGCAAGGGCCTCGATCTTCTCGCGGTAGATCTCGATATCGTCATCCTCGCCGAGCTCCGCCTGGATGATCTTCATTTCCTCGCGCAGGTAATAATCCCGCTGGCTGCGGTTCATGGCCTCCTGCGTCTGGTCGGAAAGCTCCTTCTCGATGCTCAGGATGCTGAGTTCACGGGTGAGCAGGCGGTTGATGAGGGCAAGGCGCCGAGTGGGATAGCGCTCCTCCAGCAGAAGCTGGCGGTCCTCCACGCTCAGGCGGATGTTCTGCGACAGGTAGTTGGAGACATAGGCGGGATCGGGATTGGCGAGCAGGTTCAATAGCTGCTCGTTGATCATGTCGCCGTTATACTGGATGTATTGCTCAAACTGGTTGAGGCAGCTGCGAAACAGCGCTTCCTTCTTGTCAGCGCTCACACGCTCAGGCTTATCCTCCAGCTCCTCCACATAGGCGTAGTAATTGTCCAGCTCGCAGTGCATGCTCTCTGCCCTGGCGCGGTAGATGCCCTCAACCATCACGCGGCAGATATTGCCGTGGGGCTGGCGAAGCTGCTGGCGGATGCGGCAGACGGTGCCGACGGGATAGATCTCATCCTCCGTGGGCATGTCGGCGCTCAGATCCTTCTGGGCCGAGAGGAAGATGATCTGGTCGGCGCGGATAGAGCTGTTGAGCGCCGCAATGGAAGCGGGCCGTTCCACATCGAAGGTAAGCAGCATTCCCGGGAACACATGCAGCCCCCGCAGCGCAAGCAGCGGCATTTTCTTAAATTCGTGATTTTTCTGTGCCATGGCGTGTATACTCCCGATTACTCGTTGGCGCTTTTCAGCTGTTTCTGCTCTGCCGGAGCCTCAAGGGCAGGATCACCCTCATGCAGCACCAGAGGGCTCGTGCCCTCGCGCACGCTCTCGGCGGTGACGAGCACTTTCTTTGCCGTCTTGTCGGAGGGGATGCGGTACATGATGTCGGTCATGACATTCTCCACGACACTGCGCAGGCCGCGCGCGCCGATCTTCATTTCGATCGCCTTGTCGGCGATGGCCTCCAGCGCCTCCGGCTCATAGGCAAGCTCGACTCCGTCATAGGACATGAGGGTCTGGTACTGCCGTGTCATGGCGTTTTTCGGTTCGGTCAGGATGCGAACCAGATCGTCCCGCTTGAGGCTTTCAAGCGTGGCAACGACCGGCAGTCTGCCGATCAGTTCGGGGATGATGCCGAACTGCAGCAGATCGTGCTGCTGCACCTGTGCCATGATCGCGCCCACGTCGCGGTCTGCCTTGCTGGTGATATCCGCGCCGAAGCCCATGCTCTTCTTGTCGGTGCGTTTTTCGATGATCTTGTCGAGTCCGTCGAAGGCGCCGCCGCAGATAAAGAGGATGTTGGTGGTGTCCACGTGGATAAACTCCTGCTGGGGGTGCTTGCGTCCGCCGTTGGGGGGGACGTTGGCAATCGTACCCTCGAGCAGCTTCAGCATGGCCTGCTGCACACCCTCGCCGGACACGTCCCGGGTGATGGAGGTGTTCTCGCTCTTGCGGGCGATCTTGTCAATCTCGTCGATGTAGATGATGCCCTTCTGGGCGCGCTCCACGTCAAAGTCTGCAGCCTGCAGGAGCTTGAGGATGACATTCTCCACATCCTCGCCCACATAGCCCGCTTCCGTCAGGGTGGTGGCATCGGCGATGGCGAAGGGCACGTCGAGCATCTTGGCCATGGTTTGGGCGAAGAGGGTCTTGCCGCTGCCGGTGGGGCCGATGAGCAGGATATTGCTCTTTTGCAGCTCCACTTCGTCCTTGGCGGCATGCAGGATACGCTTATAGTGGTTGTAGACCGCGACGGACAGGACGATCTTGGCCTTCTCCTGGCCGATCACATATTCGTCCAGTCTCTCCTTGATCTGCATGGGCTTGGGCAGTTTCTTCAGTTCAAGCGGCAGGCCGTCATACCCGAGGACGGTCTGCTGTTCCTGCTCCGTCTCCTCGCCGATGATGCTCGCGCACATGCGCACGCAGTCATCACAGATATAGCAGTTGTTGCCCGCGATCAGATGCTCCACCAGAGACTGGGGCTTGCCGCAGAAAGAGCAGCGGATGCTGCGTCTGTCTTCATTTCTTGCCATTGTTTCTCCTTATGAAAGGAAGGAGGGATCGCATTCCGGTCCCCCCTTCCGCACTTATCAACGCTTGTAGATGACCTTGTCGATCAGGCCGTATTCCCTGGCCTCGTCGGCGGACATGAAGTAATCGCGCTCGCAGTCGGCAGCGATCTGTGCAACATCTTTGCCGGTATTCTCCGCCAGAATCGCGTTGAGCTTTTTCTTGATCTTGAGAATATGCTCCGCCTGGATCTGAATATCGGTGGCCTGGCCCTGGCTGCCGCCGGAAGGCTGATGGATCATGATCTCCGCGTTGGGCAGGGCGATGCGCTTGCCCTTTGCACCGGAAGACAGAAGGAACGCGCCCATGGATGCGGCCATGCCGATGCAGATGGTAGAAACATCGGGCTTGATGTACTGCATGGTGTCATAGATCGCGAGACCCGCCGAGACGCTGCCGCCGGGGCTGTTGATGTAAAACTGGATGTCCTTGTCAGGATCCTGGGCTTCCAGATACAGAAGCTGGGCGACGATGAGGCTTGCGGTGGTGTCATTGACCTCTTCGGACAGCATGACAATACGGTCATTGAGCAGGCGGGAGAAGATGTCGTAAGACCGCTCGCCCCGGCTGGTCTGCTCCACTACATAGGGTACTAAACTCATTTATCAATGCTCCTTGTAATGCTAAAGTCTAAAAGAGCTTATCCGAATCAAAGGAAAATTATTCCGCCTTGGCGACTGCGCTGTCGACGATGAGGTTCGTGGCAAGCTCCTTGCGGAACTCGTGGCGCATGAAGTCTTCGCCGAAGTACTGCTTGAGCTGCTCGGCGGTGGCGCCCACATCCTGGGCGGTCTTTTCTACGTATGCGGCAAAGCCCTCGTCGGTATCGGCAAGCTCCTCGGCCTCCATCACGGCGTCAAGCAGCAGGTCGTTCTTGACCTGGAAGAGAGCGGCGGGACGGATGCTGTTTTCCACGGCCTCGTCGTTGATGCCCATCATCTTCTTGAGGTCGTCGACGGTGGCATTGCGGTCGCGCATACCGAACTGGCTCGCGTAGTTGCGCAGAATGTCCTCGACCTTCTCCTCGATCATGACGTCGGGGATGTCGGCGGTGATATTCTCGGCAGCCTGGCGCATGACCTCATTGCGGAAATCAGCGTCGGCGCGCTCGCTGCGGACCTTGGTCAGGTTCTCGCGAATGCTGTTCTTGTACTCGTCCAGGGTGTCAAACTCGGAAACGTCCTTGGCAAACTCGTCATCCAGAGCGGGCAGCTCGGGAGTGGTCAGGCTGTTGAGCTTGACCTTGAAAACGACGGCCTTGCCTGCAAGCTCCGGTGTGTAGTCCTCGGGGAATGTGATGTCGATATCCTTCTCTTCGCCGATCTTCATGCCGGCAACCTGTTCCTCAAAGCCGGGGACGAAGCTGTTGGAGCCGAGCTCCAGCGCGTAGCCCTCCGCCTTGCCGCCGTCGAAGCGCTCACCGTTGAGGTAGCCGTCAAAGTCGATGTTGGCGGTGTCGCCCATCTGAGCCTCGCGGTCGTCAATGTCGAGCATGCGGGCATTGCGCTTGCGGGTGGCGTTGAGTTCCTTCTCCACGTCCTCATCCGTGACCTCAACGGGAGCCTTCACAGCCTCGAGGCCCTTGTACTGGCCGAGGGTTACCTCGGGGTAGACAGATACGGAGAAGGTGTAGGCGACGGTCTTTTCCTCCGTGATGTTCACGTCGGAGATGGCGGGAGCACCGACGGTCTTCAGGCCGGATTCCTTCAGGCCGAACTCATAGGCTTCGGGGGCCAGCTCGTCCATGGCGTCCTGATAGAACACCTCGGGACCGTACATGCCTTCGATCACTGCACGCGGGGCTTTGCCCTTGCGGAAGCCGGGGATGCTTATGGAAGATCTGTTCTTGCGGTAAGCCTCATTGACGGCCTTCTCAAACTCGGCAGCGTCGGACTCGACCACAAAAGCAGCGGTATTGTTTTCTTTCTTTTCGACATTCTTCAGAATCATTGTTGATTTCCTCCTGTATGTATATCTGCACAATCGATTGCGAACAAGATTCGCAATCGAGAACTCGCGCTTATCGCACGCGGCGGTGCGTGACACGCCGCGTTTGGTCGGCGCGAGGGTTCGCTTTGCTCACCTGAGGTGTTTTTGCCGAAGCAGAGCTCCGCCAAAAACGATTGTAATTCCTCCGGGGCAAAAATCGAACCGGCCTCGACCTTCGCAATCCGCACTTGTGTTTACACGCACTGAATAATCATAACAGATATTTCTATTTAAATCAATGACTATTTCTTAAATATCAAGGGAAAATGGGATGCGAACTGGGGAAAAATTGACGAAATCCGCCGACACGAGCTTAAACTGCGTTCCGTCATGGCTGCCGTTATAGGCCCATCCGCAGCCTTTGCCGTGGATATGGCCGTAATAGCACAGCGGAACACGGTGCTCTTTCAGCAGCGCCAGGATCTCTTCGCAGCGGTAATTGCCGTAGATCGGCGGGTAGTGGAGGAAGACGATTATCGTCCTGTCCCCTGCCGCGTTGAGTGACGCCTCCAGCCGCATGATCTCGCGGCGCATGATCTTCGCGTCATGCTCGCCGCCCTTCTCCTCCTCGTAAAACCAGCCGCGTGTGCCGCAGATAGCATAGTCGCCCCAGATGAAGGCGTTGTTGTGGAGGATGTCGATGGTGGTGATCCCGTGTTCTTCAAAAAAGCGTTTGGTCTTGGCGGCGGTGGTCCACCAGTAATCGTGGTTTCCTTTGAGGATGAGCTTCTTCCCGGGAAGCGCATCGACGAATTGGAAATCCGGCAGCGTCTCTTCAAGGTTCATGCCCCAGCTCAGGTCGCCGCAGAAGACGGTCAGGTCGTCGTCATGCAAATGAGAAAAAGACTCGCGCAGCTTTTCGGTGTGGCCGCGCCAGTTGTCGCCGAAAACATCCATCGGCTTTTCCTTATACAGCGACAGATGCAGATCGCCGATGGTATAAAGGGCCATAATTCCTCCGCATAAACAAATCAAAACCGACAGATACTATGTTCGAAACCGAATCACAAGGGAGGCAAGCATCATGACGGAAAAGAAAAAGCACACATCCAATCCCGGTGTCGGCTGTGACGTGATCGCCTGCAAGTACAACACTGTGGACTGCCGCTGCAACGCCGAGCGTATCAGCGTCCAGAACGAGAACGCGAGTTCCAAGGGTGAGACCTACTGCTCCACCTTCTGCCCGAGAGGGACGTGCTAAATCAAATTCTGCCCATCAGGGCAGAGTACATATCTAAACCGAAAACGCGTTTTCGAGATGATGGATCTCCGGGAAAAGGGTCTTCGTTCCCTCGGGGGCGTAGACCTCGATCACATCGAAGCGGGGCTGCAATTCACAGCGCGTTTTCAGCAGCCACAGCTCGGCCGCGGCGATGATGCGGCGCTGTTTGGAAACAGTCACAAACTCGCGGGCTTCGCCGAAGTCCGCATTCTTTCGCTGCTTGACCTCCACGAAGGCAATAATCTCCCCCTTGCGGGCGATGATGTCGATCTCCCCCTGACGGCAGCGGAAATTGCGCTCCACGATCCTGTAGCCGTGCAGGCGCAGATAGCGGGCGGCGCGATCCTCGCCCCAGCTGCCGCGCTCCATCTGATCGTTCATCCGTACAGCTTTTTCAGAAAACTCATCCGGTGGATGGGCGAAGGGCCGTATTCCCGCAGGGCGTCGTAGTGGAGCTTCGTGCCGTAGCCCTTGTGCTGCTCAAAATGATACTCCGGGTACTTCCCGGCCATTTCGAGCATATAGCGGTCACGCGTAACCTTGGCCAGCACCGAGGCCGCCGCGATATCGGCGCATCTGGCATCGCCCTTGACGACGCAGCGGCTCGGAAAACGGATGCCCGTACTGCGGTTGCCGTCAATGAGCGCAAGCTCCGGCACCGGATTCAACTGCTCGATGGCGCGGTTCATGGCGAGGAAGGTGGCGTTTAAGATATTCAGCTCCTCGATCTCCTCGACAGTTGCGAACGCGATGCCGTAAGCGATCGCCTGCTCCCGGATGGGATCATAGAGCGCTTCGCGCTTTTTCTCCGTGAGCTTTTTGGAGTCGTTGAGGCCATCGATCTCAAGGCCGCGCGGCAGGATCACCGCAGCGGCGCACACAGGGCCCGCGAGTGGGCCGCGGCCCGCCTCGTCTACGCCGCAGATCAGGGAAAAGCCCTCAGCATATATCTCATTTTCCAGCGTCCAAAGTTCCGTCATCCGGCATCTCCAGCGTCAGTCTTCCCAGCTTGCCCTCGTGATACTCTTTCAGAAGCGTGTTCGCCATGCGCTCGATATCGTACTCCCCGCGCGAGACAAGAAAGCCGCGTTTCTTCGCCGCCTGCTCCAGCAGTTCAAAGCCGTTGAGCGCGGGATCAGGCTCGATTTTGTATCGCTCACGCAGCGCGTCGGGGTAATTGTCGCGCAATCTCAACATGAAGTTTGCGCCCAGGGTCTCCTTGTCCAGCACGTCGGCCTTGATAGCGTTGGTGATGGCCAGCATCTCCCCCACCTCCTGGCTGTCAAACTTCGGCCAGAGGATGCCGGGGGTGTCCAGCAGGTCAAGGCCCGCGTCGATATTGATCCACTGCCTGCCGCGGGTGACGCCGGGCTTGTCCCCGGCGACGGCGGCTTTGCGGCCGGCGACCTTGTTGATGAAGGTGGACTTGCCCACATTCGGGATGCCGAGGATCATCACGCGCAGCGGTCTTCCGCTCTGACCCTTGGCGGCGTAATCGGCGAGCTTGTCCTTCAGAAGCTCGCGTACCGCCGGGACAAAGCCGTTGACTCCCTTGCCGGTTCTCGCGTCTGTCTCCAGAATGGCGATGCCCTGCATCTGAAACCATTTGTGCCAGCGCGCTGTTGCCGCCGGGTCGGCAAGATCCGTGCGGTTGAGAATCACAAGGCGCGGCTTCCCGGCAGCAAGGCGGTCGATATCCGGGTTGCGGCTGGAAGCCGGAATACGTGCGTCGAGGATCTCGCACACCGCGTCGACAAGCTTGAGGTTTTCTTCGATCATCCGCTGGGCCCGGGTCATATGCCCGGGGAACCACTGGATGTTCATTTTCTCCATGCCGCTCGTCATTTGATGGCACGCAGGACGGACAGCGGGTAGATCACGTAATAGGCCCGGCCGATGATAAGACGGGTATCGAGCATGCCGATCTCGTTCTTGCGGCTGTCAATGGAAGCGTTGCGGTTATCGCCCATGACGAAAACGCAGCCCTCCGGCACGGTCTTGGGGCCTATGAAGTCGAGCTTGTTGAAAGTCAGCTCGTTGATATACTCTTCGGCAATCGGCTCACCGTCGATGTAGACGATGCCGTTTGCAAAGTCCATGTTGATCTCCTGTCCCTCGGTGGCGATGACACGCTTGACGAGGGCGCGGTTGGGATCATACTCAGCTTTCTTGAAGATGACGATATCGCCCGCCTTCGGCTTATACAGGAGATCCGATACCAGCATCTTGTCGCCGTTGTGCAGGGTCGGCACCATGGAAGAGCCCACCACGTCGATCACGTGGAACACGAACGCAAACAGCAGCACACAGACGATCAGCGCAAACAGCAGGCACAGGATCCAGTCATACAGTTCTTTGCTGGAGGCATAAGGATCGGGAGCCTCTCCCGCCGTTTTTTTCTTGTCTTTAGCCATTTTGTAGTCCTCCTTCTATCGATTGCGATCAGGATCGCAATCGAGGACTCGCGTTTATCGCACGCGGCGGACTGTAACACGCCGCGTTGCGTCAGAAGAAGCTCGCTCCGCTCTGTTTTCGTCAAGCGTGACGAAAAGACCGCTCTGCTCCCTCCTTCTTCCTTACCAAAATCAAAGCAGATGCTTTGATTTTGAGAGGAAAATGGAAGGAACGGATATGGAGCTTTCGCCCTTAGGCGGAAGCGAAATGGAGTGAGTTTCGTTTGACGACGATGCGAGGCCTCGCAAGGCTCGGCTCATGGTGTTTTTGCCGAGGCAAAGCCCCGTCAAAAACGGATTTGATTCTCTGCAGGTTTCACGTCCAAACCTTTTACAATCCTTAAAATGCAAATTATTATACATCATTTTGAGCGCGGAGGCAACAGTTTTTCTATATGCTGTGATTTCAAAGAAAAAGCTTTCGGAAATGGTGATAATTTACTTTACATAATTCATTATATCTGCTATGATAATCATACATTTAGCGGTCGAAGATCGACTGTTCCGGAAAAAAGAGGAGGTTATTTGACATGTTCAAGCGTACTCTTGCGTTGTTACTGAGTCTGGTAATGCTCATGCTCCTGCTGCCCGCTGCCGCCTTTGCGGAGGAGGATTACATCACGGTCACGATCCAGAAGGGCGACACCGTGCGCAAGCTCCTGAAAGCCAACGGCAGAGACTATGACGTTGACAAATACGTGGTCATGGTGCTCAACGGCATGGACCGCGAATCCCAGATGGAGATCCTGACCATCGGCGAGACCATCAAGATCCCCAAGGCTGAGAAGGATATCGTGGGCGACGCGCCGCACCTCATCTCCACCAAGGACAAGATCCACTACTATGTGATCCCCTACAAGGTGCAGAAGGGCGACACCCTCAAGTACATCTATAAGCTGTGGGGCATCCCCTACGACGATTACGCCGACGCGATCAAGGCCCTCAACGAGGACCAGGACGTGAACAACCTCAAGATCGGCGCGATCTATTATCTGCCCACCACCGAGCGCAACCTCCACACCAAGATCTACACCACCGTCATGGAACACAAAATGCTTGAGGGCGAGAGTGTCGAGAGTGTGTACCGCAAATACGGCATCGACTTTGCCGAAAACCGCGAGCATCTGCAGGCATACAACACCACCGACTTTGCCGTCATGAAGGCAGGCGACACCCTGCTCATCCCGCTCAACGGCTGATTCTGTATGAAAACCAAAAGTTCGGCATGCCGCCACGGTCTGCCGAACTTTTTTATACTAAGTTTCGATAGAAAGTAGACAAAGATTTGCGAGGCAGAATTGTGTCAGGCGAGGCGAAGCCCGCAGAGCATAATGGAGATATATGGTCAAGGGCTTCAACGATGCATGGCGCAATTCTGACCGCAAAGATTGTCTTGTTTCTATTGAAAGTTAGTATTACTCCAGCATCGTCCTGAGCAGCTCCACCGCCCGGCGCTCCAGGCGGGAGATCTGCACCTGCGATACATGCAGGACACGGGCGCTGGCCTGCTGGGTCATGCCGTGATAGTAGCGAAGGGCGATGACCTGCTTTTCCCTTTCCGGAAGCTTTTCAATGGCAGCGCGCAGCGCCACATGCTCCACCATCTTGTCTTCCGCGCCGAAGTCACCCAGCACCAGTTCGAGCGTAAAGCCGTCCTCTCCGCTCTCCCGCTGGATGCTGTCGGCGGGGCCGGTGGCCGTCTCGGCAAAGGCGATCTCCTCGGGGCTCATGCCGGTCTCGGCTGAGAGCTCCGACATTTTCGGCTCCCGCCCGATGCGCTGCTCCAGAAGCAGGCGCGCCTGCCGGATCTTCACCGCCTGTTCCTTGATCGTGCGGCTGACCTTTACAACCCCGTCGTCGCGCAGGAAGCGCCGGATCTCACCGGAGATCTTCGGCACGGCATAGGTGGAAAACTGGGTGCCGTAACTGAGATCAAAGCCCTCTATGGCCTTTAGGAAACCCACGCAGCCGAGCTGGTACAAGTCATCCGGCTCCACACCTCGACCGAAAAAACGGCGCGCCACGCTCCAGATGAGGCCGGTGTTTTCCTCCACGAGCTGCTGTGCCGCCTCCCGTTCCCCTGCTTGGGCGCGGCGGATGAGCGCTATGCGGTCTGCGTTCATAGGAGCTTTGCTCGGGGACTGATGAGCTTTCGCATGGTGACGGTGGTCCCCCGCCCCGGTCTGGAGCGCACGCGCAGGGAGTCCATGAAGCTTGCCATAATGGTAAAGCCCATGCCGCTGCGCTCTTCTCCGCCGGAGGTATAGAGCGGGGTCATGGCCTTCTCCACATCCTCGATGCCGCGTCCCCAGTCACGCACGCTGATCTCGACGGTGCAGCTGTCCAGAATGCGCATGCGCATGGAGATGCGGCCGATGCTGTCGGGATACGCGTGGACAATGGCGTTTGTCACCGCCTCGGACACGGCGGTGCGCAGGTCGCCCAGTTCCTCCATGGTGGGGTCGAGCTGCGAAGCGAAGGCTGCCGCCGCTGCGCGGGCAAAGCCCTCGTTGCTGCTCCGGCTCGGGAATTCCAGTTTTATGTAGTTATTCTCCTTCATTTTTTACTCCTTATCTGCTCATGGCGATGGGCACCAGGCGGTCGATGCCGGCCGCGTCGATCACCCGCTGGGGCTGGCGCGCCGGATCCTCGATCCAGGCCCTGCCGCCGAGGATCTGCATGCGGCGGCTGACGCGGATGATGACGGCGATGCCCGAAGAATCCATAAAGCGAAGGCCCGAGAGATTCAGGGCGCAGTCGCGCGGGAGATATTCATCCAAAAGCTCATCGATGCGCAGCATGGCGCGGCGCGCCTCATGGTGATCCAGCTCCCCGCTTAAGTATACCGTGAGCCGCCCGGCTTCAAAGCCCGTGCTGATTTCCATATGTCTCAGCTCCTTTTGTGCATAAAAATAACACCGCACGTTTTTTGTGCGGTGTTATTCTATCTTATACGGTTTGCGGATTCTGTCGCTTTAGCCGAGGTGCTCCAGGCTGATTTTGAGGTTTTCGATCAGGGCCTCGAGCTTGACCTTCTTCTCGCGCTCGACATTGACGACTGCCTCGGGGGCGCGGGTGACAAAGTTCTGGTTGGAGAGCTTCGCATTCTGGCCCGCGAGCTGCTTTTCAGCGTTGGCAAGCTCCTTGCGGATGCGCTCGCGCTCTTTTTCCAGATCCACCAGCTCTGCCATGGGCATGAACATGCGGGCGTTGTCGGTGACGACGGAGACCATGCCGTCGGTGCTGGCGGGGGCCTCACCGGTAACTGTGACCTCGCTTGCGTAGGCGAGCTTCTTGATGTAGCTCACGCCGGCCTCAAAGGCCGCCTTCTTGTCGGTCACGATGATGAGGTGGGCCTTGCGGGAGGGCGGGACGTTCATCTCGCTGCGTCTCGCGCGGACGGCCTTGATGGCGTTCATGACCATCTCGAAGTTCTGCTCGTCCTCGGGGAAGCTGAGGGCGGGGTCAAAGGCCGGGTAGCGCTCGAGCATGAGGGCGGTACCCTCATGGGGCAGGGACTGCCAGATCTCCTCGGTGATAAACGGGATGAAGGGATGGATAAGCTTCAGGATCTCGGTCAGCACGTACAGAAGCACGCGCTGGGCGGAAATCTTCGCATCTTCATCCTCGCCGTTGAGACGGGGCTTGGTTAACTCGATGTACCAGTCGCAGTAGCTGTCCCAGATAAAGTCGTAGATCTTGCCCGCTGCGACGCCCAGCTCGAAGCTGTCCATGTTCTCGCAGACCTCTTTTGTCAGGTCGTTGAGCTTGGAGAGGATCCAGCGGTCTTCGATCTCGAGCTTCCCGGGGAGCTTATTGTCCTCGATGGAGAGGTTCATCATCACAAAGCGGCTGGCGTTCCAGAGCTTGTTGCAGAAGTTGCGCATGGCCTCGCACTTTTCCACATAGAAGCGCATGTCGTTGCCGGGAGAGTTGCCGGTGATGAGGTTGAAGCGCAGGGCGTCCGCGCCGTACTGGTCGACCATCTCCAGCGGGTCGATGCCGTTGCCGAGGGACTTGGACATCTTGCGGCCCTGGCTGTCGCGCACGAGGCCGTGGATAAAGACGGTCTTGAAGGGCTCCTCCTTCATCTGCTCCATGCCGGAGAAAATCATGCGGGAGACCCAGAAGAAGATGATGTCATAGCCCGTGACCATGACGGAGGTCGGGTACCAGTAGTCGAGGTCGGCGGTCTTCTCGGGCCAGCCCATCGTGGAGAAGGGCCAGAGCGCGGAGGAGAACCAGGTGTCCAGCACGTCCTCGTCGCGGTGGATTCGCTTGCTGTGACACTCTTCGCACTCGCAGGCGTCCTCGCGGGAGACGGTGATGTGGCCGCAGTCGTCACAGTACCAGGCCGGGATCTGGTGGCCCCACCAGAGCTGGCGGGAGATGCACCAGTCGTGCACGTTCTCCATCCAGTTGAGGTAGATCTTCGTAAAACGCTCGGGCACGAACTTGATGCGCCCGTCCTTCACGACCTCGATGGCGGCCTTGGCGAGCGGCTTCATCTTCACAAACCACTGGGGACTGATGAGCGGCTCCACCACGGTGCCGCAGCGGTAGCAGGTGCCGACGTTGTGGCTGTAGGGCTCGACCTTGACAAGATAGCCCTGCTCCTCGAGATCGGCGACGATGGCCTTGCGGGCCTCATAGCGGTCCATGCCGTTATACTTGCCGCCGTTGCAGATCTTCGCGTCCTCGTCGATGCACTGGATCTGCTCCAGATTGTGGCGCAGACCGACCTCATAGTCGTTGGGGTCGTGGCAGGGGGTCATCTTCACGGCGCCGGTGCCGAAGCCGAGCTCCACGTAATCGTCGGCGACGATGGGGAGCCTGCGGCCCACGAGGGGCAGGATGGCGTTTTTGCCGACAAGGTGCTGATACTTCTCGTCCTGGGGGTTCACGGCCACGCCGGAGTCGCCCAGCATGGTCTCGGGGCGGGTGGTGGCGATGATGAATTCCTCGTCGGAATCCTCCACGGGGTAGCGGATATACCAGAAGGAGCCGGGGATGTCCTTGTATTCGACCTCGGCGTCGCTCAGGGCGGTGCGGCAGTGGGGGCACCAGTTGATGATGCGGCTGCCCTTGTAGATGAGGCCCTTTTCATAGAGGTCGCAGAAGTTTTCGCGCACGGACCGGGCGCAGACTTCGTCCATGGTGAAGCGGCTGCGGCTCCAGTCGCAGGACACGCCCATGCTCTTCTGCTGCTCGACGATGCGGTCGCCGTACTGCTTTTTCCAGTCCCAGACGCGCTCGAGGAACTTCTCGCGGCCGAGGTCATAGCGGGTCTTGCCTTCCTCCTTGCGCAGCACTTCCTCCACCTTGATCTGGGTGGCGATGCCAGCGTGGTCGACGCCGGGCAGCCACAGGGCGGCGTAGCCCTGCATGCGCTTGTAGCGGGTCAGAATATCCTGGAGGGTGGCGTCCAGGGCGTGGCCCATATGGAGCTGGCCCGTGACGTTGGGGGGCGGCATGACGATGGAGAAGGGCTTCTTGTCCGGGTCGATCTCGCCGCGGAAGCAGCCGTTTTTCTCCCACATGTCGTAGATTTTTTTCTCGACCTGCTTGGGATCGTAGGTCTTCGGCAGTTCTCTCATAATACTACTCCTTCTATGCTCATTTGATTTCTTTCACTTCAAGCCCCGTTTTCTCGGCGATGAATTTGCCGAAGGCGGCAGGGTCGCCCTGGGTAAAGCAGCGCTCGGGCAGAACGACGGCATGCGCCTTGTCGATATACATATAATAGGCGCCCTTGCTGTGGTACAGCTCTTTGAAAGCAGAATAGGCAAATTTCCCGGACATTTCGTTTTGCTCTTGTTGTACCTCCTCGTCCCCGAAGCGGTATTCTCCTTTGATCCCGCTGCTGTTTGCCTTATACATCTGCGTCATCGTAAAGAGGTTTACAAGAGGCAAGGCAATCAAAAATACCAGGTAGAGTACATAGGGCAGCATAGCGTCCGTTTTCCACAACCGAAAGGCCGCCATCAGGACAGTCAGCACAACTGTCGTGATGACCGCCAGAATGGTGCCGCCTTTGCCGAAAAAAAACGGAAGTCTGGCATGGACTTTATTGTTGAGCTTGTAATAGGCTTGAAAATCCTGCTTCGTAAGTTCTGTCTTTACTTCAAATCTCATGGCGTGCCTCCAATGAAAAACGCCCCGAGACGATTTGTCTCAGGGCGGAATAAACCGTGGTACCACCTGAATTCCGCATTTCCGCGGCACTCTTGCATCCGTTATCGGGGATGAACCGCCCGGACTACGCAGTTTTGAAACCTTCACCCGGAACGCTCGGGGCCGACCTTCCGCTTCGCCTCACAGGGACTTGCACCGTCCGTCCCCTCTCTGCGATCCGCTAAAAGCGTACTCCTGCCCGTCACAGCAATTGAATGGATTTTACAACAGGGAATTTGTTTTGTCAATACGCCCGACATAAGAAAAACCGGGTCTTCCCCGGTTTTTCGTGTTTACTTGAGCATGTCCTTGAGGCCCTGGAGATCGGTGTAGCCGACGTGGGTGGCCTTGATCTGCCCGTCCTGCATCGCGATGAGGGTCGGGATGCTCATGACGCGGAACTTTCTTGCCAGCACGGGCTCTGCGTCCACGTCGACCTTGCAGACCTTGACGGCGTCGCCGCACTCGGCGTCGAGCTGGTCGACGATCGGTGCCTGCATCTTGCAGGGGCCGCACCAGGTGGCCCAGAAGTCGATGAGGACCAGGCCCTCGGCAGTGACGGAATCAAAATTATCCTTGGTAAGATGGGTAACAGCCATGTTTATTCTCCTTTATCTGTGTTTTTCTTTTTGAAACCAATCGGTTTAGTGTAAACAATCTATCATATTTTTATTGAAAAGACAAGAGCAATCGTATATAATACCTAAGTTAGAAAACCCCGCCGCATCTGCGGCAGAACGGAGAAAAGATATGGAAGAGAACGCCAGAAACTTTATTGACGCATTCATCCAGGAGGATATCGCCGAGGGCGGACAGTTTGCCGGCATGAAGGTGCACACCCGCTTCCCGCCCGAGCCCAACGGCTATCTGCACATCGGCCACTGCAAGGCCCTGACCATCAACTTCAGCACGGCAGAGCACTTCGGCGGTCTCTGCAACCTGCGCATGGACGACACCAACCCCGCCAAGGAGGACACCGAGTTCGTCGACGCCATCCAGGAGGACATCCACTGGCTGGGCTTTGACTGGGGCGACCGCTTTTATTATGGCTCGGATTACTTTGAAAAAACCTATGAATACGCCATTGAGCTGATCAAGAAGGGTCTGGCCTATGTGTGCGAGCTGACGCCGGAGCAGTTCCGCGAATACCGCGGCGACACCACCCGCCCGGCCGTGAGCCCCTGGCGCGACCGGCCGATCGAGGAAAACCTCGACCTGTTTGAGCGGATGAAGAACGGCGAGTTTGAGGAAGGCAAGTACACCCTGCGCGCGAAGATCGACCTTGCCAGCGGCAACTTCAACATGCGCGACCCCGTCCTCTACCGTATCCGCTATATCGAGCACCACCGCCAGGGCACCAAGTGGTGCATCTTCCCGATGTACGACTTTGCCCACCCGATTCAGGACGCGCTGGAAGGCATCACCCACTCCCTGTGCTCTCTCGAATATGAGGCGCACCGGCCCCTTTACGACTGGGTCGTGTCCAACGTCTCCATCCCTTATCACAAACCCCGTCAGATCGAGTTTGCCCGTCTCGGCATCAATTATACGGTCATGTCCAAGCGCAAGCTGAGAAAGCTGGTGGAAGAGGGTTATGTCTCCGGCTGGGACGATCCGCGCATGCCGACCCTCTGCGGTCTCAGAAGACGCGGCTACACCTCCGCCTCCATCCGCACCTTCTGTGAAAAGATCGGCGTATCGAAGGTCGACTCCACTGTCGACTGGGCCCTGCTTGAAAGCTGCCTGCGCGACGATCTGAACGCAAACGCCCGCCGCGTCATGGCGGTCCTGCGGCCTGTGAAGCTCACCGTCACCAACTACCCCGAGGGGCAGAGCGAGATGCTTACTGTGGAAAACAACCCCCTCAAGCCCGAGGACGGCACCCGCGAGGTCAGCTTCTCCCGCCATCTCTGGGTGGAGCGCGACGACTTCATGGAAGTTCCCGCCCCCAAGTACAAGCGCCTCTACCCCGGCAATGAGGTCCGCCTCAAGGGCGCGTACCTCGTCACCTGCACCGGCTGCGTCAAGGACCGCGACGGCAACGTCATCGAGATCCTGTGCGAGTATGACCCCGAGAGCCGCGGCGGCGATCCTGCCGACGGGCGCAAGGTCAAGGGCGCGACCATCCACTGGGTGGACGCCGCCACCGCCGCCGACGCCGAGGTGCGCGTGTACGACTATCTGTTCTCCGATCCCGAGCCCGACGGCCCGGATAAGAACTTCCTCGACGCGCTCAACCCCGAAAGTCTCACCGTCCTTACCGGCTGCAAGGTGGAAAAGTGCCTGAGCGAGATCCCCATGCCCGAGCACGGCAGGAACGCGGAGAGCTTCCAGTTCATGCGCCAGGGCTACTTCTGCCTGGATAACCGCGACGCCGCTCCCGGCCATCTGGTCTTCAACCGCGCCGTGGCCCTGAAGGACAGCTTCAGAAAATAATACAAAATATTTTCCCCGCGAATGCGAAGAAGTCTTCGTATCCGCGGGGATTTTTTATCTTTCGAAATAATCCTCTTTCGGTTTCTTCCGCAGCGCCGCGTCCAGCAGCACGTCTTCCTGCACCTCGGCGACGATGCCGTTTTGACGCAGGATCTCACGGGCCTTTTCCTCGTCGCCGGCGATGACCTTGACCCAGTAGATGTCGCGGTCGATGACGCCTTTGCTGCCGAAGTTTCGCGGGTCGAGCTTTGCGCCGCAGCCGCCGCCCATGACGGTCTCCTGCAGATAGTGCCCGGACTTCACTCCCGGAAGCCCCGCTTCCTTGAGCGCCTCCTTGATTTTCAGCCAGGTCTCCTTATCCCGTTTCTTGAATATATCAACTCGTTTTTCGAACATGGATCATGCCTCCCGAATCTTTATTTCTGCAATCACTATACCACGCCGTTCCACAGGGGTCAAGAAAAACGGCACAGCTTAAAGCTGTGCCGTTTTCTTATTATATCGACTTATTTCCAGCCGAAGGTTGCCAGGCCGTAGATGTACAGAGCCGCGACGCAGATGGGAACAAAGTACTTGAAGATGGGCTTCATCCAGTTCTGGACCTTCAGGCCCTTGCCTTCGTTTGCCTCGGCGATGAACTTATCCCAGCCCCAGCCGATCTTCCAGCAGCAGAAGATGGAGAAGACCAGCGCGCCAATCGGCAGCAGGTTCGTGCTGACGATGAAGTCCCAGAAATCAAGCCATGCGGTTCCGTCCGCAAAGGGCTGGAAGTGGAACGCGCTGTAGCCCAGAGCGGTGGTCAGCGCCAGCAGAAAGATGCCGACGCCGCAGACGATGCAGCCCTTCGGGCGGCTCCAGCCGGTCAGCTCACGCACGCAGGCGAGGATGTTCTCAAACACCGCAAGCTCGGTGGAGAAGGCGGCGAAGACCATGAACAGGAAGAACAGTGCGCCCCACAGACGGCCGCCCGCCATGTTGAGGAACACGGTCGCCATGGTGTCGAACAGCAGCGCAGGGCCGGCGCCCGGGGTGATGTCATAGGTGAAGCAGGCCGGGAAGATGATGAAGCCCGCCATGATCGCCACAAAGGTGTCGAGGATGATGACGTTCACGGACTCACCCAGCAGGGTGTGGTCCTTGCCGATGTAGCTGCCGAAGATGGCCATGGAGCCGATGCCGATGGACAGGGTGAAGAACGCCTGGTTCATGGCGCCGACAATGACCTGGCCGTTGATCTTGGAGAAATCGGGCACCAGATAGAAGGCAAGGCCTTCTTTTGCGCCCTCAAGCATGCCGCTGTGAACAGCCAGAACCAGCATCAGGACGAGCAGCGCCACCATCATGTACTTGGTAACACGCTCAAGGCCGCCCTGCAGGTCAAAGCTCAGCACGCCGAAGCCGAGAATGACGGCGACAGCGAGATAAACCACGTTGACGGTGGGGTTCGTGATCATGTTGACAAAGCCCAGATTGTCCGTGCTGCCGATCAGGAACTTGACGAAATAATACATCATCCAGCCGGTGACCACGGTGTAGAAGGCCATCAGGGCGATGTTGCCGAGCAGGGCCAGATAGCCGTGGATGTGCCATTTCTGACCGGGCTTCTGGAGCTTCTGATACATCTTGACAGGGCTTGCCTGGGAAGCGCGGCCCATGGCAAATTCCATGGTCATGGAGGGCAGGCCGAGCAGGAGCAGGCACAGCACGTAGACCAGCACGAAGCCGCCGCCGCCATACTGACCCGTCATCCACGGGAACTTCCACACGTTGCCGCAGCCGATGGCGCAGCCTGCGCTGAGCATGATGAAGCCTAAACGGCTGCCGAGTCTTTCTCTTTCATTATTCAATGATATGCACCTCACTTTAAGATACAGTGAGTGTATTATATTCTTTTTTTCAGAAAAATCAATATATATGTATGGAAGATTCTTCTTTTCTACATTTTGCACACGCATTAATGCTTTGCAGTGCTAAATAATCATCTTTGTGACGAAATCTTGAACAGACGCCTGAGCAGAACAAACCTTGTCTTGTCACGCGCAGCAGAAAGGCAGCCCCCGTTTAAACCAAATCGGAGGACCCCAGTGAGTCCTCCGATTTGGAAAGGAAGAAGGAGCCAACGAATACGCAGCTTTCGCCGCCCCGGCGGAAGCGGAGTGCAGTTGGCTTCTTCTGACGTGGTGCACCGGGGCAACTCAAGTCCGAACCAACTTCCAAGTCTGCATGGGGAGAGCGCGAGAGGGGACGGTAATCCCCTTTCGCGTTTGAGCGCAGCGGATCATTTCGCGCCGAAGGCGCGACACCAGAAAAGGGGAAATCCTGTTCGGATTTCCCCTTTTCTGGTGCGGGTAACAGGGGTTGAACCTGCACGCCTTGCGGCACGGGAACCTAAATCCCGCATGTCTGCCAATTCCATCATACCCGCCTATGAAAAAAGCCTATTGCAACTG
>JBGUQD010000125.1:0-3592 GCA_045130755.1 Candidatus Limivicinus sp. | reverse complement strand
GAGAAGCCCGCCAGATAGTCCCGGAAGTTTGCCTCGATGTTCTCCGGGTCGGTGAGCAGGGAGTCAAAGGTGAACTTGCTGGTATTATAAAACTGGTAGCCGCTGGCCTTGGTGAGAAAGCCATCCTTCACGGCGAAGTGTTTATACTTCTCGTAGGTCTCCAGCACCGCGTCGTGGGTGGGCAGCAGGCAGTCGTGGAAGCGCTTGACTACCGTCATGGGCAGGATCACAAGGCCGTACTCATGGGGTTTAAATGGTCCGCGCAGCATGTCCGCCACGTTCCAGATCATCGTGGCCTTCTCGGCAATGTTGGTTCCGACAACGGCAAATTTATCGTTCGGCATAGTGTTGACCTCTTGTATATCTGTATTTTACGCCTGTTTTTCGGCGGACAGTTTTTTCCATTATTGTCTTTAAGTATACCATATTCATGCTTTGCGTGCAATGTGAATTTGCGTTGAAGATCGATCTGCATCATATGAAGTCGGTTTATGCTGGGATATCCGGGCATCAGCCCAATAGTAACGCAAAAGCGACACATATAGGTATAAACTGGGGACGTCAGCTTTTTGCCGGCGCCCCTTCATCGTATTCAATTCTTGCTCTCATCATATTGCAGGCGATAGTCATAGCACGCAGCCCCCTCTGACACAGCCGTAGTCCGCTCATACCTTATATGATGAAAGCCCTGCATATATCTCTTGTCCATATGGCAGATACACAGGACTGCCTTCTCCGTTCCAAGCTCTTTTTACGGACATGACTCTGACAGAATGTATGCCTCATTCAAAAGAGAAACGGCAAACTTCGCAGTTGTTTACGCCAAAAGCTGCAAACTCCTCGTTTCCCATGTCCTGAAAATAAGACTTGATAAACCTGGCGATCCCGTTGTGGGCGACCAAAATATAGGTATGTTCATCGTCTTTCAGTTCATCCAGCAGATTATAGATACGCTGGGCAACACGGAACATGGACTCGCCGGTCCCGTAAGAGCAGATAAAGTTCTGCTTTGCCAGCTGAAACGCCTCGCTTTTTCTCGGGCTTGTACCCTCCCAGATGCCGAAATTCTGCTCGATCAATCTGGGCTCTATCCTTGCGGGGATCCCCGTAATTTCCGAGATATGTCGCGCAGTATCCGCCGCTCGCTGCAAAGGCGAAAAGAGGATCATATCCGCTTGGATTCCAGAATCTGCAATGACTTTCCCTGTTTTGACCGCCTGTTCATGGCCTTTCTCTGTCAGCGGCGCGTCAGTCGCACCACAGATCTTATCCTCAAGATTCCAAAGTGACTCCCCGTGCCGCACAAAATAAAGCTCTCGCATCTGTTTTCTCCTTCTCCACTGCTCGTTTAGTTTAGCAAATCATATCACATTTTCAGATCAAAAACAATGTATCCCTGTATTCATCCATATAACGCGAGGGAAAGCCGTTTTATATTGACAGTCCCATCCGCCCTCCGGTATAATATACACGTTGGGACTGAGTCATAATTGCTCAGTCTCCTTCTCCGGGCTCTTGCCCGGTTTTTATTTAGGCGAGTGTGGCAATTCGCCGCACTCGTTTCTATATGCTGCAGATTCTGCTTCATTTGAGAGGGTGATCATCATGAAGCGCCTTGCTGTCTTCTTCCCGGGAATCGGATACACTATAGATAAGCCGCTTTTGCACTACAGTCGAAGGCTGGCCGAAAAGCACAGTTTTGAAATATGTCTCCTGCCATACAGCGGCTTTCCGAAGAAAGTCAAGGGCGATAAAGGAAAAATGCAGGAGTCATATAAGATCGCTCTGCAGCAGGCAAAAGAGATGCTTTCAGATATAGATTTTGAGGATTACGACGACATACTGTTTGTTGGAAAGAGCATCGGGACTATCGTAGCGGCGAAAATTGCTTCCAAGTCTTCTGTCCGAGACCGCATACGGTTCATTTACTATACACCGCTTGAAGAGACCTTCTCTTTTCCGGTTCAGGACGCAATCGTCTTTACCGGCTCGGCAGATCCATGGGTTGAATTGGGCCGCATTCCTGCGTTGTGCAAGGAATCCGGTATCCCTTGCCGCGTGATCCCGGACGCGAATCATTCGCTGGAAACTGCCGATCCTTTGGTAGATATCCAAAATCTCAGTGAAATAATGGCCGAAATCGCACGATTCATTAGATAGTCTTTATTGCTTCGGTACGCGTCCTGAAATTTGACTCTCCCGCCCCTTTCTGGTAAACTCAAGCTGTACAGTTTCCGGTTTGCCGTGAGCAAACATCAGTCTCTCGTCTCATAGTGTCATTTGCCTTTATGGGTAAATGGCACTTTTTTGTTTCCCGTCATACCGGACATGAAGCCGACAGTCTCTCAGATTGCCGGCTTTTGTTATTCACACTCAGACGGCTGAGCCGCCGGAATTCAGAAAGGAGCACTCATCATGCAGAATTGTCAGGACACCTTCTCCGCCACCTTCACCAGTTACAACGAGCTCTTCGGTTACCAGCAGCAGGTCAGTTCCCGCAGCCAATGGAGCCATTGCGCAGTCAATCAGCTCCACGTGGAGCCGCTGAATCACAATTCCTCCTGCTACCCCGCGCTCAAGGAGTTTGCCCCGGGCGTCAGCTCGGAGGCTGTGGAGGACAGCTTCAACAACCTCGGTCTCGCCATCCGCTTTGACCAGAAGCTCTACCCCGTGCGTGAAACCGCCTACAAGAGTCTGCTCGACCGTGCGAAGGTCAGCGGCTCAGGCCTCAACAAGCTCACGAAAACCGAGCTTGCCCAGGTCCTCAATACCTTCCTCAGCCATTTCCGTTCCGAAGCCCTTGTCCTGGTTCGGGACGAAAAGATCTCCGCAGTCCATTCCGGCGACGAATCAGATTACGCCATTCTTCCCATCGACCTGCTCCTCGGCACCCTCCAGGCCAAGCTGGATGAGCGCTTCCCCGGCAACGTCTTTGACGCCGGATACAGCGATCACGCCATCACAAGCGCCGCCTGGGAGCTGCCGGATCAGAAAGACGATCTCATCGGCACCTATACGAAGCTTCTGGACGCCAAGGGCAAAAGCGCCATGGCTTCACGCCTGACGCCCGGCATCCGTTTTCTTACCTCGGACACCGGCATCGCGTCCGCAAAGGTCTCAGCCCTGCTCATCGGCAGTCAGCATCCGATCCATATTGGGAGCTGCGTCGCAGTGGATCATCGGCATAAGTCCAGCATCGCGGACTTCGATGCGGCGCTGGATCAGCTCTTCGCCCAGTTTGGGGAGTCCATGTCCAGGCTCCAGCACCTGCTGGAGGTAGAGCTGGATTACCCCGTCAACGCCATGACCCGCGTCTGCAAGAAGCTCAGTATGCCGAAGAAGGCTGCTGTTGAGGCAATCGCCATGTATGAGATGACCTACGGCGGCGGTGCTGCCACGGCCCATGACGTGTTTCTCGCCATGCAGGAGATCCCCTTCATTATGAAGACTTCCGGCGCTCCTGAGAGTAAGCTTTTAGCTTTGGAGGAGAACATGGCCAGGGCCTTGACGCTCAACTGGAACGAATACGATCTGGCAAAGGCGGTGGAATACTGATGGCCTCCCCTATCATTCTCTGCGATACCGCAGGCAT
>JBGUQD010000124.1:0-12064 GCA_045130755.1 Candidatus Limivicinus sp. | reverse complement strand
TACGGCTCTCTGCCTCGGCGGCCCCGGTGCGATCTTCTGGATGTGGCTCACGGCGATCCTCGGCGGCGCCTCCGCGTTTGTGGAGTCCACTCTGGCCCAGATCTACAAGAAGCGCGACAGCGAGGACCAAAGCTACGGCGGCCCCTCCTACTACATGGAGCAGGCCCTCGGTCAGCGCTGGCTGGGCGTCATCTTCGCCATCGTTCTGATCCTCACCTATGTGGTGGGCTACAATATGCTGGCGGCTTACAACACCCAGAGCACCTTTGTGGGCTTCAGCTTCTACGACAAGAACACCTCTTACATTGTCGGCGGCGTGCTGGCTGTGCTCTTCGGCATCTGCGTCCTCGGCGGCGGCAAGCGCCTGACCAAGGTCACCGAGGTGCTGGTCCCCGTCATGGGCGTGCTGTACGTCATCGTTTCCCTCATCGTGGTGTTCACGCACATCTCCAGCTTCGGCACGGTGTTCAAAACCATATTCCGGTCCGCCTTTGACTTCCAGGCCATCTTCGGCGGCTTCACCGGCTCCTGCGTCATGTGGGGCATCAAGCGCGGCCTGTACTCCAACGAGGCCGGTATGGGCTCGGCTCCGAACGCCGCCGCTGCGGCCGATGTGAGCCATCCCGCAAAGCAGGGCCTGGTGCAGATGCTCTCCGTCTTTATCGACACCCTGCTCATCTGCTCCGCCACCGCCTTCCTCTGCCTCTTCTCCGGCGTGGAGCCCACTGCCGATGCAGCCGGCGCCGCCTATGTCCAGGCCTGTACGGGTGCGGCCCTCGGCAGCTTCGGCCCGATTTTCATCACGGTCGCCGTCTGCCTCTTCGCCTTCACCACCCTCATCGGCAACTACTACTACACCGAAGGCTGCCTGCGCTTCATCATGAAGAAGGAGCCGGGCAAGGCCTTCATGCTGGTCTACCGCCTGATTGCCATCGCCCTCGTCTTCGTGGGTGCCGTTATCTCCGCGGGCCTTGCGTGGGATACGGCAGACCTTCTCCAGGCGCTGATGGTCATCATCAACGTCCCCGTCATCATCATCCTCGCCAAGCCCGCTGTTGCCGCCCTCCGAGACTACGAGTGGCAGCGCCGCAAGGGCAAGCTGCCTGCCTACCGTGCCAACGCCAACGGCGTCAAGGGCACCGACTTCTGGCAGGACGACCAGTACAGCCTGCGATAATTCAAAAGCTCCGGTCCGTAAATGGACCGGAGCTTTTGAGATATATCCCGGATGAGAAAATGAAGGAATGAAGGCACTCGTTTCGCTCCTTAATGAAGCGAAGCTGCCCCCGTGATGGGTTCCGCTCACTTTATTCCTTCATTAGCGAAGCGTCTTCATTTCTTCATCAGCCCCGCTATGGGTGACTTCATTGAAAAAAGCACGCGTAAGCGTGCTTTTTTGGCTTAGTACGACTATTTTGATAGAATGAGAAAGGCTGGTTGCATTTCTCTGCTTGCCCTGGTGCATTTCATAATAACGTGATGCAAAAGGGAGTGCGTGGTGCATTATTGCATATAGAGAAAACGCCTGCAAGCCAACCGGCCTACAGGCGTAATGACTTATTTAGCCTCCCAGAGAACCAGATCGCCAAGGACAATCCTCTGAACATCGTCGATATTGATTGCGTTGCCCCAGCCGCACCACTGATTTACGGTGCCGTTTTCATAAGGGGTGGTCAAGGCTCCGCCGGTAGAAAACTCCGAGCCATCGGAGAAAATGATCTTTGCCTCGATACAGACCTTATCCTCAAGAATGCTCCAGGGCCCGTAGGCTGTCTGGTCCGCGCCCGGCTTGTGGAAGTTTTCTGCTCCCTCGTAGCTCACTTTCCAGACGGCACTGAAGGGCGTCAGTTCTAGGCCAACGATCTCGATATCTTTATCCAACTCTTCATCGTGGTAAACGGCGTGTCCGAAGTCGAAATATCGGGTCTGTTCCTCTGTCAAGGAAAAGGGAACAGGGCCGAAAGTCTTGGGCTCGTCTTCTCCCACAATCATCTGAACCTGAAGAGGGACGTTTTCCGAGCCAAGTTCAGACATTGCTTCTTCAATAAAGTTTACATCAATATAGCACTGCAGGGTCAAAGTCTGTGATTCTTCATCATAGGCATTTTCCAGCACCGCCTCACGAATTGCCTCTTCACCCGACAAAGAAAGCCCAACCGGGAGTTGCGGTCCGGCAAAACCGCCTATCTCTGTTCCGGCAACATTCCAGACAAACCTGACATCTGCAGGAAAACGTGCTGCTTCTTCTTTTGTCACAGGAGAGATGTTGACATAGACATGTTGCTCCTGCCCGTCGTTTACAGAAGATAACAGAACAAGTCCACTCGCTTGTTCATCCGGGGCAGTATACTCCATATAACTGCTTACGTTGTTCTCTTCGATCTTCAGGTCGGCTTTCAGTTCTTGCTGTCTCTCCGTATGGATGCTCCATACGGCATACGCTGCAACACTCAAAGCAAGTATCAGTGCTGCGGCAAGAACGAGAGTAACGATCCTTTTCTTTTTCATGTGGACGATCCTTTCCGGGGATTCCTGTATGGCGTTCGGGCAAAAGATCGTTGCTTCGCTGATATAATTGTCAGCTAAACCGTTCAACATTAAAGTAATTGTTTCACGCTTCATACAAGCAATCCCTCCTTTTCGAGATAGAGTCTGAGTTTTTCTCTGATACGGAAAAGGCGGACAGTCACACTGTTAGTTGTCGAATGTGCCATTTTGGCAATGTCCTTCACCGGATCCGAATACCAGTAACGCCGCGTAAAGATGAATCTGTCAGAATAATTCAATGTGGCCATGAAACCGTTGATCGCTTCTGCGAGTTCTTTTGCTTCGTACGTTTCTTCCACGCTGTTGCGATCAGAGAGATATTCTTCCAGTTCATCAAGCGCAAGATCATACTGGCTGTTTCGCTTCACCGCTGTATTGGAATGGTATTTCATTGTTGCAAGGTTGCGCGCGATCTTGCAAACAAATGTCCGCAACGGGCTTGGCCTGTGGGGCGGGATGGCGTTCCAAGTCCCGAGGTATGTATCATTTACGCACTCCTCAGCATCTTGCTCGTTCCCCAGAATATTCCGTGCCACTTTTGCCACAGCGTTGCCGTGTTTTATGGCAAGCTCGGTGATCGCATGTTCTGAACGTTCAAAAAACAAGTTGATGATCTCCGTGTCTGTCATAGGCTGTCACCTCTTTCCGTCTTCACCTATATACTACGGTTTCACGGCCGAACATTAACAGGGAAAAGAATATTTTTTTCATTATAACATATCAGCACATAAAAAGAGCCCGCTACTCCGGGAAAGGAGAAGTGAGCTCTGCACTGAAATTCCAAGTTATCCTCTGGCGAGGTCAATGGTGCCAATGAGTGGACCTCCGGTGTGCTCGACCTTTGGAATGCCGCTTTCCCTGATTTCCATCTCATAAGCAATATGCTCCAGAGTTTCCATATCGAGCTCGCCAGAAATCAGGACCAAATACCCTGTTGTTTTCTGAAAGAGCAGAATATAGTTTGCGCGGTCGTATGTCGGATAAATCAACTTGCTGCAATCTGATGTTACCTCAAGAAGCTTCCAGTCTCCCAAGTGCTCTTCTATTACGACACTTACATCGCCGCTTAGCACGAGCTGAAATCCATTACTGATGCGATCTGATGTGGAAATAGAATATGGGATGATATCACCTGAATCACAGAATAGCCGCTTGGTCCAACCCTGCTCGTGTTCCAGCAAGAAAGAATACCGCTGTAATGATCGGAATCGCCCACAGCGTCCGTAAATCCTTTCCCGCACTTATTCCGGAAGTGATTGCAAAGATGGGATTCAGCGCAAAAAAACAATATGAAACAGGCGGCCACTCCATCGTCACCTTTTATGAATGTGACGGCAAGCCACGGTAATGCCAACATGACAGCTGATGATGCTATCAGCCATGATATTAGTTTTTTCATGCTCCACAGCCAAATCTCGCATTAATGGAATCTCCTGTCACACCCGCATAATTAAGTAGTTTATTATACTCCATCACCACGGATTTTTTCACTATAATAAACCGCCGCATGCAGCCGGCAAAACCCGCCAATATTTGAGAATCCTGTTGACGGAAATGGGGCTGTTTTGGTATCATTAAAAGGAAATTAAAAAAAGAATAGCAGGCGGTTCACAGGAAGAGAAACGAGCTTTGCCCGGAATCGGCAACACCTTCCTGTGAACGGCAGAGGAGGGACACCCATATGCTTCGTTTTTCCGGGGATGAACAGAATTGGCAGCTTTTTCTGGATGACATACCGGTTCTCCAGCACACAGCGCGGCAGCCCTTTGCCGTGATGATCCGCATGGAGAAGCAGTATTCGGCCAAGCGGGGGACTGTGAAGACCACGGAGACAGAGACACAGCGGGTGGAGCTGTCGGAGCTTCAGCAGACCGGTGATGACAGCTTCTGCTTTTCCGGCGGCGGTCACCTGCTTACGCTACGCGCGGAAAACTGCGAGGGAGGCGTGTCCCTGAGCATGGAGGGAGAAAGCGGCTGGACGTATCAATTCAGCCTGCCCGCCGCAGAAGGCGAGGCTGTCTTCGGCGGCGGCGAACAGTACCGGCAGGTAAACCTGCGCGGCCAGCGGGTCGTCAACTTCGTGTCCGAGCATATCAAAGCCTCCACCATTCTGGAGAAAGCCATACTCCCGCGCTCCCGCTACCGGGAGAAAAACCACAGCGAGATCGGCAGCTATTCGCCCATGCCGGTGTTCGTCACGGATGCCGGGCGGCTGATTCTGTTTGAGACCGGGGCCGACGGCGTGTCGGACTTTTCCGGAGACCGCTATGTCTTCCGCTTTGACAGCTGCCCGGATCGGCTGGTTCTACTGAAGGGGGACAGCTTCGAGAGCCTTGTACGGCTGCTGGCAAAGCAGATCCCCAACCGGCAATATATCCCGGACTGGTGTTACGACGGCATGATCCTCGGCATACAGGGCGGCACGCAGGCGATCCTGGACAAGACGTTTGCCATGCTCGACGCCGGGGCAAAAATCTGCGGCGTCTGGAGTCAGGACTGGTCCGGCGAGCTGCGCACCGTGATGGGCAAGCAGGTCTGGTGGAACTGGGAAGTGGATCAAAAGCTCTATCCGGACCTGAAACAGGCGATTCAAAAGCTGCGTGAGCGGGGCGTGCGTTTCCTGGTCTATATCAATCCCTATCTGGTAAAGGGGAGCCGGCTCTACGAATTCTGCGCGGCAAAGGGCTATCTGATCACCCATCCTGACGGGAGCATCTATCATATCAAATCCACCACCTTTGACGCCGGCATGCTGGATCTGACCAATCCGGAAGCAGTGCGCTATATCAAGGAAGAACTCATTGAGCACAATATGCTGGATCTCGGAGTATCCGGCTGGATGGCGGATTTCGGGGAATACCTCCCGGTGGACTGTGTACTCCACGACGGGGACCCCGCCGCCCTGCACAACCGCTGGCCCGTGATCTGGGCCAGGGTGAACCGCGAGGCCATTGAGGAGTACGGGGCAAAGGACGCCATGTTCTTCACCCGCTCCGGCTATCTCGGCATCCAGAGTTATGCACCCGTCATGTGGAACGGCGACCAGCACACCGACTATACGCGGGACTACGGCATGCCCTGCGTCATGCCCGCGAGCTTTTCGCTGGGCTTTTCCGGCGCGCCCATGGTACACAGCGATATCGGCGGCTTCTTCTCCTTCGGGAAGATGAAGCGGGATGACGAGCTGTTCATCCGATGGATGGAGATGGACGCTTTTTCTCTGATGATGCGCAGCCACGAATCTATACGCCCTTGGGCAAACAGCCAGTTTGACGCGCCGGGTGTGAAGCGGTATACCGTGGAACTGACAAATATCCACGCATCCCTCAAGCCCTATATCTCACACTGCGCGGCGCTGGCGGGGGAGGGCGTCGCCGCCATGCGTCCGGACTTCTGGGAGGCGGCGGACTACAGCAAGAGCCGTGATCCCTATGCGTACTTTCTGGGGGAAGACCTGTTCGTCTGCCCGGTCATAGAGAGGAAAAGACGGCTGCGGAGAGTGCATCTCCCGGCAGGGGAATGGGTACATTTCTGGACGGGCAGGGTATATGCCGGAGACGCCTCGTATCTCGTCCCGGCCCCGCTCGGTCGGCTGCCGGTATTCTTCCGCAAGGGCAGCGCTTATGAGTCTCTTTTCCGCCGGACGGCGGCACAATACAGTTTAGAAGGGTGAGTTGTATGGAAACCTCTTATATCTCCCGCACAAGCGGCATTGGCGCAAAGGACAAAATCGGCTATGCCATGGGTGACTTTGCCTCGGCTCTGGTTTTCGGACTGGTGCAGAGTGTTCTGCAGAAGTATTATACTGACGTGCTGGGCATCAGCGTCGTCAGCATCATGGTGATGTTCATCGTGGCGCGCATCTGGGACGCCATCAACGATCCCCTGTGGGGCCGCATCATCGACGGCGCGCGGGTCTGGCCGGACGGCCGCTACCGTCACTGGCTGAAGGTCTTCGCCGTTCCGGTGGCACTGTCGGCAATTCTGATGTTCGTCAAAATCCCCGGCCTGACGGAAAAGGGTTACCTGGTCTATGCCTATGTGACATACATCCTGTTCGGCATGCTCTACACCTGCATCAATATCCCCTATGGTTCGCTGGCACAGGTAATCACCTCCGATGAGAAGGAGCGCACCTCCCTGTCGGTCTTCCGCTCCATCGGGTCCACCTTCGGCGCCATGCCCGCCATGCTGCTGATCAGCCTCTGCTATGTAAAGCTCGCCGACGGGCGCTCCGTCATGTCCTATCGGAAGATCCTTACCGGCGTCATTGTCATTGCGGTGCTGAGCGTGCTGGGCTTCCTGCTGACCTACAGCTGGTCAAAAGAGCGCGTGGAGACACGCCCAAGCCCCAAGGCCAAGGGCGAGACGGCCAGAGTGGTCAGGATCCTGCTGCGCAGCCGCCCCTTCATGGCGGTGTGCGTTGCGAGCATGCTGTTTCTGGCAGCCCAGATGTTCGGCCAGAGCTACTACACCTATCTGTTTAACTATTACTTCAACGCACCGGGCCTGTCCATGATGCCCACCGTCTGCCAGTATCTGCCGGTAGCGGTCATCATGTTCTTCGCTGCCAGGATGGGCAACCGCTTCGGCCGCCGGGACGTCTGCGCCTACGGTATGCTGCTCGCGGGCGCGTTCAACCTGATCCTCTTCGTGATGGGCACCAGGAACGTGTGGCTGTATCTGCTGGTCTGCCTGATGTCCGGTATCGGCGGCGCGTTCATGTTCCTGCTGGTCTGGGCGCTCGCAAACGACGCCATCGATTACAACGAGGTCACCTACGGCATCCACGATGAGGCTACCAGCTACGCCGCGTATTCTTTCATGCGCAAGCTGGGCCAGACGGTGGCCGCGGTGCTTGTGAACATGGCGCTGCTGCGCATCGGCTATACCGACAACGTGCTCAACGCCGCCAACATCACGGACTCCACGCTGAGCCGCATGTACGCAGACTCCGTGCTGATCCCGGCAGTGCTGTACCTGCTGGTCTTCGTGCTGCTGCGCTTCGTCTATCCCCTGAGCAAACAGCGCATTGCCGAACTGCAGGTAAAGAAAGAAGAAACCCTGCGCAAGCTCCACGAGCAGCGGAGCTGAGTATCATAAAGAAGAACGGGCAGCCGACAGGCTGCCCGTTCTTCTTGCGACTGTTGTGCAATTACCCTTTTACGGCGCCGCTGGTCATACCGCTGATAATCTGCTCCTGGAACAGAATGTAGCCCAGAATGGAGGGCACGATGGAAATGACAATGGCGGCATACATGGAGACATAGTCCGTGGAGA
Organism: Candidatus Limivicinus sp.; assembly: GCA_045130755.1. GTDB lineage: Bacteria > Bacillota > Clostridia > Oscillospirales > Oscillospiraceae > Limivicinus. The sequence continues at coordinate 4,237 of JBGUQD010000124.1, read as the reverse complement.
ACTGGTTGGTGAAATAGCGGATGCCAACCTGAATGGTGCGCAGCTTCTCGGAGGAAACGATGAGGTTTGCAAACACAAATTCGTTCCAGCAGGTGAGAAACTCAAAGGTCGCAGCGGTAACGATGCCGGTGCGGCTGAGCGGGAGAATGATGTAGAAGAAACGCCCGAAGAAGCCGCAGCCGTCGATATAGGCGGCTTCCTCCAGATCAAGGGGGATGGAATCCATCAGACCGCGGATAAGGAAGGTGGACATGGGAATGCCGATGGCACAGTAGAGCAGGATCATGCCGCCGTATGTGTTGTACAGGCCCAGCTTGTTGATGATCACAAAGTACGGCACCATCAGAGCATTCAAAGGCACCAGAATGCCGGAGGTGAAAAGCGTGTAAACCGATTCGCGGCCCTTGAAGCGAAAGCGCGAGATACAGTAGGCGCTCATGCTGGCGACGATGACGTTGAAGATCGTGGCGATGATGCCGACGAAGACGGAGTTTAAGAGCATGCGCCCAAGGCCCGCCACAGAGAGCGCGTTTGTATAGTTCTGCCACTGGGGCACCTTCGGCAGCGAGAAAGGCGATAAGGCAAGAAACTCAAAGTTTGTCTTCAGCGACGAGATGACCAGCCATACCAGCGGGAACAAGGTATACAAAGCGAAGAAAATGATGAGTATCCAGCGCAGGACGGCGAGGACGATGTCCTTGGGCGACATCTTATGATGGACGCGGCTCTCGGTCATTTCATAGCCCTCCTTCTCTTGCGCGCGGCGGCAGCCTCTTCGTTGCGCCCGGTAAAGATGACACGGATGCAGACAATGAAGACGATGCCCACCAGGATCAGGATCACAGCCGAGGCGCTGGCTCTGCCGTAATTTGCGTCCTGCATTTTTTTGTACATATACAGTACCATGGTGTTGGTCTTGTTGGCGGGGCCGCCGTTTGTGAGCATGTAAACCTGCTCGAACTGACGCAGGCCAAGCACGCTCGCCAGGGTCACGCAGGTGAGCAGAGAGGTCTTTTTAATGAGCGGGATCGTGATATAGATCGCCTGCTGAAAATCGCTTGCCCCGTCGATGGTGGCGGCCTCGTAGTAGGCGGTGTCGATGGTCGTGATATCGGCCATCATGATGACCATGTAGTAGCCGATATAAAAGACCCAGTAGATGAGCACCGCCGGAAAAGCCGTCTCCACCGTGCCGAGCCAGTCCCGCGCCGCATCGCCCATGCCGATGGCCCGCAGCAGACCGTTGAGCAGACCGGTATCCGCGTTGTAAATGGCGCGCCACAGCGTTGCCAGGGCGATGCCGGAGATGACCTGCGGAAAGAAATAGATGGTACGGAAGAATTTCCAGCCCTTCGGCTTGCGGGAGAGAATAATCGCCATGAGCATGGCCAGCGGCACCTGAATAAAGCCTGCCACCAGCGCCCAGATGATGTTGTTCCTGACGGAGCGGATAAACACCTTGTCATGGAAGAGCTTCTCGAAGTTCTGGAACCAAACGACGGAGGGCGCCGAAATGCCGTTCCATTTGAGCAGACTGACCACGATCACATAAATGACCGGGATCACAAAGAACGTCAGCATAATGACCAGCGCCGGGGACAGAAACACGGCCAACGGCCCTCTGTCAGAACGTGTCGGTTTCAATTTGCCACCTCCTTAGGGTTAAGGAATAGGGTGCGGTGAACACCGCACCCTATGGATTGATGCCTGGAGAGAGATTATTCGTCGATCGCGGTCTTGAGCATGTCGACAAAGCCCTCTGCATCGACCTCATCCAGAACCAGAGAGGAGACAGCGGCCGGGAATTCGGTGGAGAAAGCGGTCGGGAATGCGCCGTTGACATGCAGGATGGTGTAAGCGGCGTTGTTGGCAACCTCGGTCACCTTCTGGGAGATGACGCTGGTGTCGGGGGACGGGGTGTACTTGACGAAGAACATGGCGCCGGAGCTCAGAGCCAGCTCGCTGACATGGTCGGGATCGGTGATGTACTGCAGGAACTTGACCACGGCGGCCTCCTTGGCAGGATCGTCCTGCTTGGCGGCGGCGAGGAAGCCCTGCACGGTGGTGACGAGGCCGTTTTCGCCCAGACCGCCCTCAAAGGAGGGATTCACGGCGACTTCGCAGTCGTCAGCCAGCAGCACGCCGTCAACGGCGTTGTCTTCCTTGTAGAAGTTGGCGATCCACCAGGGACCGTTGAGGTAGACGACGGTGTCACGGCTGAGGAAGTGGCCGTTGACGTCGCCCGCGGTGGCGGAGACTGCACCGTCAAAGGTGTAGGCGTACATTTCCTTAAGAGCCTCGGCAGCCTTGACGAAGGCGGGGTTGTCGAGACCGTCGGCATAGACGTCCTTGCCGCCGATGGCCTCAACCAGCAGGGAGTACCACAGCATGGAGGACCAGGCGTTGTCGCCGGCCATCTGGCCCATGGCGTTCAGACCTGCGGCCTTGGCGTCCTTGCAGAACTGGAAGAACTCGTCATAGGTGGCGGGGAAGTGATCCCAGCCGCACTGAGCAAGGAGCTTGGTGTTGTAGATGGGGGTGAAGACAGCGCTCTCAAAGGGCAGGATGGAGACCTTGCCGTCCACGCTCCAGGCGTCGAACGCGCCGTCGGTGAAGTTGGCGCCCCAGCCGTCATTGAGGTAGGGGGTCAGGTCCATGAACTTGCCGGACTCGGAGTAAGCCTTGATGTCGAAGGTGGTGTCAAGGATGCAGACGTCGGGAGCGGAGCCGGTGGTGATGGTGGTGCGGATCTTGTCGCGGTAGGCCTGATAATCGGTCTGCTCTTCGACAACGACCTTGATGGAGCCGGCGTTCTCGGCATTGAAGTCTTCAACGAGCTTGGCCATGTAAGCGGCCTTGGAGTCGGTGCCGACCCAGATGCTGGGGAAGTTGATCACGATTTCATTGTCGGCATAGGCAGGCAAAGAGGCTGCCAGGCCGAACACCATGACCAGAGTCAGAAGCAGGGCGATGGTTTTTTTCATGATGATTCTCCTTTTAATAATTTAATTAACGAAGTTAATCAATGGGCCACAAAAAAACCCATTGCAGCTATGTTTTGATTATACGAACTTGGCTTCGATTTGTAAAGAGCCGGAGCGTGCACGTATCTGTAGATTTTCGGCATTCGATTTTGTTAAACATTGACAAAGCGCAGAGGAAAAGTTGTATTTTTCTCTGCGCTTTTTGTCGTTTTTGATTATTCTTGCACAAGCTTATCAAACAAGTCCGCTTCGGCGCAGTCCGTGCGCCGAAAGACGGGCGGCTGCCCGATGGGCGCGGGGACAGTATGCTCTCCGCCTTCGAAGCGTTTTCCAGTCCAGAGATGGACCCACTCGCCCTCCGGCAGCCACACGCTGCGCGTATCCTTACCCGGCTCCACCACCGGGGCAACCAGCAGATCAGAGCCGAGCAGATAGCTATACAGTCGATGGTCATAAGCTCGGTTTTCCCCGGGCGCAATCATAAAGAGCGGCCGCATGATCGGCAGGCCGCAGCGGGCATTTTCCTCGACACACTTTTTCAGGTACGGCAGCAGCGCGTCATGGATGCGCGTCAGGCGCGCGGCGGCAAAGAGCAGACGATCACTGTCGTAGAGCTGTACATTCGAATCCGGGCGGTTTCCCTCATGGGTGCGCATGACAGGGGTAAAGCAGGAAAACTCCATCCAGCGCAGCATGAGTTCCTCATCCCGGTGAAGGTGGAAGAGGGTGGTGTAGCCGCCGGTATCGCAGGTATGCAGACCAAAGCCGCTCATGCCGAGGCTGAGGGCCGCGGTGATGACCGAGGGCAGCCCGTCGTCCTCCGACCAGTCCACATTCTGGTCCCCCGCCCATGTGAGGGTGGACCATCTCTGGCTCCCGGCGCCGCCGGCGCGCATGAAGAATACGCACTCGCCGAGCTTCCCGGCTTCCTCGACCGCTTCCCGGTTGCAGCGGGCCCAGAGTACCGGCCACGCATTGTGAAGCTCCATCCCGCTTCCGCCGCAGCAGACCGCGTCCGCGGGCAGATACTCGCCGAAATCGGCCATCCAGCCGCGAAAGCCCAGACCGATCAGATTCGTCTTGATTACATCCTTATACCACGCAAAAGCCGCCGGCATGGTAAGGTCTACCACGCCGCAGTCATATTCGCCGAAGTCGAAAAGATAGTCACCGCCCGCGGCGTTTTTCACGAAGTAACCCTTCTCGCGAGCCTCGCGGAAGAGGACTCCGCCCTCTACCAGATAGGGGTTGAT
>JBGUQD010000123.1:0-14301 GCA_045130755.1 Candidatus Limivicinus sp. | reverse complement strand
GCGAACACCATGGTCAGCGCGAGCAGAAGAGCAAGCGTCTTTTTCATGATCCATATCTCCTTACAATAAGATGTGCCACCGAAGTGACAGCTATATTGTACGTTTGTCCCGTCATTTTGTCAATAGAGCTGCCTGATTTCTTCCGGTTTTTTAAGTTCATTTTGTGCAATCTTTACAAAGAACATCCCTGCTTTTCTGATATTTGGACGAAACACGCCGCCGACCGGGTTTCCCCGGCCGACAGCGTGTCGGCATGACGTACGACCCTCAGCAAAAGGGGTAATCGTCGTTCTCCCGGTCGAAGCTGCAGGGGACGAAGCCCTCGAGTCCCCGGGGTGTAGCCCACGCTTCCGGCGCGGGCAGCGCTGTCCCCGCGTGCACGATACTGACACAACCATGAGCCTGTACTGTTTTATCTCGTTACCGGCTCTCTTTTTGCCTGTGGGTAAGAGATTCTACAAATCTTTAATCTATTATTTTGTGATTTTAAACCATTTACTTTCGCAGATTTGTGTGTTATAGTTTACGTAAATCAAGTATCTGATGAAACCATATGCCAAGGAGGTCATGTACATGGCACGCCGTAAGATAGAAACACCGACTGTGCCGGGGAGCATCGTCGTAGACTTGAACAGCGGGAAGGCACTGGAAAAGGCCCTGCCTGCCATGATTTGCAGCCGCATTAAATTTTTCCGGGAAAAGCTGGGGATGGAGCAGAAGGCTCTGGCCGCCCGGATCGGCGTGACCTTCAACGCCGTCAGCAACTGGGAATGCGGCCGGTCCCGGCCCGATCTGAACCTGATCCCGGCTATCTGTGAGGCCCTGCATATCACGCTCTACGATCTCTACGGGATGACAGCGCCCGCGGATTCTCTCACAACGCGCGAGCAGACGCTGGTGGACGGGTATCGCAGGCTCAATGCGGGGCATCAGTACGCCATTGACAAGGCTGTTGAAACTCTGCAGTTTGTCCAGTCTGCCGCAGCGCAGCCGGAGATGAAAAAGCTCCTGTTCTTCTCCCGTTCCCTGGCCGCCGGCGCTGCAGACCCGACCGAGTTTGAGCAGGACGCCGAGCCATACTATCTCTATGCTTCCCCGGAGGTCAGGCGCTCGGACTATGTGTTCAACGTCAACGGCGACAGTATGGAACCGAACTATCACACCGGCGATATGGTGCTGGTGGAAAAGCTCTCCGGCGGCAGTGCCCTGCATTATGGGGAGATTGGGGCGTTTATTGTCGGCAACGAGACCTATATCAAGCGCTATGAAAAGGACGGGCTGCACTCGCTTAACAAAAAGTACGATGTCCTGCGCTTTGGTGAGGATCAGTCCGTGTATCTGATCGGGCGCGTCGTCGGCATTGTCTCGCAGAAGGATATCCCGTCAAAGGAAGATGTGGAGGCTTATCTGACATTGCGCAGCTTTGCGCGGGTATAAAACCCGAAGGGAGGCCGGAATGGGCACGCGCACCTGTATCTGCATTGATCTCAAGTCCTACTATGCCTCTGTCGAATGTGTGGCGCGCGGTCTCGATCCGCTCAAGGCGCGGCTGCTAGTGGCCGATGTGTCCCGCTCCGATCAGACGATCTGTCTCGCGGTCTCCCCTGCTCTCAAGGCGATCGGCGTACCGTCCCGTCCCCGGCTCTTTGAGGCCAGACAGGCCATCCGCCTGTACGACGCCAAACACCGCTCGAAGACGCAGTATTATATTGCCACGCCGCGCATGGCGGAGTATGAGCGTATTTCCGCGCTGATCTTCTCGATCTATCTGCACTACGTCGCGCCGGAGGATATCCACGTCTACAGCATCGACGAGGCCTTTATTGACTGCACGCGCTATCTCTACCGCTTTGAGAAAGAAGCTGAACGCCGGCATGTGAGCCCCGCCCATCTCATGGCGCGGACTATGATCCGGGAAGTGCTGGACCGCACCGGCATCACGGCCACCGTCGGCATCGGCACGAATCTGTACCTTGCCAAGGTCGCCATGGACATTGTGGCGAAAAAAGCACCCGCCGACGAGGACGGGGTACGCATCGCGGAACTGGATGAGCGATCTTATTGCGAGCTTCTCTGGAAGCATACACCGCTGACGGATTTCTGGGGGCTGGGGCCCGGAAAGGCAAAGCGGCTGATGGACGCACATCTGACCTGCATGGGTGATATTGCCGTCCGCTCCGTGAAGGACGAGGAATTTTTCTACCGCACCTTCGGCATTGACGGCGAGATTCTCATCGACCACGCCTGGGGCATCGAGCCGGTCACGATGGAGGATATCAAGTCCTACAAGACCAACGCCAACAGTCTTTCCAACGGGCAGGTACTCCCCCGCCCCTATCGCTATGACGAGGCCCGCGTCGTGTTTCAGGAGATGCTGGAGCTTCTGTGCGCCGATCTCTTCTCCAAAAATCTGACAACACCTGCCCTTACCTGGTGGGTCTCGTACGACTACAAGAGTCTGGAGGCGCATCCCCTGTACAGCGGGCCTGTCAAGCCTGACTTTTACGGGCGGCTGCACCCCTGCCACAGTAATGGCACCGTCAGGCTGCGTACACGTACAAACTCTTTGAGCGTGATCGTTCAGGCGGTTCTGGATTCCTTTGACAAGAAGACAGATCACGCGCTGCTCTTCCGGCGGCTCGGGATCTGTGCCGAGGATGTGCAGCCTGACAACAGCTCCTGGCAACTTGATCTCTTCTCGGATTATGATGCTGTTCAAAAGGAGCGGAAGCTGGAAGGCGCCATGCTCGACGTCCGGAAAAAATACGGCGCAAACTCTCTGTTGAAAGGCTTAAACTATCGCGAGGGTGCCACCGCCATCGAGCGAAACATGCAGATCGGCGGGCACCGTGCATGAACAAATTGCTTATGGCTACACTATTGGAAACCGAATATCTGCGTGCCCTTTCCTGCGGGCGGCCGAAGCATGGCCGCTGTGACGATTTCTCTCTGAAGCATCCCAAAATGCTGTTGAGCCAGCGGGCGAAGATCTTCTCCCCTTTTGCTGCCCTGACGGGCTTTGAGGAGGCCATCGACGAAAAGGTTCGGCCCTATGTGGAGAAACGGGAGCTCAATGACGAAGAGCAGGCGGCGCTTGAAACAGCGCTTTCAAGGCTCCACGATCTGACAAAGAATCTCCGCATGGCAAAAGAAAACCTCGCCGCCGCGACAGTGACCTTCTTTGTTCCCTGCGCCGACGAGAACCATGAGGCTTACGGCCGCGGGGGGAGCTATGAGCGTTATACCGGCACGGTTTGGAAGGTTGATCCGATCCTCACAAAATCGCTTTTGATCGGTGACAGGACGATCGAGTTTTCCGAGCTTGCCGAGATTGTCATACAGGAGGATCCCTGACATGTGCTGCCGTTATTATATGGAGATGTCCCCTGCGCTGCGTCCGATTGTGGAGGCAGCGCAGCGCTCCAGACTGTATCAGGCCAGCATTGAAAAAGTTGCCAAACCGCTGATTACGGAGGGCGAAGTGTTCCCGGATTCTCTGGTGCCGGTCATCGCCACCAGCAAATCCGGAGAGAAGGCTGTTTTCCCAATGGTCTGGGGCTTTCACGTTCCGGGGATCAGCCGCACCATTGCCAACGCCCGCGTGGAGACCGCGGCGGAAAAGGCCAGCTTCCGGGATTCCTGGGCCGCCCACCGCTGTGCGATCCCGGCCTCCTGGTACTATGAGTGGGAGCATGTGCCCACGCCGTCCGGCAAGTCCAAAGCCGGGGATAAATACGCCATCATGTCCAAAGGCGGCGAGCTCACCTGGCTGTGCGGGCTTTACCGTCTCGAGGACAACTTCCCCCACTTTGTCATTCTGACTCGTGAGCCGGGCGAAGCCATCGCCTTCATCCACGACAGGATGCCGTTCATCCTGCCGGAGTCGGAAGTGGGCCACTGGATCGATCCGGAACGGAATCCTCACATGCTGCTCGGCTCAGCCATCACAGATGTGGTATTTGAGAAGGATGAACGGGGGAAAGTGCCAAGATAAAGCGCATTCGGTTTCAGATATAGAGAGGCTGCCTGCTTCCTTTCGGACAGGCAGCCTTTTCAATAAGTCAAGACTACTGCAGAACTTACTCAGCCGTCGGGAACACGCAAAGCTCCACGTCGCTGAGGGGAAAACTGACGCAGGGGTGGATCCAGTTGAATTTGATATCGCCCAGACGTCTCCCATCCGCTTCTGAGGGAATATATACCTTTCCTTTCACAAGGCGTGAATGGCACCAGCCGCATTCGCCGCTGCGGCAGTGAGCCGGCACTTTGATCCCGGCACGCTCCATGGCCCAAAGGAGGCTCTCGTCGGCTTTGCAGGGGATCACGGTTTTTTCTCCGCGAATATCCACCGTCAGGGAATAGCGCTTGCCGATCTGATCCCTGGGGTAATCCGGCTTATTGACAACGCCCATATAGTCGCCGGACATTTCCATGCGGTAGAGCCGCTTGGGCAGCCCCAGCTTTCTGCACTGCTCCTCGCCGAAGACATACATGGCCTTGGGGCCGCACATGAATACGGAGTATTCGCCTTCCGGCGCGTACTTTTGGATCAGCTCCGCAGTAATGAACCCGTGTTCATATCCCTCCTTCTCCTCCTCGGAAAGGACATGGATGACCTTAACCTTGCCCCCGCTCTTTTCTGCCAGAGTCTCGATCTCGTCCTTCAGCAGGATGCCGTCCGCCGTCCGGGAGCCGTAGAGGATCGTGAGGTTGAAGTCCTCGATTCCATCCACAATGGCGGCTGCCATGGAATAGAAAGGCGTGATGCCGGAGCCGCCCGCGATAGCGATGACCTGCTTAGCATCCCGCAGATCCTGATAGTAGAAATCGCCGAGGGGACCGGAGATGTCCACCTCGTCGCCCTCTTTCCAGTTGTCCAGAATCCAGGCGGAAGCGTAGGCGGGGTTCGTGCGCTTGATGGTGAGCGTGTAGCTTGTCCCCTCCGTTCCCAGGGCGTCCTTCGGATTGGAGCGAATGGTATAGGGCTTGTGTACCGGCGCGCCGTCGATGTTCAGCGCCACGGAGACATACTGGCTCGCCCGGAAGTAGGCCATCTCCGCGGTGCCCTTTGCCGTGTCCGGAATCAGCGTAAAGCTTTTGGCGCCGCCGTGATCTTCGATCTTTTGGATCAGGCAGTGCTGGACGGCCGGATGCAGGCGCTTTGCCAGAATGTTCGGGTTGTAAACGGATTTGGGCAGCGTGGCCGGGGCAGCCTCAATGGCGGCAGAACGCGTCTTTACCTCGCCGAGAAAGGGAAACGGCGTCAGGCCCTTCAAAGCCTTTTTGTCATAGTTGTATTTCGCCATCTTACTTGCCCTCCTTCTTCATGTCCAGCAGCATGTATCTGGCCTGCTCCGCGCCGGACAGATAGGCCTGGGAATAGCCGTCCATCTGGGTTCCGTGTCCCCCGGCAAAGCGCAGGCCGTGGATCGTGTAATCTTCATGATGGCCGCTCTGGACGCGGGGGAACATGCCGTCCCAGCCTGCCGGCTCGTAGCCGTAGACGTCGCCCTTCGGGGTGCCCAGATAGCGCGCCCAGGTCATGGGCGAGGCGACCACGATCTCCTCGATGTGGCCCTGCAAACGGCAGCCGGTCACTTCCTCGTAGCGCTCCACGCAGTCGCGGGCGATCCGGTCCTTGACTTTGAAGTACTCTTCCTCGGTAATTTTTTCAAAGGCGTCGCCGGTGTAGAACTTGGAAAACTGGATAAAGGCTCTGTTTTTCCCCGCTGCGTCCGGAAGGGCGTTGGTCAGGACAGTGCAGGTAATATCCCGGTGGGTCTCGATGTTGTCGGAGGAAAGGTACTGCTTGCGGTTATCGGGCGTATGGCGCATGAAGGTATCGTAGTTCTTTAATCCAAGCTCCTCCGCGGAGGCGTCCAAACCGAGATAGACTGTAAAGGCAGCCTGGGCAAGCTTCTGCGCGTTCATCATTTTCAGATTGCGCTCCGGGATCTCCGCATGGTCCACCATGCGGTCAAACACCACATGGGGCATCAGATTGGAGATGACCCATTCGCAGGGGATATACTCTCCGGTTTTCAGCTCGACCCCGCGCACCTTGTTATCTTTGACATCGATCCGGCTGACCTCGGTGTTGTACCACACGTCTCCGCCGAGTTCGCGTATTCTCGCGTCAAAGGCCATGGAGATCTCATGGCTGCGGTTTTTTGCAAACCAGGGCAGGTGCGTCAGATACACATAGGTCATGTAGGTGTAGACGGCAAAGCTCATGTTGGTTGAATCGGCGGAGACATAGGTCCAATAGGATTCAAAGATCCGCTTGGCCTTTTCCGGCACGCCGATCCGATCCAGCATTTCCTCCGTGGAGACAGGCACCACGCGCATCAGGTCATAGTATTTGAGCAGCATCTCCACCTTGGCCGGAGGGGAAGGCTCGTTGTCATGAGCGGCCAGCCAGTCCACGCCGTCATGCAGCATCCGGCCCAGTTCCAGCACCGTCGTCATGGATTTTCGGCTGCCGGGGACCTGGCGCTCCATCTCGTCGATGAAGGCCTGTACGCCGGCGGGCATGGAGACGTTGAAGCCGTCCGGATCGGTGGCCACAGAGGCAAAGGATTCGTGCGCGGCGCACCACTCTACATCCAGCTTGTACTGATCCTCCAGGAGCCTGCGTACCGCGCCGCGGGGCCGCCCCTCTTTGCCGTCGCCCATCTGGCACAGCTCGTGCAGCGTGGCCTCGAACTCATAAGCGCCGCGGCGAAAGCTGGTGGCGCAGCCGCCGGGCAAATTGTGCTTTTCCAGCACCAGCACTTTCTTTCCGGCCGTTGCCAAATACGTCGCCGCCGACAAACCGCCGTTGCCGGCACCGACGACAATCACATCGTATTTTTGCATGCTTTCCTCCTTACTGTTCCGATTTCTCCGGTACGATAATCTCCCGAACGGTAAAGTCCTTCCCGCTCAGGACAGTTTTCTCAAAACTGCCGCAGTTGGGGCAGTAGCCCTTGTGCTGCACTACGTTGAAGATCTCGTCGCACGCATCGCACTCGGCAAGGCCCGGGACGGTGTTCACCGTGAGTCTGGCGTTTTCCAGGATGCTGCCCTTTACCACCGGCGGATAAAGCTCCTGCACATATTCCGGGATCACCAGAGAAAGCTCCCCGCAGTCCACGACGACCTCATGGATCTCCTCGATCCCGTTTTCCTCCGCAAAGGCGGTGACCGTCCGCAGGAGCTGACGGACGATTCCGATCTCGTGCATCTCAGCCTCCGTATTTTCCGATATGCTTCTTTACGACATTGACGCCGATCTGCGGGACATTCTTCACGATCCTGCCCAGGGTGTGGAAGTACTCCTGATTATCCGCGTCATAGACCTTCTCCAGGTGGATGGCGTCAAATTTGCACTTGGTGGTGCAGATGCCGCAGCCGACACACATGAAGGAATCCACCACGGCAGTGCCGCAGCCGAGACAGCGGGCGCACTCGGTCCTGACCTGTTCCTCGGTAAAGGTCGCGCGCAGGTCGTTGAAGCTGGACTTCGCTGCTGTACCCTCCGCTCTGGCGGGCTTCTGCCGCGGGGCGCTGTCAAAGCCGCCCAGACCGATCTGCACGGTCTCTTTGTCGAAGGCGCGGTAATCCCGGTGGTCGCGGCCCAGGGTCAGGGTCTGCCCCGTGTGTACATAGCGGTGGATGGAGACTGCCGCCTCCTTGCCTGCTGCAATGGCGTCAATGACAAACTGCGGTCCGGTGACCACATCGCCGCCGGCAAACACGTCCGGTACCGACGTCTGGCAGGTGACGGGGTCGACTTCTACAGTCCCCTTCTTCCCCGTAGCAAGACCGATGCCGCCCAGATCTACGCGCTGCCCGGCGGCGGAAAGTACCGCCGTGACGGGAACAGTCTCAAATTTGCCGGTGCCTCTCACGCTGCGGCGGCCCTTTTCGTCAGGCTCGCCGAGTTCCATTTTCTCAAGCTTCAGGGCCGTGACACTGCCCTCCCCCAGGATCTCAGCCGGGGCTTCCAGGAAACGGAAGGCAACGCCCTCTTCTCTCGCTTCCGCCAGTTCATCCTTGTCGGCGGGCATCTCCGCCTCGCTCCGGCGGTAGCAGACCGTGACCTCCGAGCCGAGGCGGAGCGCGGCCCTTGCCACGTCCATGGCCACATTGCCGCCGCCGATGACGGCGACCTTCTCTCCGATCGCAGGCCGTTCGCCCTGGTTGACTCTGCGCAGGAAGTCGATGCCGCTCATGACGCCGTCAAGATCCTCTCCGGGAACCGAGAGCTTTGCGCCCTTCGATGCGCCGACGGCCAGATAGAAGGCCTTGAAGCCAAGGCCGCGGAGCGTGTCCAGCGACACGTCCTTTCCGACCTCGATGCCGGTTCTGAATTTCACGCCCAGTTCGCGCAGCACGTCGATCTCGGCGTTGATCACATCCTTTTCAAGGCGGAAGGAGGGAATGCCCAGGGTCAGCATGCCGCCGAGCACCTGCTCCTTTTCAATGACTGTGACCGGGTATCCCTTGGCCGCGAGATAATAGGCGCAGCTCAGTCCCGCGGGCCCCGCGCCGATGACGGCGATCTTCTCGGGATAAGGCTTGCCCAGCTGATTGATCATGGGCGGGACATAGCGGGTTGTACTGTCAAGCTCCCGCTCGGCGATAAACTTTTTGATTTCGTCGATGGCTACCGGGGCGTCCATCTCGCCGCGGGTGCAGGCCTCCTCGCACTTCTTGTTGCAGATCCGGCCGCAGACCGCCGGGAACGGGATCTCTTTCTTAATGAGCTCCAGCGCCTCAGCGTAACGGCCCTGGGCGGCCAATTTGATATAGCCCTGCACTGGCACATGGGCGGGACATGCCGCTTTGCAGGGAGCTGTGCCCTCCGGCATGACGTCGGTGCGGTTTAAACGGAAGTCCGGGTTGTAGCGTTTGCTGCTCCAGAGGGTGTTGCGCGCCGTCTCCCTGGGCCGTTCCTCGTTGGACGGGCGCGGGCACAGTTTCTGCCCCAGTCTGACCGCGTTGAGCTGGCAGTTTTCCACGCACTGGCCGCAGGCTACACACTTATCCTTGTCCACCCGGGCAATGTAGTTGGTGCGGATGGCGTCCGGCGTGCGGAAGTACTCCGCGATGCGCAGGGCGAAGCAGGAGCAGCCGCAGCAGTTGCAGATGGCAGTGGTATCGTCATAGCCCGGCGTAACATTCAGCTCGTGCACCAGGCCGTTGTCCTCGGCGCGCTTGAGGATCTCAAAGGCCTCTTCCTTGGAGATAAGGCGGTGCGCACCGGTCTCGGAATAGTTTTTAGCGTTGTCGTTGAGGTACATGCACATATCTTCTTCCAGGTGACCGCAGCCCTCGCCCATGAGCCTGCGGGCCCGGCGGCAGGAACAGGGGCCCACCGAGACGGCCCAGGCGTCTTCGATGAGCTTGTGCACCTCGTCATAGCTTGCCTTGCGGGAATTGTTCTCGATCGCACTCTGTACCGGGATGACACGCATGAGGTTCATGCCCACGTCCATGAAGGGCGCCAGCATCGCCACCCGCTCGCGGGTATAACGCTCGAAGCACTCGCCCAGCACAGGATATTTGTCACACTGCTCCCGGTTGGAGAGCACGCCCTCCATGATGCCCGGCACCCAGATGGGATAGTACCAGCAGAGTTTGCCGTCCACCTCGCGGGTGCGGATGACGCCGGCCACCTTGAGCTTTTCAAGCTGCTCCCTGGTAAAGGCCAGATCCTTTTTGGCGCGGCGGGCGATTTCCTCCGCCGTGCGGTTTGCCTCCAGACGCATGTGCATCATGATCGCGCACATGTCATCGTCCACAATGGGCTCGAGCAGCTTATACTCGGGATCGTCGTAGGTAATGCCGGTATAGGTCAGGCTCTCCAGACTGATTTTGGTCGCCAGCTTTAGAATGTTTGGTCTATGCGCCATGACTGCCTCCTTTCTGCGGCGTGGGCCGAAGGCGGCAAGGCCCCGGCCCTGAACGGATCAAAAGAATTCTCCCGGGATCTCTATCGTGAGATCGCCGGTGGGAAAGCTGCAGCAGGGGTGGATGTATCCGTAATGCACATCCGCCCAGCGGCGCATCTCATTTTCTTGTGGGATGAACACCGTACCCGAAAGCAAGCGGGAACGGCACCAGCCGCACTCGCCCGCGCGGCAGCGGGACGGTGCTTTGATCCCGGCGCGCTCGATGGCCACCAGAACAGGCTCGTCCGCTTTGGCGGGGATGCTCCATTCCTGCGGACCCTGGCGCACCTTGATCTTGTATTCTTTGCCCCTGCACGCCTGCGGATAGCCCTCGCACTCCCAGGGCGTCTTGGTCACGTCGATAAGCTTGCGGCGGAACAGGCGCTCCGGCAGAGCGAGTTTTTCGATCTCCGGCTTTAAGAATTTATACATGGCCTCCGGCCCGCAGAGGAACACGGAGTATTCTTCCGGGGCATACTTTCCGATCAGCTCCGCCGTGATAAAGCCGTGCTCAAAGCCATCTTTTTCCTCGTCGGAGAGCACGTGCACCACCTTGAACTTCGGGCAGATACGGGCGATCTCGTCCAGCTCGCCGCGGAACAGAATGTCCGCCTCCGTGCGGGAACCGTAGAGCAGCGTCAGCGCAAAGTCCTCGATCCCGTCGCAGATCGCTCTCGCCATGGAAAGGAAAGGCGTAATGCCGGAGCCGCCGGCCAAACCGATAACCTGTTTCTTGTCCCGGAGATCTTCATAGTAGAAGAAGCCCTGGGGAGCAGAGGCAATGATCCTGTCCCCCGTCTTCTTTTCACCCAGCAGGCGATCCGCCACGAAGCCGCCGGGATTTGCGCGCACCGTAATCGCATATCTGCCCGACAGGGCTTCCCTGGGGGAAGAGCAGAGAGAGTAGGATCGTGTGACAAGGCTGCCGTCCAGCGGAAGCTTCAGGGAGATATACTGTCCGGCGCGGAAGTAAGGCAGCGGCTTGCCGTCAACGCTTTTGAGCACAAAGGTCTTGGCGGCATTTCGTTCGATCACGCTCTCGATCTCCAGTTCCAGGAAATCCGGATGAAGTGCTTTCGCGTTCTCGTTGACCGGGAACACGCCGCTGATCTCCCCGGCCGGCGCAGCCTGGATCGCTTTTTCACGGACCTTGCTCATGTTCTTGAACTTGAGCATGTCAAGCTTTCCGATCAGGCCGACTTTGACATTCAGCTCAGACATTATTGGTTCCCTCCTTCCCACTCTTTCAGATCTTTGAGGGCGTTTGCGGCCATGAGCTGACCGCAGATGATGGTCGCGGAATAGCCGTCGCCGCGCGGGCCGGCGGCTCCGATCGGACGCAGGCCCTTGATGGGATAGTCTGTCCCCAGCATCATCATGCGGGCCATCATGCCGTCCCAGTCTCTCGTCTCATAGCCGTAGACCGAGCCCTCCGGTACACCGAGGAAGCGGGCGAAGGTCCAGGGTGAGGCAATCTCCATCTCCTCAATGTGTCCGGTAAGGTCGATGCCGGTCTTGTCTTTGAGGTTTTTGAGGATCTTTTTGGCAAAGTCTGTCTTGAACCGGAAGTAGTCTTCCTGCTTGAGTTCGCCCCATTCATCCGGCGCGCCGAAGGTGGTGAAGGAGCAGACGCAGGTGCCCTTCGGCGAAAACTCGGGATTTGCGATGTTGTAGCAGAGGAAAATGGAGTACTCGTTGGATTTCGTTCCCTTGAGGATGTTCTGATACTCCACGGCCGAGTCTGCCGTGCCGGAGAGGAATATGCTGTAGTCGCTGATCCCCAGCTCCTCGGGGCTTGTATCCAGGCAGAAATAGGCCGTGAACATGCGGCCGCCCATGATACGCCCGCGGGCGGCGGAGAGCTTCTTCTCGCGCTCCGGGATCAGCTCCTTCGGCATCATTTTACCGTAGATGATATCCGGGTTGATGTTGGCCAGCACATAATCGCACTCGATGACGCCTAGATTTGTGCGTACGCCGCAGAGCCTGTCGCCGTTAAAGAGGAATTCCTCCGCGCGGCAGTTGAACCAGACATCGCCGCCCAGCTCCCGGAAGCGCTCCACCATGGCGGTGGAAAGCTGGTGCGAGGTATGGGCCGGGATATAGGCGCTGCGGGAGATGTACTTGTGCACCATGGCCGCATAGTGGATAAAGGCCAGATGCTCCATGTCCACGCCCAGATAGCTCCAGTAGGTGGACAGGATGTCCTGGCATTTCTGCGGCAGCTTCAAAGCGTCAAACACCTTTTTCGTACTGTAAGCGCCGGTGCGGAGCATGTTGGGATAGTCTGCCTGCAGCACCTTCGAGTCCGCGTGTCCCTTGGAGGCGGTGATATAGCCGATGCCGTCCAGCACCTCCTGGAACAGGTCAAAGAGCGTCGTCATCTTTTCACGGGAGCCGGGTACATACTCCTCCATCTTGTTGATGAAGTTTTCAATTCCCGAGGGCATGGTCACATCCATGGGACTGCCATCGGAATACCTGGACACGATACGGAAGCAGTCCCTGCATTCGTACCAGTCCAGCTTTACGCCATAGGTGTCCAGAATATTGCGCACGTCGCCGGGGTTGTCCGCCGGGCCGAAGTCACACAGCTCGTGCAGAGAGGGCTCGATCTCAAAGCGTCCGCGCACAAAGCTTGTGGCCGCGCCGCCCGGCACATTGTGCTTTTCGATCAGCAGTGTCTTTCTGCCGCCGAGCTGACATTGCAGGGCCGCAGACAAACCGGCGTTGCCGGCGCCTACGACCACAACATCATATTTGGGCATTCGTCATTCCTCCTTCGTTCGATTTGATTTCCAGTTGTCGGTGGTTATACCAGTTTAACAATATTTTAACACACCCATTCCATAGGTTCAATCGCCGGCCGCATTTTTCCCTGCCAAAAAATCCGGGGGAATCTTGGATAAAACAACGAAAGCACCGGAAAACCGATGCTTTCATGGCATTATTTGATACGCTTGTATTTTCGCTCCAGCACATTTACGCCCTGGGCAAGGATACGTTCCACGCAGTTTGCGGCTGCTTCTTCATCCTTCGCTTCAATATGATCCAGCAGTTCCCTGTGCATGGCGGCAGCCTCCTGGAGATCCACGGCCTGAAGACTGTAATGCCGTGCGATCAGCACCATCAGCACCGGCTCAAAGGAGCGGAACATCATGGCGAAAATGCTGTTTCCCGATGCCTGCGTGAGCATATAATGGTATCTGTAAATGAGCTGGGTGACGCCCGCGTTCTCTGTCGCAAGGCGTTCTGCGATCTCCCGCATTTCCCTGAGCGTGCTTTCATAGATGTTCGTGCAGGCTCTGCGGGCACTTTCAACCTCGACCAGGCGGCGGATGTCCATCAGATCATGAAACAGCGGTTCATCCAGTTCTTCCGAGCCATACGTCATAATGACGGACAATGACTTCGGCGTGGGTTTTTTCCGGTAATCGGCGACCTGCGTTCCCCTGCGCGGCAGAACATGCACAAAGCCGTCTCTTTCCAATTGGAGTACTGCGTGGTGAAGAGAGCTGCGGCTGACGCCCATCTGCTCGGCAATGTCCCGTTCCGCGGGAAACCAGTCACCCGGTTTCCACTCACCGGACAGTATTTTCCCCAGCAGGCTTTTATAGATGGTATCCGTCAGCGACGTCGCCCCGATTTTTTCAAATTCCATATTGTACTCCTTATAGCCTGTCCCACTGCTGCAGGGATGAGTTTCGCCGGGCCATGCACTTCCCCAACAAGGAGAATAGCGCAGATTACGGCAAAGTGCAAGCATTATGGAATGAAAATAAAATAATCGCGAAGGAGCAGTTCAGGCACGAACGTCTGTAAATGCCCTGCGCCTCCGTGCACTCTGCGCGATGTACAACCCATGCCTGACTTCCTGTGAGACGCAAAAAACACGCCGCCGAACCGTATTATTCCGGTCGACGGCGTGTTTTCCTGTGTGATTCTTTTCAGCCTTCCAGCAGTTCGAACTTGTATTCTGCTGTTTGCGTGATTTCGTGTACTTATAATCCATTCAAAGCATTATTTCCGCGCATTAGATGTCGAAAATGGGAATATTTTTTTACTTTTCCATTTCATGTTAAATAAAACTTTTTTGTTTGCTAGTTTGTCAGCTAGTTCATTTTCCTTGCTAGTTTTTGTTTTCAATCATTATTTTGTGTCCTCGCACGGCATCAAGAAAACTGTATTTTTCTGTCTTTTATCCCCTTTATCATGAAGACCTCCGGAGCCCCCGAGAGCAAGCTTTTAGCCCTCGAAGAGAACATGGCCAGAGCCCTGACGCTCAACTGGAACGAATACGATCTGGCAAAGGCGGTGGAATACTGATGGCCTCCCCTATCATTCTCTGCGATACCGCAGGCAT
>JBGUQD010000122.1:0-19285 GCA_045130755.1 Candidatus Limivicinus sp. | reverse complement strand
GCCTCTCGGCAGCCTCGGTATCTTTGAGGAGATGATCGCAAAGCTTGCCGCCCTCAAAGGAAGTGCCGATGTGCACCTCGATGACCGCCGCCTGCTTGTGTTCTGCGCGGATAACGGCGTGGTGCGCCAGGGCGTGACCCAGTGCGAAAGCGCAGTCACCGCGAAGGTCGCCGTCGCCCTCGCCGAGGGCCGCAGCAGCGTAAGCCCCATGGCGAGATATGCCAACTGCAAAGTGATCCCCGTGGATGTGGGCATACTCGATTTCCCGGGACATAAAGGCGTCTTGAACCGCCGCATCCGAAACGGCACCGACGATCTGAGCCTCGGCCCCGCCATGACGCGCTCCGAGTGCCTTGCCGCCATGGAAGCGGGCGCAGCACTTGCCATGGAAAATGCCGCTGACGGCGCGGACATCCTGCTCATCGGCGAGATGGGCATCGGCAACACGACGAGCGCCGCCGCTGTGTCCTGTGCCCTGCTGGGCCTCGATCCCGCTTCTGCGGCGGGGCGCGGTGCGGGCCTCTCCAATGACGGGGTGCGGCGCAAACGCAAGGCGATTGCACGCGCTTTGGATCTCAACAGGCCCGATCCGAATGACCCCGCGGACGTGCTCACAAAGGTCGGCGGGCTTGACCTCGCCGCCATGTGCGGGGCGTACCTCGGCGCGGCCGCCTGCAATACCCCCGCCGTGATCGACGGCTATATCAGCGCCGTCGCGGCCCTGTGCGCCCTACGCATGTGCCCCACGGCGGAAAAGGCTCTGTTTCCGAGCCACAGCTCCGGGGAGCAAAACGGGGCGGGCCTGCTGGAAGCCCTCGGCCTGAAAGCGCCCATTCACGCCGAAATGCGCCTCGGCGAGGGGAGCGGCGCCGTTTGTCTTCTGCCGCTGCTGGATATGGCCCTCAGCCTTTACAACAGCGGACAGAGCTTCGACCGCCTCGGCATCGAAGCCTATACGCCGCAGGAGTAATACATTATGTTAACCATTATCATCGGCGGCGCGGGCAGCGGCAAGAGCGCCTTCGCCGAAGCACATGTCTGCAGGCTGCCGGGCCGAAAAATCTACCTTGCCGCGATGATTGCCCGCGACGGGGAATCCCGGGCGCGCGTGGAAAAGCACCGGGCCCAGCGGGCAGGGAAGGGCTTTGAAACCCTTGAACGGGGCTTTGATCTGGAAAACGCCTCGATCCCGGCCGGCGCAAATGTCCTGCTGGAGGATCTTTCAAACCTCCTGGCAAACGAGATGTACGAACCCGCAGGCGGCGGGATCAACGCTGTTCGCCGGGAACTTTCGTTTCTGATCGGGAAGTGCGAAAACCTCACCGTTGTGACAAACGAAGTCTTCTCCGGCGGTGCGGACTATGATGACGAGAGCCTTCGCTATATGCGCACGCTTGCCGACTTAAACAGAGAACTGGCAGCACAGGCCGATCTGGTCGTCGAGGTCGTGTGCGGCCTGCCAAATGTGTTGAAGGGGGAACTGCCGTGATCGTACTGGAAACTGTCGCTGTGGCCTTCTCCATGTTCTCGGCGATCCCCATGCCGCAGTTTTCCTGGAACGAACGCAACATGCGCTATTCTCTCTGCGCCTTCCCGCTGGTGGGCGCGGTGATCGCGACGTGCATGTTTTTCTGGGGAAAGCTGTGCCTGCTCCTTTCGCTGCCTGATATCCTGCGCGGCGCGGGGCTCTGCCTGGTGCCCGTGCTGATTACCGGCGGCATCCACCTGGACGGCTATTGCGACACCTGTGATGCACTCGCCTCCCACTCCGACCAGGAAAGGCGGCAGGAAATCTTAAAAGATCCCCACCTCGGCGCCTTTGCGGCGATCCGGCTTTGCGTGTACTTTGCGGCGGATTTCGCCCTGTGGACATCTCTGCCCGAGCTGCGCCCCGAAGTGCTTGTCGGCCTGTTCTGCCTGTCGCGCAGCCTCTCCGGCCTTGCGCTGACGGTCTTTCCCCTTCGTCCGGGCAGCGGGCTTGCCAGATCCTTTGCCGAGGCGGCGGACAGAAAACGTGTGCGCAATGTATTGCTTGTCCTGTCCGCCGCGCTCGCGCTGCTGCTTCTTTCCTTTCACGCGGGGGAAGCGGTGCTCGCCGTTGCATTGGTTTTTCTGTACTACCGCCGTCTGTGCATAAAGAACTTCGGCGGCCTGTCGGGCGACCTTGCCGGATGGTTTCTGCAGACGGCGGAGCTCTGGATGCTCGCGGCATTGGTGCTGCGAACCTATGTGGAGGCTGTGCTATGATTTTTGTGACAGGGCCCCTGTATTCGGGCAAACGCGAATACATCCGAAACGCCCTGCATTTGAGCGAGGCGGACTTTTCCGCCCGCGCTGTGTGTGACGTGCAGGCGCTTGCTCCCGGAGCCGATCTCCCGGCCCTTGCCGATGAGCTTTCGCGAAAGGACATCGTTATTGCCACCGAACTCGGCGGCGGGCTCGTACCCATCGACAGAACCGAGCGCGAGAATCGGGAAGCGGCTGGCCGCCTTGCCTGCCTTCTGGCAGAGCGGGCGGAAACGGTGGTGCGCGTCTGCTGCGGGCTGGGGCAGATTTTGAAGGGAGAGCTTCCATGAAGCTTTGGCTTATACGCCACGGACTCACGCGCCTCGGCGAGGAAAAACGCTACCAGGGCGCGCTGGACGAGCCGCTTTCGGAACGCGGTCGCGCGGAACTCAGGCGGGCGAAATTTAATCCGCCGCGCGTCTATGTCTCGCCCATGTGCAGGGCGCGGGAAACGGCGGCGATCCTCTTTCCCGAAGTTGAGCAGATCGTGATTCCCGACCTCAGGGAGATGGACTTCGGCGACTTCGAGGGCCGCGGCTGGTGGGAGATGGAGCAGGACACCGCCTACCGCGCCTGGGTGGACGGCGGCTGTACGGGCCGCTGCCCCAATGGTGAAGACCGCGCCGCCTTCTCTCAGCGCGTCTTGAGGGCGGCGGAAGCCCTGCTTCGGGCAGACGAAGAGGAGCTTGTGATCGTCACACACGGCGGCACGCAGATGGCGCTGCTGGAGCGCTGGGGCAGACCTGAGCGGGAATACTACCGCTGGCAGACAGCCTGCGGCTGCGGCTGGGAACTGGACTGGAACGGGGAGCGTCTGCATGTGCAGCGGGAGCTGAACTTTTTGAAATGAGAATTCTTTATGCCGCTCTTTGCGGCTTTATTCTGGACTTGCTGCTGGGTGATCCCGCGTGGCTCACGCCCATCCACCCGGTGGTGCTCATGGGCAGGGCAATCAGCGTTTTGGAAAAGCGCCTGCGCGCGCTGTTCCCCAAAACCGGCAGGGGCGAAGAGACTGCCGGGGCTCTGCTGGCGCTGGTCATGACCGCCGGAACTATTGCGTTATGTAAACTGGTTCTGCGGCTTTTAAGTCGCCTGTACCCGCCTGCTGCCTTCGTTCTGGAAATCATCTGGTGCTGGCAGGCGCTCGCGGTCAAGGACCTGAAGGTCGAGGCCGTGCGCGTACAGACGGCGCTGGAAACCGAGGGCCTCGATGCCGCGCGGCAGGCCGTGTCCCGCATTGTCGGGCGCGACACGGCGGCGCTGGATGAACATGGGGTTGCCCGCGCGGCGGTGGAGACCGTGGCGGAGAATTTTTCCGACGGCTGTGTCGCGCCGCTTTTGTACATGCTTCTCGGCGGCGCGCCGCTTGCGCTCTGCTATAAGGCGGTCAACACCATGGACAGCATGGTGGGCTACAAAAACGCGCGCTGGCTCCACTTCGGGCGTGTGCCCGCGAAGCTGGACGACGCGGCAAATTACATCCCTGCCCGGCTTGCGGCGCTGCTTCTGATCGCGGCGGCGAAGCTTTGCGGGGAGGATGCGGCCTCGGCGTACCGGATCTGGAAACGGGATCGGCGCAAGCACGAAAGCCCCAATTCCGCCCAATGCGAGGCGGCCATGGCGGGGGCGCTCGGTCTCAGACTCTGCGGCCCTGCGGCCTACTTTGGCGAGAGACATGAAAAACCCTGGATCGGGGACAGACGGCGCGAGATTGTCCCCGGGGATATCCGCCGCGCCTGCCGCATGGAATATGCGGGGGCGGTGCTGGGCCTTGCGGTGCTTGGAATGATACGTTTATTGGTATGTCTTTAAGAAGAACGGATTGCCACACCAGTGTGCGCACTGGTTCGCAATGACAGGAGTCAGATTACGATGAAACTGAAACACGGCGGCGACTGGGCCGGATTTGAAAGTGAATACGGAAAAGCGCCGCTGGATTTCTCGGCGAACGTCAGCCCCCTCGGTCTTCCGGAGGGCGTGCGCGCAGCGGCGATCCGGGCGCTCGAAACGGCGGATCGCTACCCCGACCCGCTCTGCAGGAAGCTGCGTGCCGCGCTGTCGAAGTATCATGGCGTCCCGGCGGAAAACATTGTGTGCGGCAATGGTGCGTCCGACCTCATCTACCGTCTCTGCCTCTCGCTGAAACCAAAGCGGGCGGCGGTGTTCGTACCCGGCTTTTCGGAGTATGCCCTTGCCCTGCGGGAAGCCGGGGCAGCCGTCACGGAGATCCCGCTGCCAGAAGCGGAAGATTTCCGCCTGACGGAAAAGCAAGTGCTGCTGATTCCGCAGGATATTGAACTCCTCTTTCTCTGCAATCCCAATAACCCCACCGGACTGCTGACAGAGCGTAAGACACTTTCGGCGATCCTGAGCCTTTGCCGCGAGCGGGGGACAATCCTCTGCGCGGACGAGTGCTTTCTCGACTTCTGTGTAAATGCAACGGAGCACAGTCTGATCCCCGCACTCTCGGAGTATCCGAACCTTGTTATCCTCAGGGCCTTCACCAAGACCTATGCCATGGCGGGCCTGCGCCTGGGCTATGCCCTCTGCGGAAACAAGGCCCTCGCCGAGAGACTCCAAAACAGCGGCCCGCCCTGGGTGGTGTCCGGTGTTGCCCAGGAAGCTGGAATTGAAGCATTATGTGAAACGAATTATGTAAATCGGCTTCGCGTACTTATCTCCGACGAGCGGCGGCGTATGAAAGCTGCCCTGGAAGCCCTCGGCCTGCGCGTCATCCCGGGCGAGGCAAACTTCCTGCACTTTCAGAGTGCGGACACGGCTCTTGCCGAAAAGCTCCGGGCGCGCGGCATGCTGATCCGGGAATGCGCCGATTTCGCGGGGCTCCGGGCGGGCTGGTACCGCACGGCGATCCGCACGGCGGGGGAGAACGATATCTTGATCAAAACGATCGGGGAGGTGCTGTATGGCTAAGCGCATCATGATCCAGGGCACCATGTCCGGCGCGGGAAAGAGCCTGCTGGTCACCGCCCTGTGCCGCATCTTCGCGCAGGACGGATATCGCGTCGCCCCCTTCAAGAGCCAGAACATGGCCCTCAACAGCTTCATCACGCCCGATGGTCTGGAACTCGGCCGCGCGCAGGCGGTGCAGGCGGAAGCGGCGGGGATCGAGTGCGACGTGTGCATGAACCCAATCTTATTGAAGCCCTCCAGCGATACGGGCAGCCAGCTCATTGTTAACGGCGAGGTGCGCGGACACTATGCCGCGGCGGAATATTTCAAAATGAAGCGCGGCCTCATCCCGGATATTATGGCGGCCTACGAAAGCCTTGCCTCGGAAAACGACATCCTCGTCATCGAGGGCGCGGGCTCCCCGGCGGAGATCAATCTCCGCGAAGACGATATTGTGAACATGGGCCTCGCCGAGCTTGTAAATGCGCCGGTGCTGCTCGCGGGGGATATCGACCGCGGCGGCGTTTTTGCCCAGCTTTACGGCACGGTTGCCCTGCTCAGAGAAGAGGAGCGGCAGCGCGTGAAGGGGACGATCATCAACAAATTCCGCGGGGATGCCGCACTCCTGCGCCCCGGACTGCGGCAGCTTGAAGAACTGACACATGTCCCCGTGCTGGGCGTCGTGCCTTATATTCGAGTGGATATCGACGACGAGGACAGCCTCGCCCCGCGCCTTGAAAAGACGGACAGCAGCCGGGCGCTGGATGTGGCCGTCATCCGGCTTCCGCATATCTCCAACTTCACGGACTTTGCCCCGCTGGAAGAGCATCCGGATATAGGCATACGTTATGTAAACCAAATTGACCAGCTGGCCAGGCCGGACATGCTGATCCTGCCCGGCACAAAAAACACCATGGACGATCTCACATGGCTGCGCCAGAGCGGCCTTGCCGGGGCAATCCTCGCCCTGGCAGAGTGCGGCACGCCCATCTTCGGCGTCTGCGGCGGGTATCAGATGCTGGGCCGCACGCTGCATGACCCCATCGGGGTGGAGAAGCGGGGAACACTGCCCGGACTCGACCTTCTGCCGGTCGACACGGTGTTCACCGCCGACAAGACGCGCACGCGCCGCAGCGCTGTGTGTGAAGCTGCCCCCTTCGCGGGCGCGGCGCTCACCGGCTACGAGATTCACATGGGAAAAACCGGGACGGATGCCCCGCCCTTCTGCCGCTTCGCAGACGGGAACACCGACGGCGCGGTCAGCGGCAATGTGTTCGGCACCTACCTGCACGGCCTGTTCGACAGCGGAAAGCTGGTGGACCGGCTGGCGCAGTACCTCGCCGCGCGAAAGGGGATCACGGTATCGGATGTGCCGGTCGAGACCCGCGCCGCCTATCGGGACCGGCAGTATGATCTGCTGGCCGACGCGGTGCGGCAGAGTCTCGACATGGAGCGCGTGTATGAGATCATGGAGGAATACGCCGATGAAAACGCTTCCGACTGAAATCGAGCGCGGCAGCATGGCTGTCATCTCTGAGGAGCTCCGGCTGCGAGGCATCACGCTTCCGCCGGAGAATGCGGCGGTGGTCATGCGCTGCATCCACGCCAGCGCCGATTTCGACTATGCCGAAAACCTGCGCTTCACGCCCGGCGCAGTCCGGCGGGCGGTGGAGGCGCTGCGGCAGGGCGCGGAGATCGTGACCGATACCAATATGGCCCTCGCCGGGATCAGCCGTCCGGGTCTCATGAAACTTAACGGCGCGGCTTACTGCTTTATGGCGGAGGATTATATCGCCGAAACAGCCCGGCAAAGCGGGACCACCCGTGCCGTCGCCGCCATGGACTACGCCGCCGAAAACCACCCGGACGCTGTCCTCGCTGTCGGCAACGCCCCGACAGCCCTCTTCCGCATCGCGGAGAAAATCGAGGCGGGACTGCGCCCCAAGCTTGTGATCGCGGCGCCCGTGGGATTTGTGAACGTGGTGGAGGCCAAGGTGCGCGTCTTCGAGACCTGCGTAAAATTCAACGTGCCCTGCATTGCCGCCATGGGCCGCAAAGGCGGCAGCAGCATCGCTGCCGCGATCTGCAACGCCCTGATTTATACCGCGGCCGACATGCTGGACCCAAAGGAACGGGGCTGGCAATAACCTCCGTCATTGCGAACCAGTGCGCACACTGGTGTGGCAATCCGTTTCTAATCTAATTGTTTTGGGTGACAATCAAGTGAAGCACTATCAATTCTTTCAAAATAGAGAATGCGAATACTTCCCCTGCCATAAGGACGTGGAGGAAAAAGACTTCAACTGTCTGTTCTGTTACTGTCCTCTCTACACCCTGGGCGAGAACTGCGGCGGGAACTTCCTATATACCGATACTGGCGTCAAAAGCTGTGTGAACTGCAATTTCCCGCACAAGCGGGAAAATTTCTCCGCCCTTATCAAACGCTTTCCGGAGCTCTGTTCCCTGGCCGCGCGGCGGGAGGACAAGGCATGAGCTTTGAACACTATGTCCGCAGCGGGGCAAAGCTCCTGCGCTGCGGCTACACCACAGGCACCTGCGCGGCCCTGGCCGCCTCGGGGGCGGCAAAGCTGCTGCTGACGGGCGAGGCTCCCGCCGCCCTGCATGTCATGACGCCCAAGGGCTGGGCCGTGGAGGTAGAGCCGGAACTCTGCCGCCTGGAGGACGGCACCGCCCTCTGCGCCGTGCGCAAGGACGCGGGGGACGACCCGGACGTAACAGACGGCATGCTGATTTTTGCCGCGGTCACAAAGACCGGAAGCGGCATCGACATCGACGGCGGCGAGGGCGTTGGGCGCGTGACGAAGCCCGGCCTTGACCAGCCGGTGGGCGCGGCGGCCATCAACTCCGTTCCCCGACAGATGATCCGTGAGGCGGCCGAGAAGATCTGCGCTGACTGCGGCTATGTCGGCGGACTCAAAATCGTGATCTCGGCCCCCGGCGGGGAAGAGATCGCCCAAAAGACTTTCAACCCTCAGCTCGGGATCGCGGGGGGCCTCTCGATCCTCGGCAGCTCCGGCGTGGTAGAGCCCATGAGCGAGCGCGCCATCGTCGAGACCACCGCCCTGGAGATCCGTCAGGCGGCTGAAAATGGAAGGAAACGGCTGATCCTTCTGCCGGGCAATTACGGCATGGACTACCTGACGCAAAACCTTCCCGCGCTTGCATCAATCCCCCGTGCCAAATGCGCAAACTTTATCGGCGAAGCCATCGACGCAGCCCGGCTTGAGGGGTTTCGGGAAGTGCTGCTCATCGGGCACATCGGCAAGCTCGTGAAGCTTGCGGGCGGGATCATGAACACCCATTCCAAAACCGCCGACTGCAGAAGAGAGCTGTTCGTGTGCTACGCGGCCCTGTGCGGGGCAAGCGCTGATACCTGCCGTGCCCTGATGGACGAGGTCACCACCGACGGCTGCCTCTCCGTGCTGAACCGCGCGGGCCTGCGTGAGCCGGTATTGGACAGCATCCTGCACGCTATCCAGGAGCAGCTTTCTCGCCGGGCGGGAGACATGCGCATCGGTGCGCTGCTGTTTTCCAACGAGGCCGGGCTTCTCGGCCTGACCGCGGGTGCGGAAGAGCTGCTCACAGAATGGAGGACGACATGAGCGGGACAATTGCCCTGACCGCTTTTACGGCGCGCGGGAGAGAACTTGCTTCAAAGCTGGCGGCGTCTCTCGGCGGCAGCGTTCGGGGGAATGAGCCTCTTGCGGACTGGACAAAAGAGAGCTTTGCTTCCTGTGACGCACTCGTTTATGTCGGGGCGGCGGGCATCGCGGTGCGCTCCGTTGCGCCGCATATCAGCAGCAAGGCCGTCGACCCCGCCGTAATCTGTATGGACGAGGGCGGGCGCTGGGTCATCCCCATCCTCTCCGGTCATCTGGGCGGGGCCAACGCCCTGGCAAGGCACCTTGCCGCCCTCACCGGGGGTGAGGCCGTGATCACCACCGCCACCGACTTAAACGGCCTTTTCGCGGTCGACCTCTGGGCAAAGGCGCAGAGTATGGCGGCCCTGCAGCCGGAGCGGATCAAGCATGTATCCGCAAAGATCCTGCGTGGGGAGACAATCACCTTGGACTGCCCGTACCCCGTTGCCGGTACCGCACCGGAGCTGGTGCGTCTCGGCAGGGACGCGGATGTGATTGTGTCATATCGCCGCCGAGAACCGCTTAACTACTGTCATTGCGAACCAGTGACCGATGTCACTGGTGTGGCAATCCGCCCGCCGGAGGCCCTGCAGCTTGTCCCGCGCGTACTGACCCTCGGCATCGGCTGCAGACGGGGGACAAGTGCCGAGACGCTGGAAGCTGCTTTCGCTGACTTCTGCTCCGAGCGCGGCATCTGCCCCGAAGCCATAAGCGGCGCGGCGAGCATCGACCTCAAACAGGATGAGGCAGGCTTGCTGACCTTCTGTGAAGCCCGCGGCTGGCCGCTGCGTTTTTACACGGCTGACGAGCTGCGCGGCGCACCGGGCGACTTTACCGCTTCCGCCTTTGTGGAAGCGACCACCGGCGTGGACAACGTCTGCGAGCGCTCTGCGGTACTGGCTTCCGTCGGTGAATTGATCGAGAAAAAATATGCCCGCAATGGCGTGACCTTCGCCCTTGCTGAATGTTATGTAAACTATAATTGGAGCTGTGACAATGGCTGAACTGTATGTGATCGGCATCGGCCCGGGAGATGCGCAAACCCTCACGCAGAGAGCCCGGGCGGCGCTTGAGAAGGCGGATCTGATCTGCGGCTATACGCTGTACGCGGATCTGCTGAGACCGCTGTTTCCGGATAAGGAGTATTACAGCACCGGCATGACCGGGGAGCTGGAGCGCTGCCGCTGGTGTCTTACGCGGGCGGCGGAGGGAAAAACCGCCGCTCTCGTGTGCAGCGGGGACGCGGGCGTCTACGGCATGGCAAGCCCTGTGCTGGAGCTTGCGCCCGCCTACCCCGGCGTCAGGATCGAGATCGTCCCCGGCGTGACCGCAGCCCTCTCGGGCGCTGCGCTTCTCGGCGCGCCGCTGGGGCATGACTTCTGCGTCATCTCTCTCTCGGACCGCCTGACGGAATGGGGGGTTATCGAAAAACGCCTTCGGATGGCTGCGCGGGGGGACTTTGCGATCTGTCTGTATAACCCGGCATCCCGGCACCGCGCCGACTACCTGAAACGCGCCTGTGATATTCTGCTCTCCGAGCTGGACGGCGGAACCGTCTGCGGCCTTGCGCGCATGATCGGCAGGGAGGGGGAGAGCTATCGCCTGCTCGACCTCCAGACCCTGCGCGATACCGAGGCCGACATGTTCACCACCGTTTTTATCGGTTCGTCCCGGACGCGGGAGATCAACGGCAGAATGGTGACGCCCAGGGGGTATGACAGATGAAGATCGTGATTTTCAGCGGCACCACCGAGGGACGGGAATTGTCAAAGCTGCTCGCGGAGGCGGGCGTTTCGGTCACGGTCTGCGTCGCTACGGAGTACGGCGGGGAGGAGCAGGGGAGTGACCCCGGCGTCACAACCCATATCGGGCCTATGAGCGCCGCGGAAAAGCAGAGTCTTCTGCGTGACGCCGTCCTCTGTGTGGACGCCACCCACCCCTACGCAAGCCATGTGACCGAATCCGTCAGAGCGGCCTGTGAGGAGGCAAACGTGGAGTACATCCGTCTTCTGCGCCCGGCCTGCGAGACGGACGGCGCGCTCGCCTTTGACAGCGCAGCCGAGGCGGCGCTGTGGCTCAGACAGCGCGAGGGGCGTATATTCCTCACCACCGGGGCCAAAGAGCTTTCGGCTTACGCCTGCCTTGATCCGGACAGGCTCATTCCCCGTGTTCTGCCCAGCCATGAGGCGCTTTCCGCCTGCGAGACACTCGGCATCCCGCACCGCAACATCGTTGCCATGCAGGGCCCGTTTTCCAAAGAATTGAATGCGGCGACCATACGCCAGTACGGCGCGCGCTATGTCGTCACGAAGGATGGCGGCGGTCCGGGCGGCTTCCCCGAAAAGGCGCAGGCTGCCAAAGAGACCGGCGCACAGCTCATCGTCCTGCGCCGCCCGACGGACAGCGGCCTCGGCTTTGACGAAGTCTTGAATCTGTGCAAAACGCGTATACGCGCTGCAAATATTGAAAAACAAGGAGAAACCAAATGAAAAAACTGATGTCCCTGATTCTGACCGCCTGCATGCTGATCATGCTGCTGGCTGCTGCCGCCGCGCCCGCCATGGCGGAGGGCGAGGAAGAAGAGGAAGACTACACCACGGGCGATGCGTCCCTGGACGATCCCCGCAACGCGGATGAAATCGGCGAGAAGGAACTGCTGGTCGTGTCCTTCGGCACCAGCTTCAACGACAGCCGCCGCCTCACCATCGGCGCAATCGAGACGGCTCTCCAGGAAGCCTTCCCCGACTGGAGTGTCCGCCGTGCCTTTACAAGCCAGATCATCATCGACCACGTGTTCAAGCGCGACGGAGAGAAGATCGACAACGTTTCTGAGGCCCTGAACCGCGCCGCCGACAACGGCGTCAAGATCCTGGTCGTGCAGCCGACCCATCTGATGCACGGCTTTGAGTACACCGATCTCAAGAACGAGCTTGCCGAGTACGCCGACGCCTTTGACAAGATCATCCTGGCCGAGCCCCTGCTCAATACCGACGCCGACTTTGACATGGTGGCCGAGGCCATCGTGAACGCCACCGCAAAGTACGACGACGGCAAGACCGCCGTCTGCTTCATGGGCCACGGCACCGAGGCCGAGTCCAATGGAGTCTACGCAAAGATGCAGACCATCCTCTCTGAGGCCGGCTGCGAGCATTACTACGTCGGCACCGTCGAGGCCGAGCCCTCTGTCGAGGACGTGCTGAAGATGGTCAAGGCCGGCGAGTATTCCCGCGTCGTGCTGCGCCCGCTGATGATCGTGGCGGGCGATCACGCCAACAACGACATGGCGGGTGACGATGAGGACAGCTGGAAGAGCATCTTTGAGGCCGAGGGTTACGAGGTCGAGTGCGTGCTTGAGGGCCTGGGCCAGCTGCCCGAGGTGTGCGGCCTCTTTGCCGAGCACACCCGCGAGGCCATGGCTTCGGCGGGCCTTGAGGTAAAGTACGAATGAAACGCCTTGTCTCTTTGATCCTCTGTATGCTCATGCTGTCTGGCTTCGCCCTCTCTGCTTACGCGGAGGGCGGCGTGGCCGACGCCTCCCAGATGACCACCGTGGAAGAGGTGGTCGAGCCCGGTATGACACCCGTCTATGCCGCTGACCTTGTTGACGGGGAATACCCCGTCGCCTTCAAGTGCAGTTCGTCTATGTTTCGCATAGACGGCGCGCTTCTCAAGGTACATGACGGACACATGGAAGTCACTCTCCTCATGGGCAGCAAGAGCTTTCTGTACGTCTATCCCGGCTCTGCCGAGGAAGCCGCTTCCATGACCGAAAACGCATGGACTGCCCCAGTCATGCTTGAAAACGGCGACATGACTTTTACCATCCCTGTGGAGGCCCTGGACGCCGCCGTCCCCTGCGCGGCCTACAGCAAGAATAAGGAGCTGTGGTATGACCGCAGCCTCCTCTTCCGTGCAGACTCCCTGCCACTGTCCGCCTTCAGGGACGGCTTCTTCACCACCGCCGAAAGTCTCAAACTTGAAGACGGGCGCTACACGGTGGCCGTCACCCTCTCCGGCGGCAGCGGCAGGGCCAGAGTGCAGAGCCCGGCGGCGCTGTATGTGGAAGACGGAGTCTGCACCGCGCTCATCGCCTGGAGCAGCAAAAACTATGACTACATGAAGGTGGAGGGAGAAAAGGTCCTTCCCGTTCCCAATGAGGACAATTCCGCCTTCCGTATCCCGGTGCTGTACTTTGACCGGGCCATGCCCGTTATCGCCGACACCGTCGCCATGAGTGAGCCGCACGAGATCAGCTACACGCTTCTGTTTGACGCATCCAGTCTGGAGGCGGCACCGTGAGGCGTCTGCTGTGTGTGCTGGCGGCGCTGCTGGCTTTTGCGTTCAACTGCGCCCCTGCATCGGCTGAGGAACCGGTCGGCAGCATGGAGCTTTCCTATGCCGAGCATTTTTCCGTCGACTGCTATGACGGAGGCGCAGCTCATCTGCAGGTGCGGGATCAGAACTTCCTGCTCCTGCCCGAGGGCGCGTCCATTCCGGAGGGACTGGAGAAACTGCAGCGCATCTCGATCCCGGTACAGCGCTTCTACCTTGCAAGCTCGTCCGTACCTGATCTGTTTTTGCAGATGGATGCCCTGGACAGTTTGCGTTTTACCTCAACGGACGCCCCCTCCTGGCGCATTCCCGAACTGCGTGAGGCGGTGGAGGACGAGCGCCTGGCCTATATCGGCAAATACAGCGCCCCGGATTACGAGGCGCTGCTGACCGAGGGCTGTGAGCTTGCGGTGGAAAACACCATGATCCTCCACAACCCCGCCGCAAAAGAAAAGCTCGAGGCGCTGGGGATCCCGGTACTGATCGAGTATTCCAGCTATGAGCCCCACCCCCTCGGGCGTGTGGAGTGGATCCGGCTCTACGGGCTTTTATGCGGAAAGCAGGCCGAGGCGGACGCCTTCTTTGACCGTCAGGTCGAGACCTTCCAAAGCGTGGAGGGCCTGGAGCCTCTTGACAAGACCGTCGCCTTCTTCCACATCACCGCAAACGGCGGCGTGGCGGTGCGAAGGGCCAACGACTATATCACCCGCATGATCGAGCTTGCCGGTGCGGCACCCGCTGTCACCGATCTGCCGCCCTCTGAAAACGCCCTGTCCACCGTGACCATCCAGATGGAGTCCTTCTATGCCCAGGCAAGGGACGCGGACGTGCTCATCTACAATTCCACCGTCGCGGGCGACGTGACGGATCTGGACAGTTTCCTTTCGCAGTACCCCCTGCTGGGTGATTTCAAGGCTGTCAAAGAGGGAAATGTCTGGTGTACGGAGATGAGCATGTTTCAGCGCTCCTCCGCGGCCGCCGACATGATCAAAGAGCTCCGCGCCGCTGTGAGCGGGGACACGGGGGATAATCTGAAATATCTGCACAGGATACAATGACATGACAGAAAACCGACAAAAGCGTATATGGCTGTGCTTCCTGCTTCTTGCGGTGCTGGTGCTGCTGCTGGGGATACTGAACCTCGTCACCGGCAGCACCCGCATCGGGGCGGGCGCACTCTGGCACGCCCTGTTTTCCCCGGAACATGACAGCGGACAGGTCCGTATCCTCCGGAGCATCCGCCTGCCGCGCCTTTTGGCGGCGGCTGTCCTCGGCGGGGCGCTCGCGGTTTCGGGCTTTCTGCTGCAGACCTTTTTTGCCAATCCCATCGCCGGGCCCTTTGTGCTGGGCGTCTCGTCGGGCGCAAAGCTCACCGTGGCGCTGACCATGATCGCCTGCCTCGGGCGCGGGGTGGTACTCAATTCCTGGGGCATGATCGGGGCGGCCTTTCTGGGGGCGCTTCTGATCATGGGCTTTGTGCTGCTCGCGGCGGGAAGGACGCGCGGCATGGCGCGGCTCATCGTCTGCGGCGTCATGATCGGGTATATCTGCTCGGCCGTCACGGATTTTGCCGTCACCTTTGCCGACGATTCCAACATCGTAAACCTGCACTACTGGTCGATGGGGAGCTTTGCGGGCGTGAGCTGGGAGGCGCTCGGCGCCGCCGCTGCGGCGGTCCTTGTCTCGCTCGTCCTCTGCGTCCTGCTTGTAAAGCCCATGACCGCCTGGCAGCTCGGGGAGGGCTACGCAAAGAGCATGGGGGTGAACCTCCGGCGCTTTCGCCTCGCCCTCGTCGGGATCTCCAGTCTCCTGTCCGCCTGCGTCACGGCCTTCGCCGGGCCGATCTCCTTTGTCGGCATCGCGGTGCCCCAACTCATGAAGCTGCTTTTCAAAACGGCAAGGCCCGCCGTCATGCTGCCCGCCTGCTTTCTCGGCGGTGCGGGCTTCTGCCTCGGATGTGACCTCATCGCCCGCACGCTGTTTGCCCCCACGGAGCTTGCCATCGGTTCGGTGACGGCGGTGTTCGGCGCGCCGGTGGTGATCTGGATGCTGCTGCACCGGGAAAGGCAGGCGAGGGGATGAAGAAACTTCTGTATACCGAAAAGCTCTCGGTCGGCTACGGGGAGAAAACCGTGGTGCGGGACATCGCCCTTGCGGCCCGGCCGGGGCAGGTGCTGTGTCTTATCGGCCCGAACGGCGCGGGCAAGTCCACACTGCTCAAGACCCTGATGGGTGCGCTTCCCCCGACGGGCGGCGCCGTATATCTTGACGGCAGACAGCTGCGGACGTATCATGAACGCCATCTTGCCCGCCTCACTGCTGCGGTGCTGACCGCAAGGCCGGAGCCGGAGCTGATGAGCGCCGCCGAGGTGGTCGCTGTCGGCCGCTACCCCTATACAGGCAGACTTGGCATCCTCACGGACGAGGATAAACGCATCGTGCGCGAGAGCATGGAGAAAGTCGGCGTGTCGGAGCTTGCCGACACGGATTTCTCCCTTCTCAGCGACGGGCAGCGCCAGCGGGTGCTGCTGGCCCGCGCCCTTTGCCAGCAGCCGCGCCTTCTCATCCTCGACGAGCCCACCTCCTTTCTTGATATCCGCCACAAGCTGGACTTTCTGCAGCTTGTGCGCGAGCTGATTGCGGGCGGGGAGCTCGCGGTGGTCATGAGCATGCACGAACTGGAGCTTGCCCAGCGCTTTGCCGACACGCTTCTCTGCATCCGTGAAGGGCGCGTCGACCGCATGGGAAGCCCGGAGGAAATCTTTTCGGGCGGCTATATCGAACAGCTCTTTTCCATCGAACACGGCAGCTATGACAGTTTCGCCGGGACGGCGGAGGCACCGCCCATCGAGGGCGCGCCGCGTGTGTTCGTCATCGGCGGGGGCGGCAGCGGCATTCCCCTTTACCGGAAGCTGCGCCGCCTGGGCATCCCCTTTGCCGCAGGCGTCCTGCCGGAAAACGATCTGGACCTGCCGACAGCGAGAGCTCTTGCCGCCGTCGTGATCACCGACCGGGAAAACGAGCCGGTGAGCGCGGAGCGTGTGACAGAGGCGCTGGAAGTTCTCAAAACCTGTGAGCAGGCTGTCTGCACTGCGGACTTCGGCAGCGTCAACCGTGAAAACCGCCGCCTGCTGGACTGCGCGAAGAGCGCGGGCATCCTCTGCACGGCAGAGGAAATCAAAAGCTGATATGGGGAACGAAACATGAGGATCAATGAAAGCTGCGCCGCCTGCCTCTTCGACAAACAGCTGCACCGCACGGACGATGCAGCATATCTTGCGGAAGTCAGGCGGCTGATCGACACCCGGCGGGAGACGGACACCGCACCGTACCTGGTATACCTGTTTGACCGGGCCTATGAAGAGCGCTTCGGGAAATGCGCATCCTACCGGGAGATCAAGAAGCAGTACAACGACCTGGCCCTGTCCATGGAAGGGGCTGTGCGCGAGAAGATCGAGGCTTCGCCCGAGCCGATGGAAACGGCGCTGCTCTACGCCCGCATCGGAAACTACATCGACTTCGGGGCTATGAACCATGTGGACGAGCAGACCTTCCTCCGACTCTTTGAAGATGTAAAGGCGAGCGAGCACGATACAGCAGTCATGGAATCCCTGTTTCGGCAGTGCGAAAGCGCCGAAAGCTTTCTGCTTGTCGCGGACAACTGCGGTGAGATCGTGCTGGACAAGCTCTTTCTCACGGAGCTCCGCCGCCGCTTTCCCAAGCTGGACATCAGCGTCATGGTGCGCGGCAGCGAGGTGCTCAATGACGCCACCATGGAGGACGCGGAATATGTGGGACTGCCGCAGACGGCCCGCGTGATCTCCAGCGGGTCAGCCGCGGCAGGCACGATTTACAGCATGCTCTCAGCGGAGGCGAGGCAGGCTCTTGACAGCGCGGATGTGATCCTCGCCAAAGGGCAGGGAAACTACGAATCCCTGAGCCATCAGGGGCGGCATATCTTCTGTTCCTTCCTCTGCAAATGCGAGCTCTTCACCGAGCGCTTCTCCGTCCCGCCCCTCACCGGCATGCTGGTCGAGGAAAGATAAACAAAAAAACTCCCTTCCGTGGAAGGGAGTTTTTTTATGTTTTATGTTGGAAAACGCTTTACTTTCCGGCCATGGCCTTGTACTGGGCATAGCGACGGGCGGTAAATTCCTCGGCCTCCTTGAAGAGAACCTCGGCGCGCTCGGGGAAGGTGCGGGTCAGGGAGGCGAAGCGGACCTCGCCCATCATGAACTCGCGGAGCTTGCCGTTGGGTTCTTTGCTGTCGAGGATGAAGGGGTTGAGTCCCTTGTCCAGATTCTCGGGGATGTAGCGGAAGAGCGGCCAGTAACCGCACTCCACCGCCAGCTTTTCCTCTGCCATGGCCTTGCCCATGCCGTTGACGAGACCGTGGTTGATACAGGGGGCGTAGGCGATGATGAGGGACGGACCCTTGTGGGCCTCGGCCTCCTTGAGGGCGGTGATGAGCTGGGCGGGATTGGCGCCCATGGCGACCTTGGCGACATACACGTTGTCGTACACCATGGCCATGCGGCCGAGATCCTTCTTCGCGGTCGCCTTGCCGGCGTTTGCAAACTGCGCTACCGCGCCGATGGACGTGGCCTTTGACGCCTGACCGCCGGTGTTGGAGTAGACCTCGGTATCCACGACGAGGATGTTCACATCGATGCCGGAGGCGAGGACATGGTCAAGGCCGCCGTAGCCGATGTCGTAGGCCCAGCCGTCGCCGCCGTACATCCACATGCTCTTCTTGACCAGCGCGTCGGTGCGGCTGCGGAGCCATGCCACATCCTCGCACTCGCAATTCGTGACGGCCAGCGCTTCCTTGAGCGCGTCGGACACCTCACGGGTACTGGCGGGCTCGTCGCCCTTTTCGAGCCAGGCACTGAGCGCGGCTTTCAGCTTCTCGTCGCCGGTTTTGACGAGGGCCGCTTCCGCATGGGTCTTCGCCTGACGGCGCATCTGGTCGACCGACAGGCACATGCCGAGGCCGTATTCGGCGTTGTTCTCAAACAGGGAGTTGGAGGGCGCGGGGCCGTAGCCCTTGGCAGTTTTCGCATAGGGGAAGGTGGGCGTGGAGGAGCCGACCACGTAGGTGCAGCCGGTGGCGTCCGCCACATACATGCGCTCGCCGAAGAGCTGGGTCATGAGCTTCATGTAGGGAGCTTCGCCGCAGCCGGCGCAGGAGCCGTTGAACTCGTAGAGCGGGCGCTCGTACTGGCTGCCGCGGGTGCTGAACTTGTCCATGGGGTTTGCCTTGACCGGCAGATTCACGAGGTAATCCCAGTTCGGCTGCTCGTGCATCTGGCTCTCCAGCGGCTGCATGACAAGGGCCTTCTCCTTCGCCGGGCAGACATTGGCGCAGGAGGAGCAGCCCTGGCAGTCGATGGGATCGACCTGAATGCGGTAGGTGTAGTTTTCAAAGCCCTTGCCGACTGCTTTCTTCGTAACCATGCCCTCGGGACCGGCGGCCTTTTCCGCCTCGGTGACGAGGAAGGGACGGATGCAGGCGTGGGGGCACACCAGCGAGCACATGTTGCAGCCGATGCAGTTTTCGGGAATCCACTTGGGGACGTTCGTGGCGATGCCGCGGCGCTCGTACTTGGAGGTCTCCACCGGGCTCACGCCGTCGGCGTAGGGCATGAACTTCGACACCGGGATCTTGTCGCCCGCCTGCTTGTTGACCGGAATCTGGATCTCGCGGATGTAGGTCGGCAGGCTCTGGTCGACGGTCTCTTCCTCGTCCTTGAGATCGGCCCAGCCCGCAGGCACGTCGATCTTCTTCAAGGCGGTGAGGCCTGCGTCAACGGCGGCGCAGTTCATGTTGACAATCTTCTCGCCCTTCTTGGAATAGGTCTTGACGATGGCGTCCTTCATGTACTGCACGGCGTCCTCGATGGGCAGCACGCCCGAGAGCTTGAAGAACGCAGACTGCAGCACGGTGTTCGTGCGGTTGCCGAGACCGATCTGCTGGGCGATGTCGGTGGCGTCGATGGTGTAGAAGTTGAGGCCGTTCTGGGCGATGATGCGCTTGGCCCGGTTCGGCAGATGCTCCTCAAGCCCCGCCATATCCCAGTCGGTGTTGAGCAGGA